>JBILXT010000028.1:0-36264 GCA_044378235.1 Planctomycetaceae bacterium
CTACTTCATCGCCAAACTCTATGCGCTCCACCTCGCCAAGTTCGCCCTCATTGGATAATCAGAACTATTGCACGCGCACTTCATTTCGCGCAGAGCCGTATTTATCGCAGTACCCGAACGTCCATATCCATAAAGGTTTCTTTCCTGCGGCGACTGGTGATGTTGTTCGCGACAAAAAGTTCTCCTTCGTCAATCTGGATGTCGACACCTACGCAAGCACGCGAGACAGCCTTGAGTTCTTCTATCCTCGGCTGTTGCCTGGCGGGATCTTGATGTCTCACGACTATGCTCAGGCTGAAGGCGTCCGCAAGGCGTTTGACGAGGTCCTGGGGTCAAAGCCCGAGTCCATCATCGAGCTACCTGAAAGCCAGTGTATGTTTATCAAACAGGGCTGAAAGCAGACTGAGCATCCGTTGTAGTCGGGTTTGGTAGTTTTCGACGATCCTGATGGTAAAGAAGGTTGGCAGAGATAGACTCCGCTTACGCTTGTCTGATCGTAAGTTAACCCGTCAGGATTGTCCCGAAATGAAATGCCCTGCCCTGCTTCTTGGACTAATACTTTTGACGCCGGCCGTTGTCTATGGACAAGACCCGGTCGTTCGAGTTGTCGTGTGGGATGAGCAGCAGCCGGCACAAAAGCAGGCTTACGAAAATTTTCTGGGCAATGCGATTGCAGAGCATCTGACGAAGCAGCCTGGATTGCGAGTCATATCGGCGAACCTGGGCCAGCCTGATAAAGGGCTGCCCTCAACTCTGCTGGACAACACCGATGTGCTGGTCTGGTGGGGGCATGTGCGACACGATGAAATTTCTCCGGAAGTCTCACGTGACATCGTTGCCAGAATCAAAGAGGGACGACTGGCTCTGATTGCTCTCCACTCCGCTCACTGGGCCAATCCATTTGTCGAAGCGATGAACGAGCGAACGCGCGAGGACGCTCGACGGCGTTATCCGGATCCCCCTGCCGGGCCTCCCGTTCAGTTTGAGTTTATCGCACCCGAGGGTCGATTTGTCCCGACGGCAAACTCCATCGTAACTCCTGCGTACTATGCAAAACGTCGAGGCAACGCGTTGTCCGTTCGAGTTGATCTGCCGAATTGTGTGTTTCCATCTTATCGGCCCGATGGCAAACCCAGCACAGTAAAGGTTTTGAAGCCCGACCATCCCGTGACGGCCGGACTGCCCGCTTCGTTCGAGATCCCTCAGACCGAGATGTATGCGGATCCGTTTCATGTGCCGGAGCCGGATGAAGTTCTCTTCGAAGAGACGTGGGAAGCGGGAGAAAGTTTTCGCAGTGGTCTCATCTGGAAGATTGGCAACGGTCGAGTGTTCTATTTTCGTCCGGGTCATGAAACCTATCCCGTCTACAAACAGGAGTTACCACTTCGAATCATCACGAATGCAGCGTTGTGGCTCGGCAAGTCAACCGCGAACTAAGCTTCATGCCCTCTTGGACTGCGGCAGCCTGCTGCCGCTTTGGTGCAGGCAGCCTGCTGCCGAACCACGGGCTGAGCAGGCGTTGGAGATCCGACGGTTTGCTCCACAGCAGGCTGTGGAGCGGAAAGCTGCAGCGGGCTGCAGCAGTCCAAAGTACGGGAAGGATCGACGTGATCTGGCGTTGGACAACCTCGCGGTTTTCGTTGAATTCTGCTATGCTCTCGGAGCACACGCTGTGACTCTCGTCAACAATCGCACGCACAATCTATGGCCCTCGAACGAAGAATGCATCCTGTGGCACTTTCGCCACAAACACCGTCACTATGAATCTCAGCCTCCAGCAACAGCGTGAAGTCCGAGAACTGCTTGCAACCGGTCATCGTGATCAGGCTGTTATGCGTCTTCGTGAAGTCACCGGGTGCGATCTGGCAACGGCAGAGGCGGACATCAACGTCATGGCTTCAAACAGTTCAGGGGGAGTAGTGCCGTCTGCTGATCATGTGCGTGTTGATGAATCTCGTTCGCGTGGATCAGCCTGGACACTTCTTGCGGCGATCTTGGTCTTTGTCGCGATTCTTGGCACAGTTTATCTCTACCTGTTCCCAAGATTGCGCGGTGAGTATGTCGCAGCGACTTCGACGCTTGAGCTTCATGCAATAAGTTCCTTGGAAGAAAACGGCAGTCTGTCGCTGACTTTGCCTGATGGCTCGAAAGTTATCGCGGATGATAAGCCGTTCCTGAAAGCGGCCGATTTTTCCGTATTCCGAGGAGATGAGTTTCAACAGCCTGCAAGTCTGACGTTGTATTTTTCCAAGTCTGGCCGGGAACGGTTGAGAACTCCCGAAGTGATGGCTGCGAAAGAATTGGTCGTCATCCTGAACGGCCGTGCGATAGCTCGTACCCGACCTGCGGGATGGACTGAGACAAGCATGGTCATTGAACTGCCGGGGCTGTCTTCGTCTGACGCCAATGAGATTTTTGCCCGACTGACTCAATGAACGGGCGATGCTGATTGCCAGTTGACTGGAGGCTCAACGAGTCTCTTCGCTGGGCGTTGCGGCTTTCTTCTCCTCTGGGCATTTCCAGAGTTTGTGCAACAGTTCGAACATCTCCGGATCGTGCTTTTGTAATTCTTCCTTGTTGAAGGGGAAGAAGTCATTTGTCGAGAAGAAGGCTTCGCTGCATTCGGCGAAATATTCCATGGGGTTTGTCATCGCATACGCCTTCACACGAGCTGACCGGCCATCTCCGAATCGTTGTTCAACCTCGTCATACAGTCCTGCTGCGCGGGCTCTTTCGAAGGCGGCCTGAACGTCCTTGTTTGCGAAACCATCCGGAAGAAATTGATCGTGATAAGCGTGAGCCAACTCATGCAGTGCAAAGTTGGGCATACGTTTGGTTTCACGTTCGAAGATCTGAATATTGGTGAATTCTACCGCCTTTGCCATGACGGGATCGCGGTTGTTGTCCTTCAGCCAGCCGGCTCCGGGATGATACTCGGCTCGCTGTTGCGAATCCGGGTACTCCGGCGAAAAATACAGCGGCACTTTCTGAAGTTCGGTGACGGCTTCGGACGGCACAACACGAGTGATCTCCTGCAATTGAGCCTTCAGCAGTTTTTTGGCTTTGGCCGTGGCTGCCTTATCTTCTCTCAGGAGTTTGTTGTTGACATGGAGGCTCCAGCCTTCGACCGTCGATGTACTGCGTTTGATCTTTGGCTCGTCGAACAGACCAAGAGCCGTTGTCGATGCAACGCAGGCCAGCGCAAACAAGAGATTCCGGAAGTTCATAGAGGCTGATTTCCTGCGTGATGTGTTTCGTCGGTTGGGATAGTCCAGAACGAGCTGGCAACAATCGAAGAGCTCTGCATGTCCTCAGTGGGAGGTCTTCGCAATTCATGTTACCCGATGCTCAATGCAGTTATACTCCGGAAGCGGTCTCCAGTCACGAATCCCCCGATGCAGAGCAAGTTGATGTCCCCTGAGGAATTTCGAATATATGGTCATGCGGTCGTCGACTGGATTGCTGACTACCGGGCCAGGCTTGAGACATTGCCCGTGATGGCGAAAACGGCCCCCGGCGAAGTTCGAGCGATGTTGCCGGACTCACCGCCAGAGCACGCAGAATCTTTCGATTCAATTCTCAGCGATCTTGATCGAGTTGTCCTGCCGGGACTTTCACTTTGGCAACATCCACGATTCTTTGGATACTTCCCTGCGAACAGCTCACTGGCCAGCGTGCTGGGAGACTTTCTCAGCACAGGCCTGGGAGTGCTCGGTCTTGCCTGGCAGTCCAGCCCTGCTCTGACTGAGATTGAAGAGGTGGCAACCGATTGGTTGCGACAAATGGTCGGATTGTCCGCCGGTTGGAACGGAGTCATTCAGGACACCGCGTCGACCAGCACATTGATCGCTCTGCTTTCCGCGAGGGAACGTACGACGAACTACAGTCTGGTACGAGGCGGACTACAGAGCGAAAAGGATCCGTTGGTTGTTTACGTGACTGCTCATAGTCACAGTTCTGTCGACAAAGCCGCATTGCTGGCTGGGTTTGGTCGGGCCAACATTCGAATCGTGGCTCATGACAGTTCCTTTGCCATGAAACCCGATGCGCTGGCACTGGCGATTGATGAGGATAAAGCCGCTGGAAGGATTCCTTGCGCTGTTGTGGCAACAACCGGGACGACGACTACGATGGCGATCGATCCGATTCTGGCCATCGCGAAAGTGTCGACTCGTTACGGACTGTGGCTGCATGTCGATGCAGCGATGGCAGGCTCAGCGATGATTCTGCCCGAGTTCCGCAGCTTGTGGGACGGAATCGAGAGTGCTGATTCGATAGTGCTCAACCCACACAAGTGGCTGGGAGTTGCTTTCGATTGTTCCGTGTACTTTGTCAGAGATTCACAACACTTAATACGAGTGATGTCGACGAATCCCAGTTACCTGCAAACTTCCGCAGACGGGCAAGTCAAAAACTACCGCGATTGGGGGCTTCCATTGGGGCGTCGCTTTCGGGCTCTCAAGCTTTGGTTCCTGATTCGTGAGCAAGGAGTCACTGGCCTGCAACAGCGATTGCGGCGAGACATCGAGAATACTCGCTGGTTGGCTGGGCAGGTCCGACAGACACCGGGTTGGGAAGTACTGGCCCCGGTTGTATTGCAAACAGTCTGTTTGCGATACGAGCCTGTTGGAATGTCTGGAGAATCGCTTGATCAGTTCACGTTGAACTGGGTTAATCAATTGAATCGGTCCGGCTATGCGTATTTGACTCCAGCAATTCTCGAGGGGCGTTGGATGGTTCGAGTTTCCGTCGGAGCTGAGCAAACGGAGCGGATCCATGTGGAGCAGCTTTGGCATGCTTTGCAGGAGGTCGTGTTGCCGACGGCGTAACGTCAGAGGCAAGATTTGATGGAAAGCGACGAAGACTTGCATTCCGGATCCTTGCGGACGATCCTCCAGTCTGCCACCAATAAAAAACGATTGAGTCTGAGATTTACATCACGTCTGAGACTCGCTCCCTGTTGTTTCCAACTGTTCGGAGTCTGTCATGAACGGTATTTCTCGTCGGTGCTTTTTGGCTTCATCAAGTTCGGTTGCCGCTTTAATCTTGCTGAACGCTAACGCTCAAGGCGACGAACGTAATCCAGCAGAGCCGATCATCGATATTCATCAGCATACGACTTATCGTGCTCGCACGCCGGAACAGCTTATTGCACACCAAAGAACGATGGGGGTCACTCAGACGATTCTGCTTCCGGCCGGATCTTCTGTGAACACGCCTTCCACTGGTGATGGAAAGCACAATACTCTTGGTGGAGTTGGTGCCGGGGGAAATGATACTGCGATCGCGATGGCAAGGCAGTACACCGGTGAGTTCTTCTTCGGAGCCAATGAAGTCACGGATCTTGCCGAAGCTCGTATGGAGATTTCAAAGTATCTGGAACTTGGTGGAGTCATCATCGGCGAGCAAAAATTCAGCGTTGAATGCGACTCCAAAGAGAGTCAGCTTCTTTATGAACTGGCCACTGAGTTTAATGTTCCGATTCTGATGCATTTGCAGCACGGCACATACAACATGGGGTTCGAACGTATCTACAAGATGTTCGAGAAGTTTCCGAAGACCATGTTTATCGGACATGCTCAGACGTGGTGGGCGAACATCGACAAGAATCATGCCGATCAGAACAACCTCTATCCCAAAGGGAAGGTCACGGTCGGCGGATTGACGGATCGTTATCTGGCAGATTACCCAAACATCTTTGCAGATATGTCGGCCGGTTCAGGACTCAATGCGCTGACTCGCGATGAAGATCATGCTCGTGGATTTCTGGAACGACACCAGGACAAAGTGTTGTACGGCAGTGATTGCGATGATCGAGTTGGGCAAGGATCGGCCTGTCAGGGATCACAGACGGTTGCTGCAATCCGCAGATTGAGCACATCGAAGACCGTCGAGCGAAAAATCCTCTATGAAAACTCGAAGAAACTGTTTCGCCTGCCAACAGCCTGAGATCAGAATCTAAAGTCTGGAGTCCCTCTCCGCCTGAAAGACCTGTATTCTGAATCGGATCGGGATATCCTGCCGAGAAGAATATTGTCCTGCCCTCCCTGCCACTGGTTTCCTGCCATGACCTCACTGATATCACGCACCATTACGGTAATCATGCCTGCTCTGGTCATGGTCGTTTCCACGACGACGATTGCGGCGGATGAAGAGGGCGTCCAGTTCTTTGAGCAGAAGATTCGACCTGTTCTGGTCGAACATTGTTACGGATGCCATTCCGTGGAGGCACAGACTCAAAAGAAGCTTCAGGGGGGATTGTTTCTGGACTCTGCGGCCGGTGTTGCTGCTGGTGGTGAGACTGGTCCCGCCTTGATAAAAGGCAACTCCGCCGAAAGTCTGCTGCTTAAGGCTATGAAATATGATGGCATGGAGATGCCGCCAACCGGCAAGTTATCCGACGAAGTGATCGCTGACTTTGCGAAATGGATTGATCTGGGTGCTCCGGATCCTCGTGAAGGCGAAGCTCCTGTCAAACCAAAGCGTGAGATTAATCTTGAGGAGGGAAAACAATGGTGGTCGTTTCAGCCATTGAAAGAGGTAACGCTTCCCGATGCTCATGAACCGATTGATGGATTCATCCGACAGGCGCAGGAAGCGAATGGATTGAAGCCAAATCATCCGGCTGCGAAGGAGAAGCTCATTCGGCGCGCGTACTTTGATTTGATCGGATTACCTCCTGCGCCGGAACAGGTGACGGCATTCGTTGCGGATTCATCACCGAACGCGTTCGAAAAAGTTGTCGATGAACTGCTTGCGAAACCCGCTTATGGAGAACGCTGGGCTCGGCATTGGCTGGACACGGCGCGATTTGCGGAAAGTGGGGGTTACGAATTCGATGGGTTCCGTCCGGGAGCGTATCACTACCGTGACTGGGTGATTCGGTCACTGAATGATGATATGCCTTATGATCAGTTCGTAAGGATGCAGTTGGCGGGTGATATCCTGCAACCGGATGACATCAATGGAGCAGCAGCGACCGGGTTTCTCGTCGCTGGTCCTTATCCCGGGCAGATTACCGCAAAGACCGTGGAGCGAATTCGTTACGATCAGCTTGATGATATGATGATGACGATCGGAGGCTCAATGCTCGGGCTGACACTGGGCTGCGTGCGCTGTCATGATCACAAGTACGATCCGATTCCACATCAGGATTATTATTCACTGGCGGCATCGCTGGCGACAACGGCTCATGGTCCACGAACTCTTGATCTTGACGAAGTTGCGACGGACAAAGCCATCGAGAAACATAAGGCGGATCACGAACCGCTGGTCGCTGCGCTGAATGAATTTGCTGCGAAGGAATTGCCCGCACGCTTTATCGCGTGGCGCGACAAAGAGTCGGTAAATCAGCCAGAGACAACTCGCTGGCAGACTCTGGAAGCAATCACGACGGAAGCTGAACGGTCATGGCTCAAGGTTCTTCCGAACGGATTGATTGCGCATGATGGTTTGCTGAATCCGGGAGCGAATGTTCGTCAGCGAGGCCAACGCAGAAATGTGCGCAATGAGGAGGCGTACCGTCTGACGTTTAATACTCATCAAAAGAATATCCAGTCTCTCCGTCTTGATGCATTTACTGACAAGTCATTGCCGCAGCGAGGTCCTGGGCTGAGTGGTGATGGGAGTTTTCAACTGGCGGAGATCATCGTTACGGCGCGACCATTGGATTCGCAGGATCCGATGGCCATGCAAACGTTGAAACTCAAGCCAGTCTTTGCCGCGTTTGAAGATGATAAGCAACCAATCACTAACGCCGTCGATGGGAAGCCTGGCACCGCATGGGTGGTGCGTGCGACGGCGAAGAAGGACAACGCGGCGGTCTTTGAGCTGGAGTCGCCACTGGCTGGTCTTCCGAATGGGACGGAACTTGTCGTCGAACTGAAGTTTGTTGATATGGGCATTGGGCGGCTTCGAATTTCGGCCAGCGTCGAGCCCAATCCTGCGACATGGGCAGGAGACGTTTCGCCACAGCATGTCGGAGAGTTAAGGGCTGTCGCTGAATCACATAAAGGCGAAATGCCGGAGCCTGTGAAAGTCTCACTCGCTCGCTGGTTCGCGCCGTTTGATTCGGAAACGGCTGGCAAATTCAATCCAGTTCGAGACCATGCGGCTGCAGCGCCTCGGCCGAATCTGCAGGAGGTTTATACAACGGTCGCCGGCGGTCAGGACGTCTTTTTCCTACGTCGCGGAGAAGTCGATAACAAACAAGGTAAGGCAGAGCCGGGATACTTGCAGGTTCTGTGGCGAAGTCACGAACCTGCGAAGCCGGTTGCATCCGCATCGGCCGAGCATCCACGCGTTTCTATGGCTAATTGGATGACGGATGTGGAGCGTGGCGCGGGTCCACTGCTTGCACGAGTCATCGTGAATCGACTTTGGCAGCATCACATGGGTCAGGGTATTGTCGGGACCCCGAATGATTTTGGCTTTCAGGGCGACAAGCCGACTCATCCGGAATTGCTCGACTATCTTGCCGGTGAACTGGTACGAGGGGGATGGAAGCTGAAGCCGCTTCATCGTGCGATTCTGCTGAGCGAAACATACCAGCAGTCTCACGAAGTGAGTCCGGAGAATCTGGCCATCGATCCTGCCAACCGATTCGTGTGGCACTATCAGCCCCATCGACTGGAAGCCGAGACGATTCGTGATGCCTTACTGGCCGTTGGAGGTAACCTGGACGGCACGATGTTCGGTCCCAGCGTGCTTGATGATACTCAGAGACGAAGTGTCTATCTGCGAGTCAAACGCAGTGAACTGTTGCCGGTCATGACGCTGTTTGATGCTCCGGAGCCGACTCAGAGTATCGGTGAACGCAGCGTAACAACCGTGCCGACACAGGCTCTGGCTCTGATGAATTCGCCGCTGGTACGACAGCAGGCTCAAAAACTGTCTGCACGTATTAAAGCCTCTGGCGATGGTTCGTTACCTGCGGTTGTTCAGCAAGGTTACCAATTGACGTTCGCACGTCTTCCAACGGAAGAAGAGCAAACCATGATGCTGGCTTTCATTGATCAGCAGCGAGCTGCAGCGGGCGGCGAATCACCCGAGGCAACAGATCGAGCTCTTGTCGAGTTTTGTCACGTTCTGTTGTGTCTGAATGAGTTTGTCTACATCGACTGATCAAAAGTTGCCGCAGCCATGTGGGCATTCGCGTGGATCAGGTCTTGTGAATTTCTTTGAGGAAAGTTCAGATGTTCGGATATTACTCGCCTGGCGAAATCTCTCTACCCGCTCGCCGTGACTTTCTGCAGCAGGCCGGTCTTGGCTTCGGATCCGTCGCACTGGCCAGCATGCTTCAGAATGAAACAGCCAGAGGTGCGGAAGGGTCAGACCCGCTTGCACTGCGACCGCCGCATTTTCCGGGGCAGGTGAAGTCTATCATCTGGTTGTTCATGACCGGCGCCCCTTCGCAGGTCGATACGTGGGACTACAAACCAGAACTTCAGAAGCGACATGGCCAGGAATTAGCAGGCTCAGATCCCAAGACGGGCTTCTTCACAACCAGCGGAAAGTGTCTTAAGTCGCCGTTTGCGTGGGCTCAGCACGGCGAATCCGGGTCATGGGTGTCAGATCTGTTCCCACATCTGTCAAAGCACGTAGACAAGATGTGTTTTCTGCATTCGATGTATCTCAAACAGAACAACCACGCACCCGCATCACTCGAACTGATGTGCGGCACAAATCGCCCCGGACTGCCAGCGCTTGGGGCGTGGATGACTTACGGGCTCGGATCGCAGAATCAAAGCCTTCCGTCGTTCGTGGTGCTTCACGATACGCGACCGCGAGGTGATGATCAGATCTGGTCGGCCGGGTTCCTTCCCAAGACCTATCAGGCCATGACCCTGGATGCTCGTCGGAAGGAATCGGTCGATAACCTTGTTCGAGATGCAAAGCATTCGGATGCTCAGCAACGTTCTCAGTTGGACCTGCTTCGTGAATTGAATCAGAAGCATGCAAATGCTCGGCCAACGCAGGCTGATCTTGCCGCGAGAATTAATTCGTTTGAACTGGCCTATCGCATGCAGATGGCGGCACCTGAGGCTTTGGATTTGACGAAGGAATCGGAATCCATCCACAAGCTCTATGGCATGGATAATCCTGAATGTGCCACATTCTCACGCCAGTGCCTGCTTGCTCGACGGCTGGTCGAACGAGGTGTCAGATTCGTGCAGATCTTTGCTGGCAAAGGGGTCGGCGGTGACGGAAGTGTGAACGACGTTCCGTGGGACTGTCACAGTGACGTGCAGACAAATCATCGTTCGTGTGGACTGCATACAGACCAGCCTGCAGCGGCTCTGCTGGCGGATCTAGAGGCGCGAGGTTTGCTGGATTCAACGCTCGTGATCTGGGGTGGAGAGTTTGGCCGAACGTCGGATTCTCAGGGCGACAAAGGCCGCGACCATAATCCCAATGGGTTCACCATCTGGATGGCCGGCGCCGGAGTGAAAGGAGGCTTCCACTACGGCGCCACTGATCCATTTGGATACAAGGCCGTTGAGAACAAGGTGCATGTCAACGACCTGCATGCAACGCTGCTGCATCTGCTCGGTCTCGACCACACGAAGCTGACCCATCGTTTCAACGGCCGCGACTTCCGACTGACAGATGTCGGAGGCGAGGTGCTGAAAGAGATTCTTCGCAATCCGGTCGGCTAATGATTCGGCATCTCTGGATTGGCCCAGTGTCCGCCGACATTTTCTCCTCGGACGACGAAGCCTTTCTTGTGCCAGTCATACCACGTTGTCACATCGGCCGCTGCGTATCGAATTGTCAGTCCGCAACGCCGACGGTTCGATTCGTTGGCTTCAGAACCATGCAGCAGCAGATCTGAGTGCATTGAGAACTGGCCGGCTTTCAGTTGATCGTCGACTTCGCCGTCTCCGTATGAATGCGGATTTCGAACCGCGAGATCAAGTACGGTGTTCGCATCCTGAGTTTCGTCGTAATCAATCAGGCCATGCAGGTGTGATCGCGGAATAAACTTCATATTGGCGTTTTCCGGATCTGCATCATCGATCGCCAGCCAGACGGTCACAGTCTTGGTGGGGCTGAGCGGCCAATAGGTACTGTCCTGATGCCAGGGAACACGCTTTCCATCATGCGGCATCTTGCAGAAGAAATGCGATCCCCAGCAGACAACGTTGGGGCCCAGCAAGTCAGCGACCGCATCAACGATCCGTGGGTGCTGCACCAGTTGATAAATCCGCGCAAACCGCATGTGCGCCGTACTGATGGAGTAGCTGGATTTGCCGAGTTCAATATAGGCGGCCAAAACCCCGTCGAAGAAAGCACGAAGCTCGCGAGATTCTTCCTGATTCAGGCCGTTGAACGGCATGAGATAACCTTGCTCGTTGTACTGCTTGATCTGCTCAGGTTTCAGGATCTTTGGATTGGCGTTCACTGATGGATAGAACGTCATTTTCCTTGGAAGCGCGGCCAGTTGGGACGGCGACGGATTCGGAATCTCATCAACTTTGCTCATGGTCGTTTGCTGCGTGAAAAGTGGGAGAAACTATGGGAAAAGGTCGGAATACGAAACGGCGGTATTCTCACGGACCTCGTCTCTCGTTGGAATAGCGGTCGACATCATCGGCATGTTATTTCTCATCATTTTGGGTCGGCAGAGTCATGGCAGAACTTTCAGTGCAGACGGGATATCGCAATGTAATCTGTGTTCCGGCCGATACTCGTCAGCGATTTCTGCAACTGGAACAGGAGGCCGCAGGGCCGTTGTTAAAATTGGGTGTGAGACTTTCGGGCGTCGGCACATTTGGGCTGAACTATCGTGTCGGATATCGAGATCCCTCCTGTCATCTGGTTCTGCTGACTCTGGATGGCGACGGCTTTTACCAGTCTCCCGGAGTTGAGTTCCGTCCGGTCAGCGGCGACTTGTTGCTGTCACCGGTTGGCGCCCCTTTGTTGCTTGGAACTGTGGAGCAGTCGTGGTCATTTCTGTGGTTCTACATCAACGGGCTCAAGCGCTGGCAGCATCTGGATCGAAGTTTGCCGAGACTCGTCCGACCGTCCTTCGCGCCCCAGTTAAATCATGCATTCGAAGGACTACTCTCGGAAACCGGCTATGCTCGTAGTCAGTCAGTTCTGACAGAATCCGGCTGGGTGACCGGCGAACCGAGGCCGATGATGCCTTCAAGTCGCGCAGCCAATTTGTTTGGTGAGTTGGTTGCGGAGTACTTGCGACAGATCCTTAGCCCAATTGCGTCCGACAAAGAGCCGCTTGAGAATCTTCTGCACGAGGTATGGAAAGACGTTGAGCAAACTCCCGGGCAGGATTGGTCTCAGAAAGTTATGAGCCAGCGGCTGGGAGTTTCTCCTGCGACGCTCCAGCGACTGGTCCGGCGCTACTTCGATTCAACTCCCCAGCAGATGATCGTTGAAATTCGGATGTCCCAGGCTCGGCGTTTGTTGCAGCAGTCCGATTATCCACTCAAAGTGATCGCGCGTGAGGTTGGCTATTCCGATGCATTTGTTTTCTCATCAGCATTTAAACGGTTTCATGGCAGCAGCCCCAGTGCGTTTCGAGAACCTGAGGTTGGTTGATGATTGATCCGGGCCGTCCCAGAATAGACGCTACTGGATCTGTGATGAAATGAATAGATGTTCTGATTGGTTCGTCGAACCCAAAGCGATTGGTCATAAAGATGCGTGAGTCACGTGAAGCTGCTCATTCGGCTGCGGCACACTCTTCAGGATCGCAGATGTTGTTCTGTGCGCTGCTTATTGTGGTTCAGGGCGTCGGTGCGAGAAGTCTCTTTGCCGACGAGAAGCCCAACATGGTCGTCATTCTGATCGACGACATGGGCTACAGCGATCTTGGTTGTTTTGGCGGAACTCTCGCGCCGACGCCGAATCTTGATCGGCTGGCGAGTGAAGGGATTCGTTTTCGTAGCTTTTATGTCAACTCGCCGATTTGCTCGCCCTCTCGCACGGCACTAACGACTGGTCAATATCCGCATCGGCTGAGAATCACTTCTTACCTTGATCATCGAAAACGGAACAAGGAACGCGGTGTTGCTCAATGGCTGGACCCGGATACTCCGACGATTGCTGACCGTCTGAAGAAGGTGGGCTATACGACGGGCCATTTTGGCAAGTGGCACATGGGCGGGCAACGTGATGTCGGAGATGCGCCGCTGATCACGGAGTATGGCTTTGATCGCAGTCTGACAAACTTTGAAGGGCTTGGTCCGCGCGTGCTGCCATTAAATGAGGCCTTCAATGGAAAGCCCGCGAAAAAGCATGATCTGGGCTCTGCAGGATTGGGGAATGGTCCCATCCGATGGGCCAATCGTTCAGAGATCACCGGAGAGTTTGTGGCGGATGCGATTCAATTCATCCAACAGGCGCAGAGCGACGGTAAACCTTTCTATTTGAATCTATGGCCGGATGATGTGCATTCTCCATTCTTTCCCACAAAGAGCTTGCGAGATTCAACGGACGGGAGCAAGCGGTCGCTGTATTACACGGTCCTTCAGGCAATGGATCAGCAACTGGGGTATCTGCTTGACCATGTGCGAAACGATGATGCTCTTCGCAGGAATACGCTGATCGTTGTCGCATCAGACAATGGGCATGAAGATGGTGCGGGAATGTCCGAGCCTTTTCGAGGCGGGAAGACCTGGCTTTATGAGGGTGGGATTCGTTCGCCATTGATTGTCTGGGGGCCGGGCCTCGTGGCGAAAGAAAAGGTTGAGACGATCAACGCTGATGCTGTTTTGTGTGCATTGGATCTCAACCGATCATTGACGAGCATGGGCGGAGCTTCGATTGAGACTGGTGCGGCGTGTGATGGAGAAGATCTGTCGGCCTTGTTGCTGGGCAGGAGTTCAGCCGGACGGCAGGCTCCGATCTTCTGGCGTCGTCCCCCGGATCGCCCTGGAACAGCGGAACAGGACAATCCAGATCTCGCTGTACGGGACGGGAAATGGAAGTTGTTGATCAATTATGACCGCACGATGCCTCAGTTATATGATCTTCAGACTGACCAGTCAGAGACCCGGAATGTTGCCAGCGAGCACTCTGACGTGACTGCGCGATTGTCGGAAATGATCTTTCGGTGGAATTCGGAGTTGCCCGTCGATGCTGGAGATCCGGCGTATCGTCCGTAGTTGATGCAGGTGCTAAGGAATAGCGGCCGCATGGCGTTTCGCTTTGGGATCCCCTGCGGCATGCATGAGGCCTGATTCATCAATCAGGATCATGACTGGATGAGCAACCGGGGATGGGACTACTTCAACAAGATGTCCACGCTTCGCAAGATCGCCGCGGACGGTCTCTGAGATTTCTTCGTTGACCTTCAGCTCGCCTCGGCCAACAAACGCCGCGTTGCGATCAGGGTCTGGATTAAACGAGTCCTGATGATGATTGGTATGAAAGCGAGGAGTTGTCACAGCATCTTTGGGTGTCATGCCAAACTCAATCGTATTGAGCAGAACATTCAGTGTGGTTTGGTCCTGGACATCACCTCCGGCCACACTGATGGCCATGACGGGTTTGCCATCTTTTAAGACGAGCGTTGGAGTCAGGGTGATTCGGGGCCGCTTGCCTGCCATGACACGATTGGGATGATCGGGTGATGTGTTCATGCTGCGAACTCGATTACCGGTGTTAACGCCGGAAGGCCCCGGTGTGTTGGTCAGCATGTTGCAACTTGGCGTTGCTGCGATCACGTTGCCCCAACGGTCAGCGACGACGCACGTTGTTGTGTCTTGTTTTGGGATTTTGTTGGTTTCGTTTGTCGCGGCAGTGTTTGTTTTGAGAGCACGCATGTTGATCGGATCGCCCGGTCGGCGATCCATTGATGCATTTTGGAGATCAATCAAGGGGCGTCGAAGGTGGGTGTAGTCATCAGACAGCAACTGATGCATGGGGACCTCTCCAAAATTTGGATCGGTGTAATATTCGTCGCGGTCGGCGTACCCCAGTTTCATGGCTTCAGTAATCGTGTGAATGTAGTTGGCAGACAGATGCCCCATTGATTTCAGCGGGAAGCCTTCGAGTAATCTCAGGTTTTGGCAAAGCACTGGTCCCTGTGTCCACGGTCCGCACTTGTAGACCGTGTAGCCTCGATAGGTTACGAAAACGGGATCTTCCACGAGAGTTTTCTGGGCCGCCAGATCGGCTTTGCGCAGGAATGCGCCGGTCGCGATGTACCATGCCTCCAGTTCGTCAGCCACATCGCCGATGTAAAATCGATCGCGTGCAGCGGACAGTTTTTCTTCTCGATTTCCTGAGGCTGACTGTTCTGCGTCCACCAGTTTTCGAAGTGTGATTGCCAGGTTTGGATGCCATGGCTCCTTGCCGCGATCCAGCAGAGCCAGTGTCGGAGTGACGGCCTGTTCGAACGAGATAGTGCCGTGAAGTTTCAGAAGTGTGACTACAAGGTCAATGACTCCCGGCACCGGAGCAGCCTTCATGCTGCCCTTCCATGGGATACCGTTCTTGTAGAACCATTCGATGGCGGCCGGATCCATTGGAGCACCGCCGACACCGCTCAGCGTTTTGACTTGCTGCGACTTTGCGTCAAAAACAATGACCGGCACTTCGCCGCCAATTGCGAACGATCCGTAATCCGTAACTGCCAGGGCCAGAATAGTTGCGGCGGCTGCGTCGGCGGCTCGCCCGCCTTGGTTGAGAATTGAAATGCCAGCGGCGACTGAATCAGGATGTCCCGCCGCAACGGCGCCGTTTCTGCCCGAGGCATTCCATGAGATCTCCTGAGCTGATCCCTGTTCGATTGGTATCGCGAGAACGATTGCGAAGGCAATGAGTGTCGTCATCTGTTTCATTGTGGTCTGCTTCTTCGCTGAATGAGTTTGAAGGCTGCAACCGGTTAATTCGATGAGAGGCCGGAAAACCGGAACAGGATATAGTGCAACTTCGGGTTTGAGCCAGTCTCCCGCGCTGCTGTTGAGAGTCATCTGCCCCCTAAAGTCTTCGATAGGCCGTTAGCAGTGAGGTCCTATTCTTTGACGGCCTGTCCGGCTGCACGAATCTCAGAGCCTTTGGTTTCCGTGAGTTCATCTCCCAACTCCCGTCGTATTGTGGCCGCAAGCTGGCTGAGTCGCGCGACGACTTCCGGATGTTCAGAAGCCACGTTGGTCTTCTCGCCGGGGTCGGTCTTCATGTTAAACAGAGCTAATTCGATATGGGCGACCTCATAGCCGTGGCGAGTTGCAATCCCCTGAATCCCGGACTGTGTAATCGAAGCTGGTTTGAGATTATTGAAATTTGCTGGCTTCCCATCCCGGCCAGGTTCTCCAGCAACCGTCAGGTAATCATGAGCAAAGTGAAGTTTCCATTCACCGCTTCGGACGGCTTGAAGTTCTTCTCCCGCATAAATGAAGATTGCTTCGTGGGGCGAACCTTCAGAAGAGTTACCCAGAATCAGTGGGCTGATATCAAGCCCATCGATTTTGAGATTCGGCCCCTTTGCCTCAGTCAGTTTGGCGATCGTCGGAAGCAGGTCAATGGTGCCAGCTGGTTCCTGGCATTCCGTGCCAGCCGGGATTCTCGCGGGCCATCGCATCAGGCAGGGAGTGCGCACGCCGCCCTCGAATGCCGTCAGCTTGCCTTCACGGAGAGACCCAGCGGATCCGGCGTGATCGCCATAGGATAGAAATGGACCGTTATCGGACATGAAGATGACAAGAGTATTTTGCTCAAGGTCGAGGTCCGTCAACGTCTGCAGGATTTCGCCAACGGACCAGTCGAGTTCTGTGACCACATCTCCATAGAGTCCTCGTTTTGATTTTCCGGCAAAGGCCTTAGAGCAGAAGATTGGCACGTGCGGCATGACGTGGGGCAGATAAAGGAAGAAAGGGTGTACCTTGTTCTCGCGCAGAAATTTGATGGCCTGCTCGGTGAATCGACGTGTGAATTGTGACTGATCAGGATCTGTCTCAATGACAACTTTGTCTTTGTAGAGCGGGAGTGGAGGCATTGATGCATGCAGAACCGGATGATACTTGCTGTTGTCGTTGGAGTATGGGATTCCAAAGAATCGATCGAATCCGTGGTTTAGAGGATGAAACTCAGATGCCGTTCCGAGATGCCATTTGCCGAAAATCGCGGTTGTATATCCGCGTTGTTGCAGAATTTCAGGCAGCAGAAGTTCGGCCGGATGAATCCCATTGGTGCTGGTATGGTTCAGCGCGCCTGAAAGGCTGACTCGGTTGGGATAGCACCCGGTCATCAAAGCGGCTCGTGAAGCGGTGCATACGGCTTGTGCGACATAGAAGTCTGTGAACCGTCGTCCTTCTTTGGCGAGACGGTCAATGTTGGGCGTCGCAATATCCGTCGCGCCGAAACAACCGACATCGCCGTAGCCGAGGTCGTCTGCAAAGATCAGGATGATATTTGGTCCGACTTGCTCTGTGGCGGCGCTGAGGTTGGATGCTTGGCCATAGGTCGTGTTCAACACCACGGTCGCGATCATGGTGAGGATTGGCAGGGTTCCAAAAATTCGCATGTGGGCGACTCCGGAAAAGCAGGGATTGGGTCCAGAGTAGATCGATTGCGGAAGCTGCGGTCAACGAACTGCAAGGCTGGTCGTAACGGAGACTGTTTATTCACCGAAAGCCGGAGGAGCCGAAATAGGCTCCGTTTGCAGATTGAATTGAGCCAACGGGCGAGTACCGCATAGGATTCGAGCGAGCTGATTTTGCCCCGGATGAACGGAGCGGCCCAGTGTTTACCGCTCCCCTGTGATCTTGGTTGATCGTGATCCAAACGGAGGAAATGGCCAACTCGAATCACGAATGTTTGCCTTTCTGGGTGTTCCTCTGGGAATTCAACCTGAAATTCCTGCTCCCAAGTCCGAAACTTGCTGCATTTCCGACTCGAACATTCCGAACTTCAACGCTATACTCCGCGATTCATTTTGGACGCCGCTGTAAGTTACTGGTCAGGCGTTCATGTTCCGGGCTGAGTATAGTCTGGCGATTTTCTGTTGGCAGCAGTTGGTTGAGGACGGTTTTCAGATGTTCGCTGTGATTGAAGACGGTAATCGTCAGCATCGTGTCCAGGAAGGCAGCTTCCTTTCTGTGGACTATCGTGGAACAGAGGTACAGGCTGGAGCTTCGATCACATTTGATCGAGTTCTACTGGCCAATGGTGGTGGCGCGAGCATTGTTGGTGCTCCAACGATTTCAGGAGCCTCAGTTGTTGCCGAGGTTGTGATCGCCACTGAGAAAGGTCCAAAGCTTGAAATTCAGCGTCTTCGCAAGCGAAAGAATTCGCGTCGCCATACTGGCCACCGTCAGAAGTATACTCGTGTTAAGGTGACTTCAATCACCGTGCCGGGTCTTGCAGTCGTCGAAAAGTAGACCGTTTTCTTCCTGCAGAAACGAAAACAAAAAAGCGAGACAGGCCTTGCCTGTCTCGCTTTTTTTATGGACTGAGTCCTATTCGTTCTCAGAGCGTCTGTGTTGGGAATGCTCGCAACTCATCCCCTACACTTGCCTTTGTGATAGGTAAGTTACGTCAACGATACTCGCATTCTGCTCCGCAGGTTCTTTCTGGTGTCAGGGGCCTGATGTTTCCTTACTGAGCCGGTCCACTAAACGCTCCACCCGGAGCTCCAAAGCTACGCAAATCCAGTTATGGCTGCTGATCCAGACTGCGCACCGCGTCCTGACGGTTCTGCTGCAGAGTTTCTGCTTGATTGTTGAAGAAGTCGGACATTTGAACAATCGCCGGACCGAGCAGGAACAGAAACACAGACGGCATCAAAAACAAAGCGACAGGAAACAGCAGTTTGAACGAGGCCGCATTGGCTCGAGCATCGGCCCTTTCCTTGAGGGAAGCTCGGATGCTGTCACTGTATTCCGTCAACGCCTTGGAAATGCTGGTGCCCGTTGACTCGGACTGCACCAGCAGCGAAGTGAACGAGTTAATCTCAGGTGAGTCGATACGTTGGCCAAAGTTTCTCAGGGCCTGAGGAAGATTTCCTACCTCCGCCTGCTGATCAACGATGCGAATTTCCTCGGCAAGTGCAGGATGAGCCACTGCGATTTCGCGGCTGATTCTCTTCAGTGATTGAGGAACAGTCAGGCCCTGGCTGACGCCCATATTCATCATGTCCAATACATCCGGTAGTCCACGTTCAATGTCAATTTTGCGTTCTGACGCCTTGAATGCAACAATCAGCGGCGGTACCGCCCACATAAACATGGGGGCCATGACCAGCAGGCCAAGCAGCCATGGTTCTATGGCTGGCGGGGCCATGATCAGCCAGATGCCGACGACAACAAGTGACAGGAATGATAGTACGAATCGAATGGCGCTCAGATTAAGCCACGAGGCGCGGGAATGATAACCGGCGGCAACGAGCGACTTACGCTGCACTTCACGACGAGCCTCTGTTTCCGGCAGCAATTGTGCGATTGACGGTGTCAATGGGCCAAAGACAAAAGCATCTTCTCGAATTGGAAGTTCTTCTGGTGTTGGCAGAGGAATTGAGGCGGCACCTTCGCTCAGGATTCCCTTGAAGTCGCTGAAGAGTCGTCGATCATTCCAGGTGGAAATCCGATTAAATCCGCGGTCGGAGTTCATTGGTATTGTGGATGTTGATGCCCATTCGTTGGGCTCGGCCTGGGGCCTGACGCTGGCACCTGACACTGCAACAACGGGCTGGCGTTCCGGCGGAAGAGACTTCGCAGGTTCACTGCTTATCAATGATTTTCGCGGTTGTGATTCCGGAGCCGCATTCAGCAGACCATCACGAGGCGCAAACAAATCCTCAATACTATCAGAGGTCGATAATTCGGGTTTCGGTCGGGATTGCTGAAAAGGGCTCAGTGTCCTTTGATTCGAAGGCTTCAGAAGTTTTCGAACCACGAAGATACCGGCAAGAACACCGATGGCAGCCAGGGCATAGATGACGTACATGAACGGTGCTCCTCAACCTTTTCGACGGCTCTCGTGATCGTATAGCCCGGAGATCATCAGGAAAAAACAACGGTGACTCGAGACAACGGTGTCCTAGAATCGTGCACTTCTGCTGAGAATTCGAAATACCAGCAGGCAACCCACGACCTGGAACACAATGGCCGTCCAAAGAGACAACCGTCCCCAGAATGATCCGGTCAGGCTTGTCAGATAGTTGGGATCGCGGAACAGATAGAAACTCATCACAAGAACTGGAATGACGACCATCAGAATGGCACCCATCCGACTGGCAATCGTTGCTGCACGTTGACGAGCAACGAAGTGAAGACGATCGCGAACAGCCGTTGCCAGCCGTTCCAAAACGGAAATCAGGTCACCACCCGTATCCTGATGCACTGTCAGAGCCGATGTGAACATCGTTAGCGTCGTTACGCCCGTCCGAGCCGCAAGATCTTTGACAGCACTGCCGACATCAAGTCCCATTTCCATGCGGCGAGCACTGACTCGAAGTTCATCGCCAAGTGGTGATGGAGTGTCCGCTGCGACCAGCGTAAAGGAATGTTCGAGGTTTCTTCCTGAACGTGCACAGCGAGAAAGTTCGTCTGCCATTCCCGGCAACTGCTCCATAATTGCCTTCTGACGGCGAGAACGGGCAATCGATGCGCCAATCATAGGGACACTCAGTCCAATCAACGCAGCCGCAGCGGTCACAAACGGACGTTCGGTCGCTACGAAAACGGCACCACCCAGAGCTAATGAACAGAGGAGACACAGGCCAAGCCAGAGTGAAGGCGACGTCCGAATCCCCGACTGAATCATCAGGGTATCAAACCAGCCATTGAACGATTCGCCGATGCCATCCGAGTCGCCTCGCGCAAACTGATTGTCGTCCTTGAGCAGACCCGAGAACTCTGGTCTGCGATCCAGCGACAGGAGTGTGGGATTCGGGGCGATCATGGCGGTATCCGAGTTAAGAAGACCAACTTCCGAGTGCAGTGTTTCGCAATGAGCTGCGTCGTCTGCCTCAGTGAAGTTGTCTCACAAAGATGAGTGGTAGATTCGACAGGCTCCGGGCTGATTAAATCAAAAACACCGAGCCAAACTGTGAGGATGAGCCTCGACCTTATTCCATCTTCAGTTCACGAGCCTCGAACAGCGGTCGATACTGTTCGACATTGACACCAGTCATTGCCAGGCGTCGGAGTGCTGCCGGAACATATCCAGTCGCAAAGAAGCTTCCCTGAGGCTGACCATCTTTGTCTTCGCCGTTAATTCGATAAACGAAGATGTCATCCATTTTATACTCGCCATCTTTCAATCCCGAAACTTCGGAGACTCGGGTGATTCGGCGATGCCCGGTGTGAAGTCGAGTCACATGGATCACGATGTCCACGGCATTCGAGATGTATTGCCGAGCGATTCGCGATGGCAGATCAGCACCTGACAACGCAATCATCAGTTCCAGTCGGTCCAGTGTTTCGCGAGTATCATTGGCGTGGACGGTGCTCATCGAGCCGTCGTGGCCCGTGTTCATCGCCTGCAGCATGTCGAGGACCTCTGCACCGCGTGATTCGCCGACGATAATTCGGTCGGGACGCATTCGGAGGGCGTTGCGGAGAAGGTCACGTTGGGTCACAGCCCCCTTGCCTTCCATGTTTGGCAGACGCGTTTCCAAAGGAATCACATCACGCTGTTGCAGACTAAGTTCCGCTGTTTCTTCGATGGTGACGACACGCTGTGAATCAGGAATGAAACGGCTCATACAATTCAGCAGAGTTGTCTTGCCAGCACCTGTTCCCCCGCTGACGATGATGTTCATTCGACCGCGAATTGCGAGGATCAGGAAGTCAGCAATCGCCGGAGCAAGTGAGCCGTACTTGATCATATCTTCCATTTGAAGCCGACGATTGCCGAACCGTCGAATAGACACCGTTGGACCGCAGAGTGCGAGAGGAGGAATGACCGCGTTGAAACGAGATCCATCAGGGAGTCGAGCATCAACAATTGGGCTGGACTCATCGATACGACGACCAGCTCGCCCCACAAGACGATGAATAAACTGCATGAGGTGGGCCGAATCTGCAAAGCGAATATTGGTTGATTCCAGCACACCGTTTCGTTCAACGAGAACTCGATCAGGCCCGTTCACCAGAATATCAGTGACCGATGGATCGACCATGAGGGATTCGATTGGACCGAAGCCATAGATCTCGTCCATGATCTCGGAGACCATGGCCTCGCGTTGTTGGTGGCTCACGGGAATCGTCTGCCGACCGCAGAGGTACTCAGCCAGCGAACGAAGCTGCGATCGCAGTTCATTCTCTGTCATCGCCTCGGCTTTGCTGAAGTCGATCACGTCAACGATTTGACGATGCAAGGAGGTCTTCAGACGCTGGAAGTCGCGGACAGAATTATCCATTGTTTCTTGAGGAGCGACCATGGAGTGTTCTCAGTTCTGAATGCTGATCGTCTGATGAAGGTTCGTGCAATGACGGCGCACGAGACGGCAAGGTCCACTGTCCGTTATCGTTTCGAAATGCTGGGGGAATCCAGAATGTCTCAGGAGGCCCGTAGAGGCAGAATCATCCATGAGATACATCCAGTCGGCAGAATCTGCCAAAGCGAGGTGTTTGCGACATTACCGTCAGCACGAGCGAAGTGATGCAACGGGAACTCGAGTGACCTCAAGTTCAAGCGAAAAAGAGGCGGGGAGAAGCCCGACGAATTGAGACACCTGGCATCTGCACGCGACCATGCGGCGGACGTCACATCAGTGCTCGCAGGCCTGCTCAAGCTGACTGCGAAATTACCGCACGTTTTTTTTCATGCACTAGTTAAACAGTCTGACGCTGTAAACGTAGCGATTGAGAGCCAGGTCCGGATTTGAGGCGGTGACTGCTGTTGATGTGGCAATCACACACGGTTGCAAAGTTACCTTCAGAGACCCACTGACGCTGTTCGACACCTGTACGATTCTGGCTGCCACAGGGCGTTTCAGTGTCAGTGAAGTCACTTCCCCTGTTGTCGGTATGGCCGAACAGAGCGGAATCAGACACGCTTCGCCGTTCTTGTTCTGAAGTGAAGTACGACAGGTAAGGAGGGTCTGAGGTTTCAGGCTGGCGACAGGGATGCTTCCCGGGAAAGCCAATTCCTTGTAACCCATCGAAGCAAGATCCTCACCGGTAACGCCCGTTGTAATCCACTCCTGAAACTGAGCATCGCTGGAGTTGCCGATTCCGCTGGAGAAGCTGATTGGAATGAAAGCGTCGGGAGTTCCTGCGGAGGCTGTTGAGTATATGGTGACCGTGATCTCCGGTAACCCATCCGGGCCGGATTCAAACTTGTGAGTCTCGGTGTTCCAGCTGTACTGATCCTGTCCCTTCCCGGATTCGACGTTGGCCGACCAGTAGCCAGTAGTTTCTGATGCCGATTCCGTTTCGGTAGCTGTTACCTCATCGCAGATAGCAAAGGGAAGCATAGGAATGCTCTGCCCTGCCCCAGCTCTGAATGCTGCTGGAGAATGCTCCAACAGGACCGTGGATCTCACTGATGCTGCTTGTGAACCAGATCCTGTCAGACCATAGAAGACGTGTCCAAATTGACTCTTGAAATACTCATCCGGAAACTCGACGCTGATCGCATCAGGCACAAGCAAAGCGGGATCTTTGGTTGGTCCTTGATTCTCTGACCAGATGACTTTTACAGACTCTGCTGAAATGGCAGGAAGCGGAGTTCCAGCTCTGTAGTCGTCGACCATGTTGACAGCAGCCTGCTGACATCTGGCCATTCGGCCATCATATTCAAATGGTTGCTGCCACGATCTCAGCATGTCGTCCGACAGATAGCTGTGCCCAGCAGCTAAAGCAGCGGAGGAGGCACAGTTGTGTGCCTGATTTCGAACTGCTGACAGCCACATCAAGTTCAGAAGTCCGCCACAAATCGCCCCGGCGGTGAGCATGATCAGAATGGTCCATGACGTCAGTACGCCATTTCGGTTTCGTACAACTGATGTTTGCTTTGCTGGCGCGTAGGCGATCTTCATGATTCGGTCCGTTTGCATTTGCCGGCTGTCATTCACCTGAGGATTCTGATCTCACCGTAAAAAAGCCCGGCTCCTTTTGGAAGGCCGGGCTCTAAAATCGTACTCTGAATCGCTGGGATCACAGATCCGAACTGACCCCTGCCTTCTGTGCTACATTCTTCTGGCGATCTTCGGGTTTCGTGTCGGTTGACCATCCACCTACGGAACCACCTGTGCTTTGCAGGCGAGAACCATCAGTATCACCCGCGCCCCCGTTACCGAATGCGTCAATCATTTCCCCATCTTCGAAGTAGGTTCGTGAACGTCCGCCACCTCGATAGTGCTCCGTCTTGAATGGCTTTTCTTTTGGAGCAGGGTCCTTCAATCCGAGAATTTCTTTCAGGGTGATTCGATCCTTTTCTGAGGGATTGATCTCGATGCCGTCACCTTCTTCTCCACCCTCATTATAGACCAGATCGATCTCGCCTTTTCGCTGGGCCAGGGAGATGATTCGAGTCTGCTCTTCGTCCAGCTCAAGTGTCACATTATGCGCTTCGCCACCCTGAAGTGCAGTGGTTGTGTAGCCGCGGCTGATCGCCAGAATCTTGACGCCCTTAAAAAGAGTTGCCGTCATTGAGTTCGATGTGCTGCCGATTGAATCGCCTCCGACACTTCCGCCAGTCGACTGAAGACGGGTCGCATCACCTGCTCCGAAGTTGTCCACCGTCAAGAGCACGTCGACATGTTGCTCGGGCTTCATTTTCTGGCTGAGCACAGCGGAAGTTTCGCTGACTTTCACCACGACCGCCTGTTTTCCTGGTGAGACTTTCAGGTCAGGAAAATCTCCCGGAGCGTAGAACATCGCTCCTCGCAGAGGCACTGCCGAGGTAATCTTCTCTTTAGCTATGCGGCCGATAACGCCATCAAGAGACAGGAATGTATCTTCGGGAAGTGTTTCGCCCGGTTTCGCTCGTCCGTTCCCGACGTGAGCTCGAGTAATGACTGTGCCTGGCGCGATCTCCGTGATTGCCATCGGAAGAATCCTCGCCTCGGGAGGTTTCACTTCCACGACGGGTGCCGCCATTAATTTCTTAAACAGGAATCCAACCGCCAGCACGGCAATAATGCCGAAGGCGGCCACAGTCAGCATCCACGGTGTGAGTTTCACAACGAATCTCCAGACAATCAGTTCAACGCAGGGGAATTGTCAGTTGGTGTTCTATTCTGCCTGCCATACGTCGTGGCAAGCATTACTTTGTCTGCACCATCCCTGCGCAGTGACTCCTGAAATCTCTCAAAACTCTTTCAATATTGATCCGGAAGTTCATTTGCGGCAGTTCGCTCCATCACCATCGGAGCGTCAGCATCAATGGAGCGATCCTGAAGGCTGAAGCCCGTCATCCACAATAAATCAGGGCTTGCATTCCGCATTGGAACCCTGATGGCAACTCGTCCGATTTCACCGGCGTAACTGGCTGGATAAACCTGGATCAGGCAATCCTTCGCGAGCGAAGGTCCAAGAAGCGACGTGACACGTTCCTTAATTTCAGACTCGCCAGCCCCGGAAATGCACATCATGCGTGAGCCGCTTTGAGCAGCATTGGTGACTCGAGTGTGAGCCGACATCAGCATGGAGAACTCAACAATTGAAAACACCAGCAACAGAAAGATGGGGAGGATCAGAACCAGTTCCATCGAAAGGATTGCTCCTTTGCGATCGGGTCTTCTGGAGTTTCTGATCTGCATCTTCATGACTCACTCAAAACGCAAACGGAAGAGAAACGTCTTCGAACAGACGATTCCCTTCCGTCATTTCGGCTGAAGCACCCCGGCTTCATGAAAAAATTGCCGAAGAATCTCACCATGGGCGATTTGTCAGAAGCTGCACTGCGACAACACACCATGTCGCCAATGCAACTGGCGCGGCGAAAGCCATCACTCGACGCCGCTGACGTTCGCCCGTTGTCTCGGCCGTCGCTTTGTTCTTGATGTATTGGCTTTTGGTACGGCGAATTCCCTGGGACAACGCGGAGTAAATAACAACTCCGAAGGTCCCGACAGTCACAAAGATCAGGCTGCAAAACAGAACCTTCAGTGTCAGCATGCCGCCCATCCAAGGGCCAAGTGCTCCCATCAATTTGACGTCGCCACCTCCCGCGGTCCCAACCATCCACAGAATAAACAGGATGCCAAACCCCGCGGCGAATCCAATCAACGCGGTCCAGAGACCGTTCAATTGGAAGAAGGCCACCTGATAAATCAGCCCCGCCAGACACATCGGGACCGTCATCTTATTGGGGATTTTTCGCGTGCGAATGTCAGAGATCGCAGCCACAAGAGTAAACAGCAGCACGCAGACCAGGAAAACGATTTGGGATGCAGTCAGAGTAGGCATTGTTGAAAGTCTCAGGTCGGAATACAGCGGTATGAAGCTTCTGTAAGTGTGGATCTCGATCGAGGCAAAGTGATGTCTTTTCTCTTCAAAGCACCCATCCCGACTTTGCGACACTGCTTCCAGGTCTGAGAACCGTTATGACAGTCATGATTCGCCCGATCGCACTAATCGATACAATCCGAAAGATCGGAAATACCTTTCATGCGATGGTACTCGAACAGAAGGAGCAAAGACGATGACTCAGACGAGCTTGAGAATTGTAATTGTGGGAGGTGTTGCCGGAGGTGCCTCTGCTGCGACACGGGCTCGTCGATGTAATGAGCATGCTGAAATCGTACTGCTTGAAAAAGATGAGTTCGTTTCCTTCGCCAATTGTGGCATGCCCTATCACATCGGTGGAGAAATCCCGGAACGCGGTAAACTGCTGGTTGCGACCAAAGAACTGCTTCAGCGTCGATTTCGTCTCGATGTTCGCACGCAGAGTGAAGTTATTCGCATCGATCGTGCCACGAAGTCCGTCGTCATACGTCGTCTTCAGGATCAGTCGGAATACTCCTTGGCGTACGACAAGTTGATTCTGTCGCCGGGGGCTTCTCCTTTCGTGCCGCTAATGGAAGGTACTTCGTCCAAAGGTGTGTTTACGCTTCGCAATATTGCTGACATGGACAGGATTTGTGCCGCAGTGAATGCAGGGGCGAATCAATCGAAGAAGGCCGTCGTTGTTGGTGCCGGGTTTATCGGCATCGAAATGGTAGAGCAACTCGTCGCGCGAGGATTTCAGACGGTGCTGGCGGAAGTGAATTCGCAGGTACTGCCGTTGATGGATTCCGAGATGGTGGTTCCACTTCATGAAGAACTTGGCCGACACGGAGTATCCATGGCGTTTGGTGACGGGATTCGACGTATCCTCGCCGATCGCGATGGCAATGCTACAGGAGTTGAGTTGCAGAGTGGTAAAGTTCTGGATGGCTCTCTTGTCGTTTTGGGGATTGGCGTGCGTGCCAACACGGCCCTTGCGGTTGACGCGGGGCTGGCCATTGGGAAGACCGGAGGAATCTCAACCAACGAATTCCTGCAAACGAGTGATCCGGACATTTACGCGGCCGGCGATGCCTGTGAGTATGTTTATGGACCGACCGGTGAATCGATGCGAGTCTCTTTGGCAGGCCCTGCAAATCGTGCGGGACGATTGGCTGGCGAGCATGCGGCGACTGGACGATGTGCCCCAACGGTTCCGGTCATGGGAACCTCTGTTGTTCGAGTTTTCGAACAGACTGCTGCGATGACGGGTCTCTCAGCGAAGGCCGCGCGGCGTTCGGGGATCAATTTTCGCAGTGTGACGATCATTGCTGGCCAGCACGCTGGATACTTTCCGGGTGCATCACCAATCACTTTGAAATTGCTCTACTGTCCAGATTCGGGACGCGTCCTGGGGGCTCAGGCCACCGGGAAAGATGGCGTCGATAAGCGTATCGATGTGATTGCCACAGCGATGGCCTTCAAGGCGACCGTGAGAGACCTGTCTGGTCTTGATTTGGCTTATGCACCACCGTATGGCTCAGCCAAAGATCCTGTTCATCAGGCTGCCTTTACGGCGTGCAATCAGATGGATGGACTTGGGGAGGTTATCGATGTTGATTCGGATTTATCTCAGTATCAGATTGTTGACGTAAGAACCGCGGCGGAGATTGCAAAGGCACCTCTCACTGGTTGTAGCGGCGTGATCGAGATCCCGGTTGATGAACTTCGCGAACGACTTCATGAACTGGATTCTGCAAAGCCAACGGTGGTCAGTTGCGGAGTCGGGGTCCGAGGCCATGTGGCCGAAAGAATTCTTTTGCAGCACGGATTCAAAAAAGTGGTGAACCTCTCTGGAGGTGCAACTCTGCGGCGACGAGCGGTAAAATAGATGTTCGTTGACAGAGCCGCAAAAGCGGCTTCTCCGTTGCTGATCGACATAAGTTGTTCTGAACAGTCTGTTCCATGTATTCGGGCATCTGATAAAGGATAGAGTTCAATGGCCGAACCACAGATTCTGCGTCCGTTTACGCTTCCGGCGATTCCTCGACGTCCTGCAGACGGGCACAAGGGAACTTTTGGAAAAGTTGTTGTGATTGGCGGATCGATTGGAATGAGTGGAGCCGTCAGCCTCGCGTCGGTGGCTGCTTTGCGAGCCGGCTCCGGACTTGTCACTGCTGCCATACCGCGTGCGATTCAGAATGTCGTCGCCGGTTATGAACCTTGTGTGATGACAATCGGACTGAAGGATGATCCTGAGACTGGTTTGTCGGAAGTCTCCGAGCAGACGGTTATCTCGTTGATTGAAGGACGTGATGCTCTCGCGATCGGGCCAGGGTTGGGAAAAGGATCTGCAGCGGCTCGGCTGGTTGAATCGCTGTTGAGGCTGGCAAAGTGCCCACTGGTTGTTGATGCCGATGGCCTGAATCTGTCGGCGGAAGCGGACTTGTTTTCGCGTGAACGTCAATGTCCCTGCGTGATTACTCCGCATCCAGGGGAGTTCGCAAGGCTAACAGGGCGTTCGATTGCGGACATTGAAAAGCATCGCGAGGAGATTGCTCAGGAGTTCGCCGAAGCTCACTCTCTGGTCGTCGCATTGAAGGGGCCGGGAACAATCGTCACCGATGGAATTCGACTGTTTCGCAACACAACCGGGAACTCCGGAATGGGAACCGGCGGCTCAGGAGATGTTCTTACCGGAATCGTTGTGTCTTTATTGGGTCAGCAGTTACCAGCTTTCGAAGCCACGGCACTGGCTGTTCACGCGCATGGTCTTGCTGGGGATGTGGCTGCTGAGCAATTTACCGAGCGCGGAATGATTGCATCGGACCTTCTGAAGTGCCTTCCGGAAGCCTGGCGTCGTCTGGAGCATGCTCGGTTGCCAGCGTGACGGTCGGCGTCTTTCAGAAGGAGCGCAGAAGGATCGACCAGTCGGCGATCGTTCGTTCCGTCTCGGAATCTATGGGGCGCGCTGTCCAGAAACCGGACTTGCGAAGAGCCTCCTGACATTGAGCCATCAGTGCCTGAGCCTGATTGGTTGTGGGCTGGTCCAGCAGAAGAACAGACTTATCTGCTCCATCGACACCGCCAGCTTCGGTAGCAGAGATCCATCCGTTGTTGAGGGCGATACCACGGATTGGAGATGGGCCACCAAACACAAGCTGCCATGCAAGCTGCGATTGTTCTCGATTGCCCACAACCACGATACGTCGCAGGTCCGCTTTGGAACGACCGGCAAGGCTCTGAATCATAGTCATGACCAGCGGGATATCGTCAGGAGTCAGGCGAGATTTCTCCGGGTTAACCGGAATGGCAACCATCAGCTTGTGTGAATCGAGAAATGGCTTCCATCTGGTCAGGATCTGATCTTCCGATTCGGTGTCTGCAGAGAGCAGAATAACGATCCCCGGCAGGATTCCGGAAGGATTCGAAGAACCAAACACGATTGCTCGGCCACGTTCATCAAACAAAAGTTCTCGTCGTTCAAAGTTGCCTGCTGACTCCTCCTTCTGCGTTTCTTCTTCGACCACAGGAGCGTCTTTCGTCGCGTCCTTTTCAGCCTTCAGCTTTGCAAGACTTTCCTGGCTGACCACTGAAATCTCATTTAACAGTTCAGCCGATAGACGAGTCACGTTTTCTGGTCTGGATTCTGTTGTAACTTCGGCGGACTTGAGATCAGTCTGCCCTGGAATCCGATAGTCGATCTTAATTTTGTCGCCAGCCTGAAAATCAGCCAGTGCAGTGAATAACTCTCCGGTGTCAGGAGTTGCCGTCCCATTGATCTTCATAAGTTCAACGCGTTGAGGCAGCCCGCTCTTTGCTGCCGATGATTCGTTAATGACCAAAAGCGGCACGGCATCTGATTTCTCATCAGAAGTTGCTTCGTCAGGTTTTTGTCCGGTTGGTGGCTTTTGCTCGAGCGGAAGATTCTGCAGCAGTTTTGCGATGGCGGCCGCGTCTGGCATTGCACCTTCCTTCGCCTTCCTGGCAATTCGAGTCGTCAGGAAGCCAAGGTAACCGGGATTTGCTAAGGGAAGTTCTTCCGCCAATGTCACGGAGAAAGAAAGTTCCTCATTTCCTCGCTTGATCGCGATTTGCAAAGAGTCGCCTGCGTAACTGGATGCCACGGCCTCCTCAAGAATACTCATCCGCTCGATCATTCGCTGGTTGACTGAAATCAGGGCGTCGTCTTTTCGCAGTCCTGCAGTCTCAGCGGGCCCCTTTGGGACAACTCGTTCGATTCGGATGCGGGAGGAAAAGACACCTGCAGCAGCGAGTTTTACTCCCAGTTTTCCCGCCTTCAGATCACTTCCAGCCCTTAACCGTTCTGCACTTCGCAAGGCATCTTCGATCGGAATGGCAAACCCGATTCCGGAGTCATACCACTCCACTCCGGACGACGAGCTGCCCTGCCCTCGCGGAGACAATGGCACCAGAATCCCCATCACTTGTCCCTGAAGGTCAATGAGCGGACCTCCATAGTTTACCGGCGAGATCTTTGCGTCCGACTGAATGGCCAATCCGTGAATGCGATGAAGAGCACTGACGATTCCGACGGAAACATTAGATGATTCAGCCGCGTAAAATCGTCCCAGAGCAATCGACCATTGGCCAATTCTTATCGACTGACTGGAGGCTGGTCGAACTGGAGTCCACTTTCCTTCTTTGGCTTTCAGAAGCACAAGACGTCGAAGATGGTCTGTTGCGATGACTTCAACATTCGTGCGTTTTCCCGCGATGTCTTCTGCCAGAATTGCTTCAGGTTTGCCCTGTAACGCAAACTCACTGGTCAGAATCTCCCCTGCGTCGGAAATAACAACACCTGTGGTCACAAGCGAGGAGACTTTATCGCCATCAACGGACTGCTCTCCTCCAATCACACGCAATCTGACTATCGAAGCATCGGCAGATTGAACGGCTGCTCTCACGGATTGCCCCAACTCGTCGGCCTGCACACTCGACGAAATCGAAGCGGCAGCCACCCCGCTGAGAACTGCGAAAACAAACCGCTGAGCGAAATGAAGTATCATGGAGTTTCCAAATTATCTTCGAATAATCGATAGCTGCAGGTCGTCAATATCCAGTTGTCCGGTCGCACCATTGAGGCCGATCCGGATGATCATTTCTTTTGCCCCGGGAGGGACGGGGACGGTTGATCGAGCATTCTGCCAGTCAAAACTGCCTCGCCATTTTCCCATAACCTTTTGTCCGATTTCACGGCGGACATGGTCATAGAAATGAACCACGACGGCGGCCTGCTCTGTCACATCCTGACCGGGCACAATGCCTTCACAACGGACCCAATAATTGAGGTTCAGCACTGCGATAGTCCGACCGTCGATCGCTGATCCCTGCAGGCAATGAGACAGCGAACCAAAGTCTTTGTTTTGAAAGCGAATACAGTAGGTACCGGTAATTGGAGATTCCGTACACATCGTTGTCTGACGCTGGTAATGCCAGCCGTCAACTTTTTCGTCACCGTTTTCATCTTCTTCAAATGATCCGTTCACAATCTCAGGGCGAGTCGGATCCGGCTGGATTCGTCTTTGCTCCTCGGATGCTCCCGTCATGGGCACGAACAGTGTGGAGATGAGTTTCTCATCTGTCAGCTTGCCGTCCACTTTTGTAAACAGATGAAATGATTGCTGATACCGCTGACCCACGGGGACGATCATCTTTCCGCCTTCCTTGAGCTGTTCGACCAAAGGCGTTGGGACATTCTCCGGTGAGCAGGTCACGATGATTTTGTCGAACGGCGCGTGTTCGGGCCAGCCTTTGTATCCGTCGCCGTCGAGCGTAAAGACATTGTCGTATTTGAGTTCCTTCAGTCGCTTCGTCGCCTGTTTGGAGAGAGGACTGACGATCTCGATCGTGTAAACTTCTTTAACGATCTCTGCCAGCACTGCTGCCTGATACCCACTTCCAGTGCCAATCTCCAGGACTCGATCTTCTGGCTGAGGATCCAATGATTCCGTCATGTAAGCCACGACATACGGTGGCGAGATTGTTTGCTGGTGGCCGATTGGCAGAGCTACGTCTTCGTAGGCGGCAGCCTTCTGTGCGCCGGGTACGAACTCGTGCCGAGGCACTCGTCTCAGTGCGGACAGAACAGCTTTGTTAGTGATGCCCTCGGCTTCAACTCGAGTCGTCACCATGTGCTCTCGCTGCTCTTCGTAGCGATGCTGCCCGATGGCGACCGTCGTGTTGAACAGAGCCACCGAAAAGACCACCACACAACTCAATATGGTGCGCAATCTGGCTACGGGCGAACGAGCTGTCTGGTCTTGCATGTCATAGGCGTTGTTTAGCACAGGCGATCCTCGCTGTTTGAAGCGGTCAGGCGAGCCCCGAATTCCGTTCAAGGTCTCGGGGTAAGTGTAATGACCGAGCGGTTAAGAGAGAACTGGATTCTCTGTTGTGAGTCCGATCTGTGAATCTCTCCGGCGAAACGGCAGAAGCGTCAGAGTCGAACAGGAGAAGTACGGGATGAATGGCCTTCGTGAATTGTGTGATGGGCATAGTGGCCGCCGTTTCAAACCCGATTTTGCCCCGTAATCTTCCTCACTATTCCGACGGAACACGCTCTTTTTCCATGAACTGGCAGATTGAGGTTGCCAGACCAGGGCTGCTCTTGAGTACCCTGTCGCATATGGATTTCTGACTTTGTGCCATTTGGCGAATCGGATTTATGTCGCTTCAAGTTTCCGCCAATTCATTTCAGCAAATGCTGTCCCACAGCGGGCTGCTGTCAGAAACTCAGCTGCGGCAGGTTGAAGAGAGATTCCCGGCTTCGGCACAGACTTCGACGCCGAGAGCTGTTTGTGACTGGCTGCTTCAGGAAGGAGCAATTACGAAGTGGCATGCGGAGAAACTCCTGCAGTCGAAGTTTCGAGGTTTTTTTCTGGGGCCGTACAAGCTGCTGAATCGTGTCGCTCGCGGCGGAATGAGCACGATCTACTCGGCGCAGCACAAAGAAACGGGCGAAGTTCATGCCCTGAAAGTTCTGCCCCCGGCGCGTACGAACACCGCGTCCTATTTGCCACGATTGCAACGCGAAGCGGCGATGACCCAGCGTCTGCAGCACCCAAATATTGTTCGCGTGTTTGGGTTCTATTCTGAGTCAGACGGCCAGGATGCGGTGCATTTCATTGCCATGGAATTCATGCAGGGGCGAGATCTCTTTGAGACGGTTAACATCGACGGTCCATTGAGCTGTCGACAGGCCGTGAATTACGTTCGTCAAGCGGCAGACGGTCTTGAATATGCTCATCAGGCTGGTCTTGTTCATCGAGACATCAAGCCGGGCAATTTGTTTGTTCCAGAAGATGGCATTCTGCGAATTCTGGATCTGGGACTCGCGCAGGATTTCGACAGCGAAGAAAACCTGACTCGCGAATTCAATGAACGCGTCCTCGGAACCGCCGACTATCTGGCTCCTGAGCAAGCGGCCGACAGTCATACGGTGGATCGACGGGCGGATCTCTATAGTCTTGGTTGTACGCTCTATTTTCTGCTGACCGGGCAGCCTCCCTTCACCGAAGGAACGCTCGTGCAGCGACTTGTGGCGCATCAGACAAAGTCGCCTGTGGCCGTGACTCAGTTCCGACAGGATGTTCCTGCAGAACTGGATTCCATTCTGAATGCGATGATGGAAAAGAATCGCAATCGAAGGATTTCAACGGCAAGTCAAGTCGCAGAACGCTGTCGCCGGTTTCTTGAATCAATTGTAGACAAACCCGAGTTTGACCAGCGCCCTCAGAAGAGCGGAACATGTTTTTCCTCGGAGGGTCAGGGTCAACGATCGGCGGCGTTCAATGCGGAGAGTGTCGCCAAATCCAACACAGAGGCCGCAGAAACGATAACCGCGAATAGCGATGACTCGTGGCCAAATGTCCTGCAGCGAGAAGAAGATACGTCGGCCGCCGACGCAGTGTCGCAGAATGAAGAAGCCACGTCTCGCCATCACGAAGATGTGGACGGGTTTTCAAAGTTGCTGGTGATGATTGAAACCGAATGTAGTGCCGGTGGAGCTTTTGCTTCGGATCCTCGAAGTCGTGAACTTCTTGAATTTGCTCTTCGATTGAAGCGTGAAGTTGATACAGACGAGAATCAGGAAGCGTCGGCTGAGTTAATGCCCTTGATCAACTTGCATAAAGCTGATCAGAATCTGCTCCGCTATCCTGAAAAGACCGGCTCGTTTGGCCGTCTTCTGCTTTTCGTGTTTCTGCTGTTGGCCTGGATCGTAATTGTGACCCTATTGGTCGAGCGGCTGCAGACGAGATAGCGTGCGAATCGTCGGCATGTAGTGCCGAGTCGAATCCCCGGCCAATCTCCGGGGATTCAGAGTCAACGATCTTGTCTGGCTATTCAACAGTCCAGTAGTCGAACACGAACGGCTCTTCAAGTTTGCCACCGAGCAACTCGACAAACTTTTTGTGAGCCGGATGCGGCAGATACGCGGCTCGATCTTCTTCAGAAGAAAACGTAATCAGATAGCCGTGAGTAAAGCCCTTGTCGAGTCCTTCCGGGCTGTTGTTAATGCCGCGTTCGAAGTCTCTGACTTCCGGAATCTGCCGCTTTAAATCCTGAAATGCTCGATTGATTTCATCTAGCTGAGCAGGAGTGACCTCAGGTTTGTATTTGAACAAAACCACGTGTCGAAGGACGCGTGTCTTTGGTTTCAATTCGCCGGCTGCTTCCAGCATTCGGACAGCGACGAATCGATTGCCAGCATCATTCAGGTGAACTCCATCAGTGGTCAGGATCCCCTTTTCCTGCTGCGCGACATTGTACTCTTTCAGATAGCCCATGAATGCGGCATGCAGGTCGAGCAATGTTGTGTTGGTTTCGGTGGCTACCTTGCGGCTGATGTCTGCGTACTCAGACAGCATTTTGTCGAGTTCATTTGAGCCATCATGCTTTTCGCCAATGACGCTTGGCGTGGACAGAATGACTCTTGCACCAGTGTCGGTGCATCGCTTGATGAGATCTCGAAGTCCGGCGTCATATTTTTCGACAGGTGTTCCGCGCCCATTCTTTGAGTGCCAGACATCGTTGATGCCAATGTAGATCACGACCAGGCTAGGCTTGTGTGACAAGACGTCTTTATCAAGTCGAGCTTCAAGGTCTGGAACTTTATGACCTCCGATCCCAGCGCCGATGACTTTGATTCCAGAGTTTGGTCGGGCTTTTTCAATGGCTTCACGAAATACGGTGACATATCCCGTTGGTCCAGCACCCTGTTGGGTAATGGAGTCGCCCAGAAAGACGATTGTTTCACCATCTTTCAATTCGGCAGTCGCACTCGCTCCCATTGCCATCAATGTCGCCATCGTTATCAGTATCCTTGTTCCCAGCATACGTGAATTCTCCTGTGAAGTTCTAAAGACAACCTTTACTCGCCATTTGCCGGAGGGTGGCAGAGGTGAAGGAAATCGTCAACCGACGGAATCGGCCGGCGATTTCGTTTCCGGCTTAAACTCGCTGGCACGAAAGGGCTCGCCTTCTTTGGATACGGACTGAAGGGTGGCAGCCTATTGCTCAGGTGGATCGAGATGATCACATTGAACAATTCAGCATTGGCAAGGTGCAATATTGAGCTCGGATCCGCTATCGTGCAGCACAGAATACTCCTCGGGATCGTTGTTTTCCGAGTCCTTCCGGTTTGCATCAATGTGCCCACCATTTTGAAATGTGAGAGAGAGCTTCATGAAGATCTGTCGAATCGAATTACCAGGCGGTGAGATCTGTTTTGCGTCGCAGAAAGCAGATGGAACACTTGATCGGTTACAGGGCGACCTTTTCACGGGACTAAAGCCCACCGGACAGACTGTTTTAGCCGCAAAGCTCCTTGCACCACTGGATGCTGCCGCAGTGCTTTGCATCGGATTGAATTACCGCAAGCATGCTGAGGAAGGCA
>JBILXT010000666.1:0-2836 GCA_044378235.1 Planctomycetaceae bacterium
TGTTGCTGGCTGCATTCGGAGTTGTTTCCTGGCTCATCTCTTGTTGGCTTATTTACAGTATTCTGCACCTCCTAATTCTCTGGTGCGTCGCGCAGACGTGGGTGCCTGCGAAGGCGACAGTTCTTTCTGCCCGTCTTGAAGCGAGTAATCCGCGGATTGCCGTTCGAAGCGGTGGCGTTCGAAGGCGTGGCGTCGGTTACTCGGCAAAATCTACATTCGAATACCAATGGGATGGGAAGCGGCATGTGGGGCAGCGTGTTTGGCTGGCAGAGTTTGGCAATTTCTTTGCCGGGTTTCAGAAAGCGTTTGGCAATGAGTTGATCGAGCATGCCAGATCCGGGCAGCCAACGATATGCTTTGTGAATCCTCGAATGCCTGATGAGGCGATCTTGTTCCGGCATGTGCCTTCCGAAGTTCTCACACTATTGGCTTTGCTTGCAATAGTGACGGGTGGCGTGGGTTTTGTTTTCATGCCGCGTCGTTTGCCGAACCTGAACGAAGTTAAGCAGGTGTTTCCGGAGCAGCCTTGGCGGTGGCTTCCGGAATGGTTTGATGATTCAATCTCGCCACGATCCGGCCATCGGCTCAACTCTTTCTGGGTGGCCGCCGGGGCGACGACGTTGCCCGCAAACATTGCCGCGCTGCACGAAGTGATCGTCCACCATGTCCTGCTGGGAGCTCACTGCATCAATGTTGGATTCACGGTTGCGACTTGTTTGGGATTTCATTATTGGTTTCTTCGCTGGCGATTCGGCAACGTCAAACTGGTGATCGAAGATCGAGACGGACGATCAGATAAGATCAGCGGATGCCTCTTGATTGACAAGCGATTTGCCGAGGTTGAAGAAGTCGAGTTCAGGCTTGAATGTCGAGTATGGAAGAGAATCAGAAAAAGTGGCGAAACGGATATTCGTAGTCTGATTACTCACGTTGATCGACTCAGGGCCAGAGTGGAGAAGGATCTCAGTGGGAACGTTTGTGGTCGATTCTGTTTTTTGCTTCCCTCTGGACTCCCTAACTCATTCCACGAGTCGTTTTACGATCAAACACTTTCGAAGCGACAGCAAACGGAATGGACGCTCCATGTGAGCGGAGCGAAGGGCTTTTTTCAGCCGCGTGCCAGCTTCTTCGTTCCCGTGTTCCGACAACGGCCCACGGCAGAGCAAAAACAAAGAGACCTGATCGATTTTCATACGAAGCGGAATGATCCCGCCACATTATTGCGGGAAGAAGGATTGTTGGTTGACGCATTGGAGAACGGTTCTCTTCGGATTCATGTCCCGCGTCAGTTGAGATGGAAGCAGAAGATTCTGACAGTCACTGCTGCCGCCGGACTCCTGACGGGCGCATTGTTTGTTTCATCGTTCGATCTTCCCCTTGCGATCCCCATGCTTTGCGCTGGCTTGTTGTTTTTAATCATCAGCCTGCCGTTGCTTTTGCAGACCGAGACGATTGAACTACATGAAGAGTACCTGACCGCGACTCTCAGTTATTTGCCGTTTCGCCAATGGTCTGCCACGGCGTGTTTTTCTGACATTAAACAGGTTCGTGTTATCGATCGGCCGGGAAAAGAACTCCGACTTCGCAAGCATTCCTTCAGCGGGTTAGCGATGGATCCGCAAATGCAATTGACAACGACATCTGGCGAGTGGATATCTCTGTGCCATCAAGTTTCTCTGGTTGGTACGACGGCGATCCAGGCCATGATTCTGCAGAGACTAGAATTGGCTGGCACGTCTGAACAGCCGACAGGCACAAGCCGTGATTCCGTTGATGGACTCTGACGAATGGATGGGTGTAATCGTGGATGGTTGTCAAAGTAGGTGATTTGTCCCGTTCCAGTCGATGGCTGTTGCCGTCATCGGTTTTTCGTCCGACATCTTCGACATTTGCGACGAGGTCGAGTGGACCACGAAATACATGAATAGGCAAAGTGCTTCAGCCTGACTTCGATGCGATTCTTTCGTGTGTTTCGTGTCTTTCGTGGTTACAAAAAGACACTGCCCCGACTTGCCTTGGGCAATTCACAAAGTAGCCGTCTCGCTCCGTCGAGACGAGTCCTTGCATGCAGCCCATCGCTGAAGAAACTCTGGGCCATTCCCGTTGATCGCCTGCGTAGACGCCGCGGCACGCCGCGAAGTCGGACCCGACCGGCAACACCTACTGAATTCGGCGACAGTAACTCCAAATGGAGGCAGTTGGATCCACTTGAACCTTGTTGCGTGCTGGTTCAGCCTGCGTGTCGGAATTTGACCGAACGCCTCCAGGTGAGCTAATCGTTTAATTTGCGCCTGCTGTTTCAAGATTGCCGTTGCAGATTGGTGGAATCAATTCCTTGCCAACAGGTCTGCCAGTGCTTCTTCAAGTCGAGGGAACTGGAATTCAAATTCTTCAGACAAAAGTCGTTGAGGCACGACATAGCGACCATAGAGAGCCAGGTCCGGGTCAGTACTCAGCAGAAGCGGGGCGCCAAGTCGAACAAGCCAGGCCGGGGCTGGAAGACCGATGGGCATGCCGACAGCTTTTCGCAATGCCGCCATAAAATGCTTTTGTGATTCCGGAAATGGCGAAGACGCAATGTAAGCCCCGGTCATGCTTTGGCAGGTCAGAGCTTTGTGAAAAATCGCGTTCATGTCCGCTTCATGAATCCAGCTCATCCCCTGTCGGCCATGTCCAACAGTTCCTCCCAGCCCCAGACGAGCCAGTAAACTCAGTTTTCCCAACGCGCCCTGACCAGCACCGCGATTTCTGCCAATGACAAAGCTTGTTCGGAGCAGGACCGTTCGCTGAGACGGATGGGCACTCCTGTTCAATTCCTCTTCCCACGCTCGTCCGA
>JBILXT010000260.1:0-10125 GCA_044378235.1 Planctomycetaceae bacterium
TGGATCGCAAGTTTGGGGCCGATGTGGTCGACGGTGCGGAGTTCGCCGACGAACTTCATCCGTGGACACAGGATCTGGATGTCTTCGGACGCGGCTCACTGTTCCAGATGTTGAACGAGTGTCGAACATTGCCCGGTCGCAGGCATCTCGCCGGCTGGATGACTCAGATTTGTACCGGCGAAGCCATTCGAGTCCGCCAGGCCCGTGCTCAGGGACTCAAGAACGAACTCAAGCTGCGCGAAGCGCTGGCTTGCATTCCGGACTCCGCGAACTGGCAGACCGCCGAAGTGATGCTTCGGCAGTGGGTTCAGGAACCGCCTCAGCCAATATCGCTCGGCGTTCTGATCTGGTCCACTGTGATCGGCATCATCGCTGTTCCGGTCATTGCCATGGTGATGCTGGAAATGATGTCCCTGAAGTTTCTGTTGCTGCTGATCGTACTGCAAACTCCGGCGGTGATTTTGACTCGACGTCAGATTCAGCATACCGCGTCTCAGATGGACAATGTGGATTCCGCTCTGCGACAGTTCGGCCAGGTGATTGAAGTCTTCGAAAAGCATCATGTCGAAGAGCCGGCGGTGCGAGATCTGCAGAATCGATTTCATTCGGAATCAGAAACCGCTTCGCGCGCGATTCATCGCCTGAGCAATTTGACTCAGTGGCAGAACAACGCGATGCGGAATCAGTTTTTTGCACCGATTGCGTGGGCGTGCGGTCTGTTTGTGCTGGTCACACATATGCTGGAATGCTGGCGGCGACAGCATGGGCGAGATGTCGCGGACTGGCTGGAAACCGTTGCGTGCCTGGAAGCGACCGTCTCAGTGGCTGGCTATTCGTTCGACCATCCTCAGGACTGTGTCCCGGAGATTTCTGATGAAGTTCCGGAACTGATCGCCGAGAACCTTGGACATCCGTTGTTGAAGAGCGACGCGTGCGTTCGCAACAGTGTGACGCTCACCGCGGCGACGCCGTTGATGCTGGTCAGCGGCTCCAATATGTCGGGGAAGAGTACGTTTCTGCGAAGCATTGGCAGCAGCGTAGTTTTGACTCTCTGCGGCAGCGTCGTCCGAGCAACTCGCTTTCGAACGTATCCATTTCAACTGGCGACGGCGATGCGAGTCAGCGATTCGCTGCAGGAAGGTCGCTCGTTGTTCTTCAGCGTTGTGAGACGACTGAAGACTGTTGTCGATTTGACCGAGTCACCTCGGATTGTGCTCTTTCTGTTGGACGAAATTTTGCACGGCACGAATTCTCACGATCGTCGTCGAGGAGCCGAGGCCGTCATTCGATCGCTCGTCGCCCATCGCGCCCTGGGAATTGTCACCACCCACGATCTCGCGCTGACACAAATAGCCGACACGATGTCCAGTCAGGCGGTTAACAAACACTTCGAAGACACGATTGTCGATGGCACAATGACGTTTGATTACAAGCTGCGAGATGGCGTCGTCGAACGCAGCAACGCAATTGCTCTGATGCGCATGCTGGGGCTGGATGTGTAGCGACGTTTCAAGATGCCATATGATGCGTAACGGCGCGAGTCCTTCGGTGAAGAATCTTGTCCTGTTCGTTTAACGGCAAGCCGAAGGCGTCGGTGGTTATAATTGCATACTGAAGAACGCTCTCGGCAGCGTCGGCGAGTAGCTCGTGACAAAGTGCACGAAGGAAAAACAGTCGCCTACGGCTCAGGGAACTATTCCGCCACGACCTGAACGGTTTCTTCAGGCCGATTGTCCTCTTCCAGCTCTGGAACCGTGATCGGATTCATCGTCAATCCGACCAAAAGAAACGACAGAGTCAACCAGCCTAGGACATGCCGTGCCAGCCCAAGTTTTTCTTGATCATTGGCCGTTGGCGGGTGTTTGATGCCTGTCATCATCAGCAGGATCAGCAACAGGCTGAACGTGAAATTGTTGTTCATGACCATGTAACTGAAGCCGGCTGTGATTACAGCATACGCGACAAAGTGAGCCTTCCGGCCGATCAGGGTGTAGAGAATATGACCGCCGTCCAGTTGCCCAACAGGCAGCAGATTCATCGCTGTGATAAGCACTCCTACCCATCCCGCGAAAGCGATCCCATTGTCGTCCAGTGAAATCGCTTCGCCCGCAGGTGCAGGGCCGTGAATCGCTGCAATCATCCACTTGATGATCAGTGGTTGACTGAACTGCAACGGCGCACCATCGGGCTGCGGGCGATATTCGGCAAGACTCAGTCCATACCACAACACGGGAATTGTCACGGCCAGACCTGCCAGAGGACCCCAGACGGCGATGTCGAACATCTGCCGACGAGTCGCCACGCCGCGTCCCTGAAAGATGACGGCTCCCATGGTGCCCATCGGTGGAATTGGCATCGGAATAAAATAGGGAAGCGACGCAGGGACTCGATTCCAGACTGATTGCAGATAATGTCCCATCTCGTGAAAGAACAGGATCGACATCAGTGGTACAGCGTACTGAAGTCCCTGGCGACACGATCGCAGCACCATCAGATCCAGATCATGTGGCCGGAGTTTTTGTTGCAGGAAATCGCCGAAGCGAGGAAACACCCAGCCCAGAAGATATTCGAGCGGAAAGAACCTGGAGCCGACGAGGAATGTGCTGAGAAGCGTCAGCAGGAACAACATCGTCGATGTTCTCAGGTGGCGACGTCGCCAGGCAAAGAACTGAGCCGCCTGAAGCTGCTCAAATCGCCTTTGGACCTTTTTCAATTCCTGATCATTGTCGGAATTCATGTACGTCACTGACGTCGCAACAATCGCTGGAGCGTTCAAAAGGTTTTGCACGTCAGCGCCAGCATCAATAACGTTCGTGTTGGTTGGAGGTGGATCAATCGGTACCGGCAGCGAAACTTCGCTGGGGGCAGACGGCGTTGATTCCTCAGAAGAATTTGACATGAAGTTCGCGGCTTTGAATCCGTGTTGTTTTTCACATTGAGCGGCAAACTGCCCTCAGTCCCGATCTGAGTCTGAGACGCTGGCCGATTGTTGATTTGATCACTGTTAGGCAGTGCTTTGTCAAGACTTGAATTTCGGGTAGTGGACCTTGCTAAAGGTCCTGCAGCGAAGGGATCTTTAGCAAGATCCACTACCACCAACCCGAACTTTTTATCTTGACGGAGCAGTAGGTAGTACTGGCTTCAGCCAGTAAGTCCTCCCAATTCCCAATAGCAAATGCCGACTGAAGGCGGTACTACGAAATCGTTCCATAAACAAAACGGTTGTTCCCCACCGGGTTTACCCCGGTGGTTTACGGGCTTTTGCACTACTCATCTCACACCTGAAATCAGAATCGACGTAGTGCAAAAGCCAATTTCTACCGGGCTAAACCCGGTGGCGGAGTTTGTTCAAACACCAGCACGTCAGGCTGAATGGGTTGTTTTGGTCCACATCTCAGAATTTAGTCCCATGCCTGTTCGATTTTCGTCGTAGCCCAGGGATTTGCCAGGAATAACTCGGAACAGAACTCAATCCTGCCGTCAGAATCGCTTCCAGGAGGAATTCCTGGGCAGGGTTTTCCGTAAGTTTAGACCAAACGCGCGACCAACGATATCATTCGCCGCTCACACAAGAGTCTTACCCCAATTCCCAATCTGAGTTTCCGACCGCATGCGCGTGGCACATCTCATTACTCGAATGATCATCGGCGGTGCGCAGGAGAATACCCTGTTCAATGTGGACGATCAGCATCACCTGTTCGGTGATGAAGTCTGCCTGATGACCGGGCACACGACAGGCCCTGAAGGTTCGCTGGAACGCCGTGCAAAAGAACGTGGGCTGGACGTCAGGATTATCCCGGAGCTGACTCGGAACATCAGCCCATTGACCGACTGGAAAGCGATCGGGGCGATTCGCAAGGCACTCTCCGAGTATCGGCCGGAGATGGTGCATACGCACAGTTCCAAGGCCGGGATTCTGGGGCGTCTGGCGGCTCATCAACTTGGCCTGCCAGCGGTTCACACAGTTCATGGTGCGTCGTTTCACTTCGGACAAAATCCGTTGTTACATCAGGCTTATCGGTGGGCTGAACGGCGAGCTGCCGGGTGGTGCGATCATTTTATCTGCGTCTGCGATGCAATGACCGATCAGTATGTGGCAGCTGGCGTCGCTCCGCGGGAGAAGTTCACGACGATCTACAGTGGCATGGACGTCGATAAGTTCCTGCATCCTTCCCGAACAGCGTCAGAGATTCGACAGGAGCACGATCTGGCTGCGGACGACATCGTCTTCTGCAAGGTCGCACGATTGTTTAATCTCAAAGGCCATAACTACCTCATTGAAGCCGCTCCAGCAGTGGTTGCAAAGATACCGAAGGTTCGATTTCTGCTCGTGGGTGACGGCATTCTGAAAGACCAGTATCTGGCTCGCATTGCCGAACTGGGCCTGACAGAACATTTTCGTTTTGTCGGTCTGGTTCCACCGGAGGCGGTGACGAACTATCTGCATGCTGCGGACGCGGTGGTTCATACCAGCGACTGGGAAGGACTCGCCCGAGTTCTGCCGCAGGGATTGCTGGCTGGAAAACCCGTGATCAGTTTCAATGTCGATGGAGCTCCAGAAGTTTGTATTAACGAACAGACCGGAATCCTTGTCGAACATCGGAACACACTGCACTTAGCTGACGCTATTATTCGACTGGCTAAAGACGCGGCTCTCCGTGAACGCCTCGGCCGCAACGGCCAGCAACGCTTTACCGAACAATTTCGTCACGAACACATGACAGCCGAGATTCGCAAGGTTTATCAACGAGTATTGGACAAGAGACGCAGTCACGTAAAAGCGTAAGGGCTGAGGTCTCCGGTGAGATTTGTTTGTGCTTTGAGGGATTTTGTTTTGGACATCGACGAGATCCTGTTTTTTGATCACAATCCCGCTTTGTCGTTTGCATGCTGCAAAAAGTTTCCGCGAGCTTTATTTGGTTCACCTGTTCCCTCATGAGTAACTCCCCCCTGGTCAGCGCTGCTGGCTTTGAGTTTTCTGTCGACGATTTTTGTCAGGTCGCCGCGAAAGAACTGAATCTCTCCTCGACTCAGATTGAGGGGACCGTCCGGTTGCTGGAAGAAGGCAATACGATTCCGTTTATCGCTCGATATCGTAAAGAAGTCACCAAAGGGCTTGACGAACGACAACTCCGGGCCATCGAAGATATGCTCGCTAAAGCGAAGGAACTGGCCGCTCGGAAGAATACGATCCTGAAGACGATCGCGGAGCAGGGAAAGCTGACCGAGGCTCTGCAGAAGCAAATCGTCACCTGCATGGATCCTCGCGTTCTGGAAGATCTGTACCTGCCGTACAAGCCCAAAAAGCGAACTCGCGCGGCGATCGCTCGTGAGCGAGGTCTCCAGCCGCTGGCCGATCTGCTATTCAGTCAGCAACGCTTGTCCGGCTCACGAGCTGACATCGTGCGGAAGTTTATCAGCGCTGACAAAGATGTGCCGGATGAGAAGGCTGCTATTCAGGGAGCCTGTGACATCGTGGCCGAACAGTGGGCCGAGAATGTGGCGACTCGACAATGGGTGCTCGAGCAGGCTCAGCGGGGAGAGCTTGTTTCTGTCGTCAAAAAGGGTAAGGCGGAAGAAGGCAGCAAGTTCGAGAACTACTTTGACTGCAGCGAGAAAGTGTCAAAGATGCCGGCTCATCGCTTTCTGGCCATGCAGCGAGGCGAAGCGGAAGGCGTACTGCGAATCAGCCTGGGTATGGATGATGAAACGAATCACCGCCATCTGAAGAATCGGCTCATCACCAACCCCAATTTCGAATTCAAAACAGAACTTGAAGGGGCAGCTGTCGACTGCTACGACCGACTGCTGCGTCCCTCCGCCGAGAACACTCTGTTGCAAAGTCTGAAAGAGAAGGCCGATCGCGAAGCCGTTGAAGTCTTTGCCAAGAATCTTCGCGACTTGTTGATGGCATCGCCGGCCGGGCCGCAGGTCACGATTGGCATCGATCCGGGATTTCGCACGGGATGCAAAATCGCCGTAGTCGATGAAACGGGACGCTTCCTGTGCAACGAGACGATCTACCCGACTCCTCCGCGTTCGGATCTTGATGGCGCTGGGAACGCGCTGCTCAAGCTGATCAAGAAGTACAATGCGACACTGATTGCCATCGGCAACGGGACAGCCTCGCGTGAAACAGACAAGTTCGTTGCGGATCTGATGAAGCAACATGCCCTGAAGATCACCAAGGTCATGGTGAATGAATCCGGCGCGTCGATTTATTCGGCCAGTGAAGCGGCGATTGCGGAGTACCCCGATCTGGATGTGACCGTCCGTGGTGCGATCAGTATTGCTCATCGACTTCAGGATCCCCTCTCTGAGCTGGTGAAGATTGATCCGCAGTCGATCGGCGTTGGCCAGTATCAGCATGATGTGGACCAAACCATGCTCAAGAAGGCACTCGATCGCGAAGTCGAAAGTTGCGTGAATTCGGTTGGCGTTGACGCGAACACTGCGAGTCCGGCCTTGTTGTCCTATGTTGCTGGAATCGGAGCTGTGCTGGCGAAACGTATTGTTTCATTTCGTGATGAGCACGGAGCGTTCAAGTCTCGCGACGAATTGCTGAAGGTTCCTCGTCTTGGGCAAAAGGCGTATCAGCAGGCCGCCGGGTTTCTGCGGATTCGAGGAGGCTCGCAGCCGCTGGACAATTCTGCTGTGCACCCGGAACAGTATCCGCTGGTCCGAAAAATGGCTCAGAAACTGGGGACCGATGCAAAAGCTCTGGTGGGGAATTCACAGCTTGTGGCACAGATCAAGACGGCTGAGTTTGTGTCAGCGGAAGCTGGTGAATTCACAGTTCGCGATGTTGTCGCGGAGCTGGCTCGGCCTGGTCGAGATCCCCGCAGTGAATTCAAAGCCGCGCAGTTTTCAGAGACGGTCAGTGAAATCGGTGATCTGCAGGTGGGAATGGTTCTGGAAGGTGTTGTGACGAACGTAACAAAGTTTGGAGCGTTCGTGGATATTGGAGTTCATCAGGATGGCCTGATTCACATTTCTCAGTTGGCCAATCATTTCGTCCGCGATCCGTCGGAGGTTGTATCGGTTGGAGATATTGTGAAAGTGCGAGTCGTCCAGGTGGAGGCGGACCGCAAACGCATCGCACTGACGCGACGATTGGATCAGTGATTGACGGTCGTCGATAACATTGAAGCGTAAGGGCGCAAGCCCTCCGGTATCTTTGCGGGTGAATTCTGATACACCGGACAGCTCGCGCTGTTCCGCTACAATGGGGTTGGCTTGCCGTTAAACGAGTGTTGCTGAGCACCAGATTCAGACTGAGTCCCGAATGGTCCCGTTCCATAAAACTGTGATGTATACCTCTGACGAAGAAGTTATGCAGCACGCGATCAGGATTGCCCAATTTGGTTTCGGCCATGTGGAACCAAATCCCATGGTCGGTGCGGTGATCGTGGATGCAGACAGGAATCTGATTGCCGACGGTTATCATCAGAAGTTCGGGGAAGCTCACGCGGAGATCAACGCCATTCGGCAGGCCGGTGAGGCGACTCGTGGGGCCGACCTGTATGTCACCTTGGAACCCTGCAGTCATTTCGGCAAGACGCCGCCATGTGCTGATGCTGTCATTGCGGCTGGCTTTCGGCGAGTCGTCGTCGGTTGCCAGGACCCGGCACCGCATGTCGCCGGTCAGGGAATTCAGCGGATTCGAGAGGCCGGGATTGCCGTCGAAGTGGGAGTTTGCGAAGTCGAAGCTCGACGACTGATCGCACCGTTTGAAACATTGATGATTAAGCAACGACCCTGGGTTCATGCGAAATGGGCGATGACATTAGACGGGCGAATCGCCACAAGTAACGGACATTCACAGTGGATCTCATGCGCAGAATCCCGAGTCTGGGTGCATAACCTTCGAGGCCGTATTGACGCGATTATTTCGGGATCAGGAACCGTCCGCGCGGATGATCCCCGGCTGACAGCCCGGATGGGCGGCCCCAGAACTCCTCTGCGTGTCGTTATTGATTCGACCGGAGACAGCATTACAGCCGATCGGAAGCTGGTCAAAACGATCAGTCAGGCTCCGGTTTTGGTCTGTGTGTCGCGACGTTGTGGTGAAGCTGGCAAGAATCGATTGCATGATCTGGGCGTCGAGGTTTTTGAAACGAGCGGAGAAGTTTCTGTTGATCTGGCAGAAGTCCTGCAGGAACTCGGACGCCGCCGATGCACTCAAGTGATGCTCGAAGCGGGCCCGGGGCTTTTGGGAGCATTCTTCGATCGCGGATTGATCGATGAAGTGCACGCCTTCGTGGCTCCTCAGCTGATTGGCGGGGCGAATGCATTGTCGCCGATCGGTGGGGCCGGACTGCCATCCATTCCTGGTATTTCCAACCTGAAATCGTTTCGCGTCACACCCAGCGGAGATGATTTTCTGATTCAGGCGGACGTCTGCCGAAGTTTCTGAGCCTGAGGCGCTCGCCGATGCGACTGGGAGATCGGCTAGCGCTTCAGGCTCAGATTCAGATGGGATGGATTGCGCACTCCGGTGGCTTTGTCGCACCCTCGTTTCGGAAAACCGGCTCCCTGCGGACTTGCAAGAGCGGCGGGATTGTTCGACCATCCGTGCGGACGTGGTTGTGAACGATTCGCGACCTACTGGAACCTTTGTAAGGCGAGTATCTGTGCCGGCAATGGACTGGACGATTCTGAAGAAAGTGATCGATGAGAATGATTCATTCCTGATCACCAGTCATGTACGACCTGATGCCGACGCGCTGGGTTCCGAACTGGGGCTGCGAGCAATCCTGCTGGCTCTGGGAAAGAAAGTCAGCATTGTCAATGCGTCTGCGCCGCCGGCGAATTTGAACTTCATGAATCCGCCTGGCGTGATTTTGAAGCTGAACGATACGGTCGCCAAGGCTAACATTCCGAAAACTGATGTTGTTGTCATCGTGGACACCAGTGCCTGGCAACAACTTGGCAATATGGCTGATGTGATTCAGTCGTCGCCGGCCAAGCGAGTGGTGATTGATCACCATGTCAGCTCCGATGAGATGGGTGCCATTGAACTCAAAGATGTGACCGCTGCGGCCACCGGGGAATTGATTTGCGAGGCGGCAGAAGCCTTCGGAATTGAATTCGACGAAGACACGGCCAACTGGCTTTACGCTGCCATTGCCACGGACACAGGCTGGTTTCGATTTCCGTCGACAACATCCCGCACCATGCGTATCAGCGCCGCGTTGATCGATCGCGGCGCGTCACCGCATTATGTGTTTAATTTGGTGCATGAGCAGTCTTCACTGTCGCGTGTTCGCCTCGGCGGTCGAGTTCTCGGGAGAACTCAATCGGAAGCCGACGGTCGTCTCGTCTGGATCCAGGTTGACGCGAAAGACATGTCAGAGACGGGCGCTGTTCCGTCAGACACGGAAGGCCTGGTCAATCAATGCCTGACCGTCGCTGGTTCGGAGGCCGCGTTTATTGCCGTCGAACTCCAGACGACACAGATCAAATTCAGCCTGCGATGCCGGTATCCTCACGATGTCGCTGCGCTGGCCGAGCAGTTTTCTGGTGGCGGCCACAAATTGGCCTCTGGAGCAACTCTTCCGGGACCGCTCAACGTTGCTGTTGAACGGATGCGGACAGCGTTTCTTGAGATGCTGAAAAAGAATGAGCCCCAGGATGTCGTCACCAGCGTCGATTCAGATTCAAAGGAGTGAACAGATCGTCGATGGCAAAACGAAAATCACAGCCTGAAGGAAGTGAAAGCGGCGAAATTGCCCTTGAGCAAGCGATGGCGGAGCTGGCGCAGATCGTTTCGCGGCTTGAGTCCGGGCAGGAAACTCTGGATGAATCTTTGGCTCAGTTTGAGCGCGGGATGGCATTATTGCGAGTGTGCCATCGAAAGCTGGATACCGCCGCTCAGCGGATCGAGTTGGTCACGAAGCTGTCGGCCACCGACGAAGTCGAAACGGTTGAGTTCGATTCAACCTCGACATTGCAAAAGAATACGGCGGCCGATGCGGCTCGCGCTAGTCGCAAACTCGCCAAAGAACCCGTCGATGATGACGGTGGACTGTTATTCTAAGCCCAGCGGGCTGTGAGTTTTTTCGCAGTAGGGCATTTTCAGGCCGTCGTTACTACAGGAAACGGCCGAGTTCGACGCCCTGAAAA
>JBILXT010000667.1:0-2834 GCA_044378235.1 Planctomycetaceae bacterium
GCTGTTTGATCAATCAAGCGATAGAGGCCTGCTCGTGCTTGGCTTGCGGTTACTGTGTTCATGATGCCACTCCTTCTAAACATAGTACGTAAAAACGTACGATATTGTCAAGTGATTATCTCATCCGTCCGAGCGTAGTCGCTGGTATCTCTCATCAGGCTTCAGTTTGGGTGAATATCAGGAGGGTCAACTTAAGCAAATAGGTTTATTGTCATTGTCCGGCCATCCTCAAAACGAGGGAGATCCCTCAGCGGACATGAAAGAAAAACTTTCGCTTTTAGAAAAGTCCTTACTTCTCATCGTGGGAGCGGCTCCCCATAATGAGCCATCAAAGTGAGGAAGTTCATGAAGCATTACGCGACACTTCATCTAAGTTGGTCGACAATCCGTCTGGGCGTAAACATGCCGACTGCTTCGCCCGATTACTCGATCTATGCAAAAGGGGTGAGGCAATGAGTGGACCATCCTATGACATCCGAGTAGGCGCCGACATTGGGGGCACCTTCACCGACGTGGTTCTCGATGTTCGCGGCGACCTGTTCTCCGCAAAGCTCCTCACTGATCACAGATCCCCCGAGCAGGCGATCTTCGATGGTATGAACATCGTACTGCGCGAGGCAGGGCTGGCAATCGGCGACATCGATCTGCTGATCCACGGCACGACGCTGGCCACGAACGCCCTCATTGAGCGTCGCGGCGCGCGAACTGCGTTCATAACGACTGCAGGTTTCCGGGACGTCATCGAGATGCGCACCGAGAGCCGCTTTGCGCAGTACGACATCAACCTGGTGTTGCCTTCGCCGCTCGTACCTCGGGAGGACCGCTTCCCCGTTGGGGGACGCATTGACGCCGGTGGCAGCGAACTGCAGCCCTTGGACGAGGCGGCGATAGATAACATTGCTCAACAGATCGCCAAGGGCTGCTTCGGCGCCATCGCGGTCGGGTTCCTGCATTCCTACGTCAACCCCGTGCACGAGCGAAGGGCACGCGAGCTCCTTGCCGCGAGGCTTGACCTGCCGATCTCGATCAGCTCTGATGTATCGCCTCAGATGCGGGAGTTTGAGCGCTTCAACACAGTATGCGCCAATGCGTACGTGCGCCCGCTGATGGCTGATTACCTGTTGCGCCTGCAGGCGCGTCTTCGGGAGATGGGCGGTCTGTGTCCGGTGTTCCTTATCCACTCCGGTGGCGGCCTCGTATCGGTCGAAACGGCGGCGGAATTCCCTGTGCGCCTGGTCGAGTCGGGACCAGCAGGAGGCGCGATCTTTGCAGCCGATATCGCCCGCCGCTTCGATCTTGGCCAGGTGGTCTCCTACGATATGGGCGGGACCACGGCGAAAATCTGCCTGATCGAACAGTTCGCTCCGCGCACGGCTCGTACGTTCGAGGTGGCACGCACCTACCGCTTTGCCAAGGGGTCGGGCATTCCGATCTCCGTCCCCGTGATCGAGATGATCGAGATCGGTGCTGGCGGCGGGTCCATCGCGTCGGTTGATGCGTTGGGCCGAATACAGACTGGCCCCGAGAGTGCCGGGTCGGAGCCAGGCCCAGCCTGCTACGGACGGGGCGGTTCGCGCCCGACTATCACCGACGCCGATCTGGTGCTAGGGAAGATCGACGCCAGAAATTTCGCGGGAGGCGCGATCGTGCTCGACGTGGGAGCCGCTGAAAAAGCGATCCACCGCGAGGTTGGCACTCGGCTTGAGCTGAAAATGGAGGCAGCGGCTTTCGGCATCTCCGAGGTGGTCGACGAGAACATGGCGAATGCCGCGCGGGTACATGCGGTGGAGAACGGCAAGAATATCTCCGACAACGTGATGATCGCCTTCGGCGGTGCCGCACCGCTGCATGCAGCTCGGTTGTGCGAGAAACTCGGCGTGGCCCGCTGCCTCATCCCGCGTGGGGCCGGCGTCGGTTCGGCCATCGGTTTCCTGAAGGCGCCCTTCGGATTCGAAGCCGTCGCATCGAAACTCACTCGCATGTCCGAGTTCGACGCGGCCGGCGCCAATGTACTGCTCGCGCACCTGCGCGATACCGCCGAGCGCTTCGTCCGTTCCGGCAGCACCGGCACGCTCCACAAGGAGATCACTGCGTTCATGCGCTACTCGGGCCAGGGCTGGGAAATTCCGGTCCTCTTGCCCGAGCGCGCTTTCGGCCCGGACGACGCTACGTTCGTCGTGGACGCCTTTCGCGAGTGTTATGCAAAGTTCTTCGGACGGCCGATCGACGGACTCGACGGTCTGGAAATCGAGATCGTCACCTGGTCGGTCAAGGTGCAGGACGCGCGTCCGCCGACCACTCGCCAGGAGCTGCTCCCCGGTGGCCGCGTGGTTGAATCCGCTGCCAAGCGACGCATTTTTGATCCCGCCAGCGGCATGATGCTCGTATCCAGCGTGTTCAGCCGCGAGGATCTCGCAGCCAACGATCGAATTCGTGGCCCGGCCGTCATCGTCGAAAGCGAGACGGCGACTATCGTATCCAGCCTCTTCGACGCCGTCATGCAGTCGGAAGGCTCCATCCTGTTGGTTGCAAAGGAGTCCCGCCCATGAGCGATATCAAAGACATTCGTACTCAGGTGATGTGGAGCCGCCTGATCTCTGTGGTCGAGGAACAGGCGATGACGCTGCTGCGTACGGCCTTCTCCACCTCCGTGCGCGAAGCGGGCGACCTGTCCGCCGGCGTGTTCAATCCTCGCGGCGAGATGCTCGCACAGGCGGTCACGGGCACGCCGGGCCACGTTAATACTATGGCCGAAGCCGTCGGGCATTTCATGGCGGCGATTCCGCGCGACGAGATGCAGCCGGGCGATACCTACGTGACCAACGATCCCTGGC
>JBILXT010000668.1:0-2831 GCA_044378235.1 Planctomycetaceae bacterium
TACCGACGTTCCGTCCTCTTCCTTCACCGGCCGCTGGTCTGCCAGTCGAGCCTCCAACGAAGCATTCGCGATCCTGTTTGATGCAAACGGTTCGTTCGTACTGGTCAGCATCAAGGATGGCAAACAAGCCAAATCAGCGGGGAAGTTCATCGTCAACGGCGCGCAGCTGACTCTGGAAGGCACAGACGGTGTCCGGTTAAACGGCACATTTCAAATGAAGTCTTCCACGGAGTTCTCATTTCAACCCACGCCGGCCAATGGGACCGTAGCCGCATTCAATTTCCGCAAATCTCCGTAACAGAAAGCTGCTGTTTACGCTGTTGAAAGTGTCAGCAACCGTGTTACCCGTCTCTAACCATCAATAAGGGGACTTCCATGATAATCACCAGACAAATCACTGCCTTTCGCGGGCTTAGTCCGATCGTCTTCACTCTTGCCACTCTGACAACTTTGCTGCCAGCCAATGGTGCAAGGGCCAATAACGAAGTCTACCAAAAGGCTCTGCCATCAACGGTTTGGGTTCTGGCCAAGACCGGCGGTGAGACATCCAGCGGAACGGGTGTTCTGGTGGATCTCGAAAAGAAACTCATCATTACGAATTTTCACGTTGTCGGTGAAGCACGAGCAGCGGTGATCTTCTTTCCTGTTGTTAAAGAGGGTAACCCGATCGTCAGTCGGCAGCACTATCTTGACAACGTGAAGTCACTGGGGATTCGAGGACGAATTCTGAGCGTTGATCGCAAGCGAGATCTGGCGCTGATTGAATTGGATAAGCTTCCGGCTGACGCAACCGCGATCCCTTTGGCCGCAGCGACAATTAGTCCCGGTGAGAGCGTGCAATCGATCGGAAATCCGGGTTCGACAGAAGCGTTGTGGGCGTTTACCTCCGGAACTGTTCGATCTGTGTATCAGAAAACATTTCGTACCGGAGCAGGCGAACATGATTTCAAAGTTGTGGAGACTCAGGCTCCGATCAATTCCGGCGATAGCGGTGGTCCGGTCGTGAACGACAAGGGAGAACTGGTTGCGATCGCTCAGGCCATCGCCCCCAACGCTCGCCTGGTCAGCTACAGCGTGGATATTTCCGAAGTGAAGGAGTTTCTGGCGAGTCCATGGAAGCCTGCTCCACTGCCCGCGTCTGACCTGCTGACCCGTGCGGATCTGAAGTTCACGGTGCATAAGTCTGGACATCTGGAAGTGGAGTTTGAAGAGAAGGATGTTGAGAAGCAGACGGTCTTCGTCACTAAAGATGTCGAGTATTTCGAAAAGGCCGACGTTCGCAAGGTCTGGTCTCTGGCAGGCACTTTAAAGACGGCTCCAAATCTGGATCTGACGCTGCGAATGCTGGAACAGAATGCTCGAACGAAACTGGGAGCATGGATGACGGAACGCAGCGAAACTGGCGAATACAGGCTGATTTATTGCGTCAAGCTGGATGCGACGGCCTCACCGGAAGCCCTGAAGAGCACCATGGAGTACGTTGCCAAACTGACACGGACAGCAAAGAAGGATCTGCTGCCGAAAGAAGCCAGTACAACACCGTCACAGACTTTGGATGCCTGGCTGACTCAGTAATGACGCTTACTCATGAACGACGTGACAGAATTATTCGAGCTGTGTAAGGGGACTTCCATCAGCTCCGAATCTGAGGACTTGATACGACGGTATCAAGCCCTCAGTTCGTTTAACGGCAAGCCGCAGGCGACGATTTCCTGGAAGGTACGATACCCAAAGATGGACGTGTTGCTGAGTGAGTGAATCGTTCGGAACCGCCCCGCCATTCTATTATCGCGAACTTTGTGAGCGGAATGGCGCTAGTGCTTTGTCAAGCCTTAAGCTGGGGGTAGTGGACCTTGCTAAAGGTCCTGCTGTGTTGGGATCTTTAGCAAGATCCACTACCTCCACCGACGTTTTTTATCTTCACAGAGCACAAGCCACCGGTGGCTGTCCGGAACAATACAGACAAACACCGGCGGCTAGCGCCGTACCGCTCACTAAAGAATATTTCTGTCATCCACGCCGGCAATCAAAATTTCGGATTTGCGTGTAACAAATCCTCCAGAGTTCCGCTGAGTGAATTAGACCGACATTTAACCCTCTGAAAGATCTCTGAAAGGACCTCGACCATGAAACGCTCATCAAAGAAATTTCTGCTGCTCGCCGCAACTCTGGCCTCATCTCTCAACAGCCTTGCGACGCTGGAAGCGGGGTGCCACGGCAGTTCCGGTCGACGAGTTTACTCAAGCCACAACTACGTGAGTCGTCCGGTTTATTCACAGCCCCGTTACTCGCACGAAGTGATTTCACACCCACAGCCGGTCTATGTCCATTCGCAGCCAGAAGTTGTCTACGAATCGTCGCCATATACGACATCCCCAGTGAACTCATCGCCGTTTGGTGTTCAGATTCAGCAGGGTTCTCCGATCGGGACGACTCAGGTGTCATTGGCTCAGCAGGTTCAGCTGTCACAGAACGGTTTGCCTCAGCAGAGTCTCCCACAGCAATCACTCTCACAGCAATCTTTGCCGCAGCAGCCGGGATTACAACAGATCGCTCCGCAGCAGCCTGGTAACGTCGGGGCGTCTGCAAATGTCGCTGCTTCGCCAGCACTGATCGCTCAGGTGGCACCGGCCGCAACGTCTGGTGTTTCATCATCCGCCGCGGAATTATCTGCTCTGCAGGCTCTGGGCGGTTTTGCACCACCACAGACTGAGAGTGCGGCAATCACTTCGCAAGCTCAGACTGTTCCTGCTGCGGCACCAGCTCATATTGGAACATGGACAGCCAGCATGGCAAACGGAGCACGAGTACAACTCAGCCTGAACGCTGAC
>JBILXT010000669.1:0-2829 GCA_044378235.1 Planctomycetaceae bacterium
CACTCGTCGCTCCGCCGACGGGACTTTCGAACATCGCGATCTCCACAGCTCTGTAAGTCAAAACACGATGTTGATTGCGTTCCATAAACCTTACGGAGTTCTGTCACAGTTTACGCCTGATGGTTCGCCGAATCGTCCGCTGGCGGAATTCGGCTTCCCGAAAAACGTGTATCCGATTGGGCGGCTGGATGCAGATTCGGAAGGCTTGCTGCTGTTAAGCGATGAGCCCGAGTGGAATGCGAAACTCCTGGAGCCTCGCCACGCTCATGAGCGAGAGTACTGGGTCCAGGTGGAGCGAATCCCGACCCCAGAAAGCTTGCATCAACTCGCATCGGGGCTGATCATTCAGGGGCGAAAGACTTTGCCGTGTCATGCGCGACTGCCGGATCCTCAGCCGGTGGTTCCACCTCGAGATCCCCCGATACGGTTTCGCAAAAGCGTTCCGGACTGCTGGATCATCCTCGAACTGGTCGAAGGCAAGAATCGTCAGGTTCGTCGTATGACCGCCGCGATTGGTCATCCCACGTTACGTCTGTTGAGGAATCGAATAGGTGAGCTGACTCTGGGGGAACTTTCCGCGGGAGAATGGAAGATTCTCTCGGCCGAAGAGAGACGACTTGTGGCCGGCGAAGAACGCATAAAAACGACAAGCCCCAAACGGCCACCAACGAGACAAAAGTGAGCACGAGCCGTAGGGGTGGCCGTCATTCAAATCACAACCATCCCGCTCCTGCAAACGTCTGCTGGTACCGAAAAACAACGGAACCGGGACTGCAGTTGGTTGAATGGTTGTAACGATTGCGCGGGCGACGACAGTTGTCTGGTTAGTGTCCTTCCGATTGATCCGCCTCTGCGTTGCGTAATGCCGGAGTAGCACTCACAGTCGGGAATGACCTCATCATGAGATTCAGGTGCACATCGGGAACCGTCGATCAAATCGGCAGGTCTCAAGGATTGAGCCCTTGTGTGATTTGATTGGAATGGAGTCCTCTCATGAAGATTCGTGCCGTCGCGCCACTACTTTGTGGTGCCGCGTTGTTGTCGTCCACGGGATGCCAGACGGTCTATCGCTGTTGCTCGTCGCTGTTTGCGGCTCGAGCGACAACCTTCGCTGACACCACTCCGATTCCGGAAAAGCCCGAGAAGGCTGTGAAGCCAACTGATGACTCCACCAAAGAGGCGTCATTTCGCCGACCGGAGGCCAATGGCTCGGACGAGGCCGGCGCAAAGAACAGCGTACCGGAACCTCCTCCTGTGAATCGGCGATTTAACATTCCCGAAGAACTGCCGGGAGCCGATGCGGCACCGCTGGTACTTCCTCCAATGGATCCAACTCAATCGATTGAACAACGTAAATCACTGGCTGATGCTCTCTTCCCGGACGTCGAGCCTGCGAAGGTTGAGCCTGGTCCAGATGCGAATTCAGCCCCGTTGACCCTCGCGACCATGCAGCAAATGGCGGTCGATAACAGTCCGGTGATTCGTCAGGCGGCGGCGGATGTTGAGCAGGCAAGAGGCAAGGCCGTTCAGGCAGGACTTTATCCGAACCCGACTTTCGGTTACGAAGGTGACACGATCGGGACGGCTCGCACCGCTGGCTACAACGGCGTCTTCTTTACTCAGGAATTCGTAACGGCCGACAAACTGACGCTCGCACAGAACGTTGCCTTGAACAACGTCCGAGCTGCTCAGGCCGATCTTCGCAAAGCCCGAGTTCGCCTGGCGAGCGATGTTCGTCGCAACTACTTCAAAGTGCTGATTGCTCAGGAACAGCTGAAGTTCAATAAAGCAATTGCGAAACTGAGCGAAGAAGTTTATCAGGCTCAGATTGACCTTGTGACCGGCGGCGAGTCAGCTCCTTATGAGCCACTGCAGTTGCGAGTGTTCGCGGTACAGGCTCGAAATGCAGTCACGACGGCCAGCAACAGCCTTGATGCCACATGGCGTCAGTTAGTTGCAGCGGTCGGCATGCCTCATATGACGCGACAGAAAGTTGCGGGCTCTGTAGATCTTCCCGTGCCAGTTATTGAGTACGAGACAATGGTCACGATGCTGCAACGACATTCGGACTTGATTGCTTCGAATGCTCGCATTGCAAGTTCTGGATGCAACCTCAGGCTGCAGGAAGCGATTCCGATTCCAAACGTGACGTTGTACGCCGCGTTCCAGCATGACGATACAACGCCATTGTCTGACTATTCAACCAACGTTCAGGTCTCGGCTCCGGTTCCGGCATTCAATCGTAATCAAGGGAATATCACATCGGCTCATGCGGAACTGGTTCGAGCACGGCAGAATCTGAATGACACCAACAACACATTGATGTCGCAATTGGCGGAAAACTACAATCGCTATGCGACCAGTCGCACGATTTCTGAAAGCTACCGCACGGACTTGTTGCCCGATCAGGTGCGAGTTTATCGTGGTGTCTATGATCGCTTTCTAATCGACGGCGAATCAATCGACTTTGCTCAGGTCGTGGTCGCTCAACAAACGTTGACACAAGTTGTCACAAGTTACCTGCAGTCCCTGTCGGATTCGTGGATGGCCACAGTCGACCTCGCTGAACTATTGCAGGTTGACGACCTGATGACGATGGACGGCATGGCGATCACTCCGGCAGCGATCTCGGCCGACGCATCCGTCCATGGAGTAGACTCCGTGCAAACTGCCGCTGATGAACCGTCAGCCGGTTTCGAGGCAAATTCGATCTCGGCCACAGAAACGAGTGAGGTGGCGGTGGTCTCCCGAGAAGACGAAAAGACGGATGACCTTGATCAGGCGGCGCAATCGAATGAGAAAACCGACGAGCGACCAGCCCCACTTCGA
>JBILXT010000670.1:0-2826 GCA_044378235.1 Planctomycetaceae bacterium
AGAGAAAAGCCAGCAGTCGCCGACAGGCGTACCGTCGGTAGCGGACGTGGAATAGCACTCTTCTCTGAAGGGATGACAGTAACTCGATTCTTACACCCATCTCAGCGTCCGGTTCAGGGTGCGATCGCAGCTTTCGACGAAAACTTGTGGTTGCGCTGACCACTGGCGCCCTTCCTGAAACGCTTCGGAGTGAATCGCAACGATCTTGTCGGGAGTCCTAAAGCTATTGTGTCCCATCGATGTACTGCGATTGCTACAGTACGGAACGTCACCCACGCGCCGCAGGCAGAAAGTGGCAACTGCGTAGTTGAAATATTGTCAGCGACGAACACGGAGTGAGGCACACATGGCCATTGGAATCAGTCCGCTGGTGGATTTTGCCTTCAAGCTGATGCTGGGCAATCCTGAGCATTCCGGAATCACGATCCACTTTCTTAACTCGATTCTGGTCGGTCAGCCACGGATCACTCAGGTGAAGTTTCAGAACCCGTTCCTTGATAAAGAATCGGATGACGACAAGTTGTCTGTTCTCGATATTCTGGCCACCGATGAGCATGGGCGGCAATTGAACATCGAAATGCAAACTTCGCTGCCGGCCGGGATGTCGCAGCGGCTGACCTATTATGTCTCGGCGATGTATGTGGGCCAGTTGAGTGAGGGTCAGCGATACTCGAAACTTCGCCCGGCGATCAGCATCTGTGTGCTTTCACAGGCGATGTTTTCAGTTCCTCCTGCACTGCATTTGGACTTTCGCCTGCGAGAAATGTCGACAAACCTTGCTCTGACGGACGATCTGCAAATCCATCTTTTGCAGTTGAATCATCTTCAGGTCACCGCGGAAAATGTGTATTATGCGACGCCAGCGGAACGCTGGGCCTATTTCCTGCAGAATGCGGATGAATTGACGCCTGAAGAAATCCGCCGCCTGTTTCCCGATCAGGAATTTTCCGAAGCTGCCGGAGTGCTGGAAATGATCTCCAAAACCCCCGAACAACTGTTGGCCTACAATGCTCGCCTGAAATTCCAACGAGATGAAGCGGCCAGGATGGAACAGGCAGCACTGGATGGCGAAGCGAGAGGTGAAGCGAGGGGCGAAGCGAGGGGCCGTGAAATCGGCGTTGAGATCGGTCGAATCTCGCTTTTGCAGGAACTTCTTGGCCAGCGTATTTGGTCCGCTGAAGAATTCACCGCCTGCGATGCCACCCAGTTGAACGCGATGGCCGATCAACTGCAACAGCAGTTGCGTGCTCGAAATTCCTGACCCGGCAAGAAACCACCATAACATATGATGCTCTGGACAGAAGCACCGCCAGCATTAAACATAAACTCTCCGTAACTGATCGGCCGTGGCTTTGTCGAGGCGGTCGAGGCGGCGGACTTCTTCGAACTTGGCGAGGATGGATTCGGGAGTCAGCCGCGCCTTCGCAGGACCCTGAAAGTCGAACATGATCTGGCCGCGGACCATCATGATGAGACGATCTCCTAACGATGCAGCTTGTTGCATCGAATGCGTGACCATCATCGTCGTGAGTTTATTCTTTGCGACCATGTCTTCTGTAAGTCGGATGACCTGATCAGCCGATTTAGGGTCCAGGGCTGCGGTGTGTTCGTCGAGCAGTAACAAGTCGGGGCGACGCAGGCCGGCCATCAGCAGTGTCAGTGACTGACGCTGCCCACCGGAGAGGCTGCCGATTTGATTGCTGAGGCGGTCTTCCATCCCAAGGCCCATCTCTTTGACCTTCTCGCGTAATTCGTCCGTGCTGCGGCGCTTTAAGGCCCAACCCAGACCGCGAAATTGTCCACGTCGTTCGGCGAGGGCGAGGTTCTCGGCGATGGAGAGATTCGGAGCCGTGCCTGTGAAGGGATTCTGGAAAACTCGCCCGATATGCACGGCCCTGCGATGTTCGGGCCATTGAGTGACATCGTTGCCGGCCAATTCAATTCGGCCTTCATCGACGAAGAAGGCTCCAGCGACGGCATTCAGCAGCGTCGATTTGCCGGAGCCGTTCGTGCCGATCACAACGACGAACGAACCCTGCTCAATCTTCAGGTTCACGCCCTGCAGAGCACGCACTTCGTTTGGCGTTCCGGAGTGAAATGTCTTGCGGATATCAGTCAGTGTCAGCATCGCCGGTTACCTCGAAGCCGCGTTATGAGAATTCAGTTTACGGGACTTCAAACGCGCCAGAACATCGGGAAGCACCAAGGCGCCCAGAACGAATAGAGCGGTGACCAGCTTGAGATCGTTCGGATTGAGGCCCCAGCGAAGTGCGATCGCGACCAGCAGGCGAAACAGCACTGATCCCATGATTGCTCCGCCGATCAGCAGACCAACGCTGCGACCTCGCACAAGCGATTCGCCAATAATGACGCTCGCAAAACCCCAGACCACCATGCCGATGCCCATCTGCACATCAGCGAAGCCCTGATACTGAACGAGCAAGGCTCCTGCCAGAGCTACCAGAGAATTCGCCAGAGCCAGCCCGAGCGTCGTCATCCAGCCGACGTCAACTCCCAGCGCGCGGATCATGTCGATGTTGTCACCGGCGGCTCGCATGGCCAGACCCAGCTGAGTTCTAAAGTACAAAGTCAGCGTGACGGCCACGGCAATCGTCGCGAGCCCGATCGTGATCAAAGTATACAGGTCCTGAGTTTGTGCAGTCCACAATCCAAGGTTCAGTCGATCGTCGGTACCTGCCAATGCATGGATGGGACTCAGCACGGTCTTTTGATTCATCAGCGGGATATTGCTGCGGCCCATGACTCGCAGATTGACCGAATACAGAGCTGTCATCACCAAAATACCGGCCAGCAATCCATTGATGC
>JBILXT010000672.1:0-2822 GCA_044378235.1 Planctomycetaceae bacterium
GAGCAGGCTCACGACGAAAATCACGCTGAGCATCACACGGATGCAGGTCGCTCGCTGCCTGGCGTTGATTCCAGAACTCGATCGACAGGCATAGCGGTCAAGGCAATTCACGTCCTCAAAACTCACAGGCTACCCCAATTCTCTGATTGGAGTACCGGTCGTGATGGCGACGGGGCGACCGCTACCGTCCGGGAAATGCGTCGACAAATCGATGCCCAGGTGACGGTAAATCGTCGCCATCAGGTCCTGAGGATCGATAGGACGTTCCACCGGATACGCGGCGTGCTTGTCCGTGGCACCGATGACTTGCCCCATACGAAAGCCACCTCCGGAAATCAGGATCGACTGAGCCCCAGGCCAGTGATCGCGGCCCCATTGGAGTTTCCCCGTCCCTGTCCCGGGCTGCAGTGTTCCCTTTGGAGTCCTTCCGAATTCTCCTGCAGCAATCACCAGCACCTTCTTATCAAGCCCGCGATCATAGATGTCGTTGATCAGCGTCGTCACCACCTGGTCATACACCGGCAGTCGATGACGCATGATCGTGGGTAGGTCGATGTTGATCGCGTGGTCATCCCAGCCCGGCGCGTCCATCGCCTTGACGCCACCCGGAACGCTGATGGTGACAAAGCTGACTCCCGCTTCCACCAGACGCCGCGCGACGAGCGCGTTCTGTCCCCATTCGTCCCCGTACTGCGCGACCAGCCGAGGATCTTCCTGCGCGAGGTCAAATGCCTGACGCACCTTGTCGGCGGTCAGGATCTCAATGGCTGTGCGATTGAATTCATCGACTGACTCCATCACGCCACGGTTATCCACATCGCGTCGGAAACCATCGATCTGTCGCAGCAGCGTCACCCGATCATCGAGCCGTCCCCCTTCGATCGTCAACGTGGAGTTGGGCAAGCCGGTTTTCGTCACGATCGGTGGCCGCCAAGCGCTGCTCCAATAGCCGTTCCCGATTCCCGGGAGGTACTCGCCGTGAGCACTCTGATAAATGACGAGGCCCATCCCCACAGCCGCTGGCACTCCGCGCACTCGAGATTTGAGTGCTCGGCCGATAATCGCTCCCATCTGCGGGTGAGTGGACTCGTACGTCCCGGTTTTGAGCCCCGCATTGCCCGACATGAACCGGCCATGCGCCTCGAAGTGCCCGCCGTCGCCGTGTGTGCATGAGCGAATCAAGGCAAAGCGATCCGCGATCCGCGAATGCATCGGCAACAGTTCGCAGAGACTCAGGCCCTGCACGTTGGTGGAGATCGGCATACACGGCCCACGCACCTCGGTAGGCGCATTCGGCTTCAAATCGTATGTTTCAAGTTGGCTCGGGCCGCCATGCAGGAACAGGAAGATGACGGCCGTATCTTTCGGCAACGTCTCACCTGCCTCGGCTCTCTGCCGCAGCAGAGTCGCCAGACTCATGCCCCCGATTCCCAGCAAACCAGCATGCAACACCCCCCGACGGCTGACGGCCCGCGGGTTCGCCTTGCGGTGGGTGTTGTTGTCGTTCATCGAGTTTTTTTCCTGCCCGGATGATAGCCAAAATTCGGTTGACTACGAGTCTAAAACTGGAGACCACAGGGTTTCCATGAGAGCGGCAGATTGAGAAGTGCCCTCTTAGCCTGAGGCGCTAGCCGACTACACAGCTCAGTATCGTCTTCCCGGGGCAGTGCGACCATCAATTCTCCCGCACCGCCACGCTGTTCGACCTTCAGCAGGAGCCGGTCGCCGCGGACTGGCAGCGGCGGCGTCATCAGTTGTCCGATGGCTGCTTTCTCCGTTACTCGTGTAAAGGTGCCGTCCAGCGGACGACTTCCAGATGCGTTTTGTCGTCAGCGCCGCGATACGAGTACGACGTGACCATCGTGCCGTCGTCCAGTTGCACCGTCGGGCCGAAGCCGCCTCCCTGGTACTTGCCGACCGGCGTTTTCGTGTCGAGCTGGAGGCGGTCTTGAGCGAAGTCGAACTCAAAGCCGCCCTCCGTTTCGGTCCCAATGATGGCTCGCACGCCGAGCGGCGGCTTGAGGTCGCGAACCGTGAAAGTCAGCAGGAGCCGTTTGTCCTGCAGCCGCAGCAGCGACATGTACATCTCGCCGTAGTCACCGAAATCGCGGATGCGGTCGAACGTCTTGGCACCGTCGGATGACGAAAACAAGATGAAGTGGTCGGCCTGATCGTTCCCCGCCTGGATCGGCCGGTCCCTGATCGGCAGTTCATTGCTGTCGACGCGGACTAGCGCCCAGACTTTGCCCGAGCGAGCCTGCCACAGCCACGTCTCGCCACCGAAGAAGCCGTACTGACTTTTGAAATCCTTCGGCTCGCACTTCTGCGACTTGTCCCAGGTTCGGCCGCCATCGGTTGATCGCCAGACAAAATACGGTCCGCCCCCACCGTCGTAATCAACACCGAGCAGCAGCGTCCCGTCGGCCAGCTCCAGCACGTTGCGAGTCGTGTGATTGCTGGCCTTCGGCTTGATCTCCTCGGATTCGACCCGCGTCGATTGCCACGTCCGGCCGCCGTCCGTCGAGCGATGCAGGAAGCCGCAGGTGTAGCCCCATTCGTTGCGGACGTCATCCGCCAGCAGGTGGCCAGTGATGAAGATCGTGCCGTCTTTCAGCACCGTCAGATACGGTTCGCGGCCGAGCAGGTCGAGTTTCTCAGCCTGCGACCAGGTTTTGCCACCATCCTTCGAGCGAAACAGCAGCGTCTGCTCCATGACCTTGTTGCCATCACGTTTGTGCTGATGAAACGCGGTCAGCAGCAGTTCGCCGATGGGCAACCTCGCGATGCAGGGCTTGTAGTCATCGGGTTCGCCAAGTGCGATC
>JBILXT010000029.1:0-35961 GCA_044378235.1 Planctomycetaceae bacterium
CCTGCAGGTCGTTGGCGAATCGCCTCGTGTGTTGTGTCGCGGCTCATTGGATCGCATGCCTGCTGCAGGCGATACGCTCGGTGTCGAGTTTTTCTGCAGCCGCTCGAAGTCGCAAACGGACGGCCCGGCGTTCGACAACCTTCGCGCGACTCGCCGAACTCTGAAAGAGGTGCCATGAGTTTCGATTCGCTGGTGTAGTGTCTTTCGAATTCCTTCGTTTAACCCGTGGCCGACAGGCCAGGCGTTGTCTGATCATGGCCTGTCGGCCACGGGTTAAACCAGACTATGAAAACGATCGAAACGCTGAATCTCAACCAATGCCCTGTTAACGAGTCTCCACTGGGCTTAGCCTTGCATAGACTTTGCATCATTGCGAGAGGTCTCGCCTGGCCACAGGAAGAGCAGGGCGACCAGCGCGACAACTGGGGCAATGCCTGCGACTGCAAGCCCCTCATCGTATGAATGAGTCCGGTCGACGATCTTTCCAAACACCGTCTGCATTGGAGACGAAACCAGCCACGCCAATGCTCCGAGCAGACCGGCCGTCTTTCCCATGTGGCGCTCACTGGTTTCCTGGGACATGGAATAATAACACGGGAACAAGCCCAGTGAGCCAGCAGCGATGATCAGCAACACAACATAAAGCCCGGGCCCGAGCGGCAGAACAGAGGCAACCGTCGTCAATGCCGTCAGAGCCGCGCAGAAGCCGAAGACCAGCATTCGTGATCGATGAGGACTCACACCTTTCTTCGCCATCCAAAGTGTCATGGCGCCTGCCGCAATACAGCCAGCATCGGCCGCAATGTAGTAGGCCGAGTTAAACAGCAGTGCAGTTTTCTCTGTGGCACCACGTCCCTCCTGCAAAAACGCAGGCAACCATGCTCGAATCAATTGCCATGTCAGATTGATGCAGATCACAACTGGGACCAACGTCCAGAACTTGCGGTTGGTCAGGCATTCCCACAGGAAGCCGGAGTCCTGCGGCATGTCACGAGTTTCTTCAACTTTTGGCGCCGGCAAATCATCTGCACGAGTTGAGAACAGCCACGCTAGCGCCCAGACAACTCCCAGCGATCCAATAATAATGAACGGTGATCGCCAGGCACCGGGCGCTTCGTTGTTGCCGACGATCATCAGGATCACCGGCGGCGTGAGAATGGCACCAATCGCACCGCCGCTTTGCAGGATGCTGTTGCCCATCGTGCGTTTGCTGCTGTCGAGCACGATTTTCGTCGTCCGCAGTGCACAGGGCCAATGGCCGGCTTCAAAGAAGCCCAGCAGAATTCGGCAGACCAGCATCGATTTGTAGTCGTTGCAGAATCCCGTGATCACTCCAATTGTCGACCAGGCCAGCAGAACGGCCGGGTAGAGAAAGCGAACGGAAATGCGATCGGAGAGAAATCCAAAGAACAATGAGCCGGCAGCAAACGACCAGCCGAAGCCCCATTCCAGGTTCCCGTAAAGTTCATTGCTGAGCGACAACTCTCGAGTGATCCGGACTTTCAGATTCGCCAGGGTCTGGCGATCCATGTAGTTGATCATCGTCGCCAGCAGCAGCAGTCCGCTGATCCACCAAACCCATGTCGATGACCGTGGGGCCGGAGACTGATCCTGCGACGGCACCCCGGGGGACTCGAAGGGATTATAAGCAGTCGACATGCAGCACTTTCTGAGATCTCAGAGGGGCAGGAAACGGACGGCGCAGGAAACACAATGGCGGGCCGTGCATGATGGCCGTTTCCGGGCACCGCTTCAACTCGCAAGGGACGGCCATTCAATGGGTTTCAGCCTGATCCTGCTTGCGGCGTCGCCGAAAGGCACTCACACTTTGACAGAACAGGAGTATTTTGGCATCCCCGCTGTATTTCCCGGTGGACCAGGCCATTCTGCTCGCGGTTAACCCCTTATGCCTTCATCACTCGACAATTCCAACGAAACAGAACTCATTCAGAAGGCTGCCGATGGGCAGCCGGAGATCATCTCGTATCTGTTCGAAAAACATCGAGCTCGCCTCAAAAAGATGGTCCGTCTCCGGATGGATCGTCGCCTGCAGACTCGAATCGACGCCTCTGATGTCCTTCAGGACACCTGGTTGGATTGCGAACGACGATTCAAAGAATACGTTGCAGATCCTCCGATGCCATTTTTCCACTGGCTGAGGTTTCTGACGGGGCAACGGTTGGTCGATCTTCATCGCAGACACCTCGGTACCGCGGCGCGGGACATCCGACAGGAGATTTCTCTCTACCAGGGAGCCCTTCCCGCAGCGTCTTCAGTCTCGCTTGCCGAGCAACTCATGGGCCGGCTGACCTCAGTCAGCCAGGCAGCAGAGCGGGCCGAGATTCAGGTACGGATTCAGACAGCGTTAAACAGCCTTGAGTCCATCGACCGAGAGGTCCTGATACTTCGGCATTTTGAAATGCTCACCAACGAAGAAACAGCCCAGGCACTGGGACTGAAGAAAGCCGCAGCCAGCAATCGCTACATCCGTGCTTTAAAGCGAATCAAAGAAATCCTCGATTCTGCGCAGGGACAAAGATGAGTAACGAGAGTCAGGACAACCTGATCGATCTGCTGGCTGAAGATTTTGTCGCACGGTATCGGCTTGGAGAACGCCCAGGATTCACGGAATACATCCGTCAACATCCACAACTGGAGGCAGAAATTCGAGAGTTGTTCCCTACGCTGGTCATGATGGAAAAGGCTCGATCACTGGGGGGCTCCACTGATACCAGAACTCCTCAGGGCCTGTCCACGGAGTTGCCGGAAAGGCTTGGAGAGTATCGAATTCTTCGTGAAGTCGGCCGAGGTGGAATGGGCATCGTTTATGAGGCTTTTCAGGAATCGCTGGGACGGCATGTCGCGTTGAAGATCCTGCCGACTCGATCGTTAAGAGATCCCAAACACGTTCAACGATTTCAGCGAGAAGTCCGTGCGGCAGCAAAGCTTCATCACCCGAACATCGTTCCTGTGTACGGCGCTGGTGACGTCGATGGTGTTCACTTTTATGCGATGCAGTTCATTCAGGGGCTGGCGCTCGACCAGGTGACGGAGCAGGTGCGGCGACTTCGCTTTGAGAAGAAGTCCAAATCAAGCGGTGAAAATCAAGAACTGCTGGCTATCGAGAGAACTCGATTAATCAACCCGGAGAATCCGGCTATTCATTCGGCGGTGTCTCTGGCCGCCGGACTTTGCTCCGGGATCTTTCGACAATCTGAGCAGATTCCCGGGCACAACACCATGCAGGCCGAGAATGCTGGCGCGTCGCCTGGCTCCAATACTGTCGAAAAGAAAGAACCAAGCCCGTCGCGGAATACTCCCACTTCGCAGAATTCGATTTCAGCAGAATCCCGTATCTCTGATACCGTTCAGGAAAGTGGTCTGGCTTATTGGCACAGCATCGCTCGAATTGGAATTCAGGTCGCAGAAGCTCTGCAGTATGCCGCCGACCAGGGGGTATTGCATCGAGACATTAAGCCTGCCAATTTGCTGCTCGATCTCAAGGGCAACATCTGGGTGACGGATTTTGGTTTGGCAAAATCAGAAGACAGTGATGAGCTGACAAACACAGGCGACATTGTCGGAACCCTCCGATATCTGGCTCCCGAAAGACTGAAGGGTGAATCACAACTGGCCAGCGACATCTATAGTCTGGGTGCAACGCTGTATGAGCTGCTTGTTCTCAGGCCATTGTTTGACGGCGTAAAGCGTGCACAGCTGCTGAGTGTGGTTGCGGATGTCGATCCCGTACGCCCGCGTCTAATCGACGGGACGATTCCCGCGGACCTTGAAACGATCGTCCTGAAAGCAATCGCCAAGGACAGTCTGGACAGGTACTCCTCAGCCACAGATCTGGCAGCTGATCTTCGTCGATTCCTCGAGGATCGACCGGTGCTTGCTCGTCGTATTCGTCCCGCTGAGCGTCTCTGGCGCTGGTGTCGAAGAAATCGAGCCATGGCCATCATGATGAGCACACTGTCTCTGCTGGCCGTGGTACTGATTGCGGGAGGACTGATCACAAATGCAATACGAAGTGAGCGTGACGAAGCCGTTTATCAGCGTGAACTGGCTCAGGAGGCCAAGAAAGAAAACGACCAGCTTCTGGAACGAGCACTGAAGGCTGAACGTGAATCCCGAGTGCGTACTCATCTCGCCAAAGCCATGACGATCATGCGCAGTGGAAAGGAGGGTCAGCGCTACCTCAGTCTGGAAGAACTCAGACGGGCCGCTTCACTTCATCCGGACAAATCCCTGCAACAGGAACTAACTGACACCGCGATCTCAGTGTTGCAGTTGTCGGACCTGAAGCCCGAAGTGGAATTCTCCACTTCGATCAACGCTCCAGCTTGTTTCGATCATCAGGGGAAACGATTTCTTCAGATTCAGACCAATACAGCTGGCACAAACCCTGCGAGATTCCCCGCAAAGGGTAAAACTGCCTACGGCGACTTCAGCCTGCTTTTTCGTACTGCAGACGACTGGAACCGGGTTATAAACATACCTGGCCCGGACGAAGAGTGCTGGTATGCAATGCCTGAGTTCACATCGGGCGACGATTTCCTGATCGTTATCTACCTTCGCCGAAATGATGACGCTTTGCTGATCTGCAGGGACGCAGCGACGCACGAGATCGTCCACTCGGCAACGATTCATTCGTCCGAGATTGATGTAACGATCGGACACCATCCGAATGGGCAAATCATCGCTTATCAGGAACCTGGTACTGACATCGTTCTTTGGGATCTGGTCGAACGACGGGAAGTCCGTCGATTCCCTGTCAGCACGCTGATCTACGACCTGTGTTTCAACTCGACGGGAACTCAGTTGGCAATTCTTCCTGTCAATGGTTCGGCAATTGTTCTGCTGCAACCAGATAACGGTGAAGAAATGCAGCGTTTTCAGCTGGAGGGTGAGAACACAGCAGTACGAACGTCGCTGGCGTAGAGTTCCGATGATGAACTTCTGGCGGCTGCCCGAAATGATGGAGCGATCGAGGTCTGGAATACATCGGAGCAACGGTTGACCTCAATCCTGGCAGGCCATTCCCTCCCAGTGACTCATTGCAGTTTCAGCCCAGGAGGCTACCTGCTTCGGACGACATCATGGGACGCGTCCAGCAGGATCTGGGATGCGGCGATGGGGAAGGAACTGGTTTCTACAGAACGTCACCTAACCGACTTCACGTCCGACGGAAGACTTACTTATACGAACGGTACTGAATTAAAGGCCGGGATATGTAGTCTGGCTCATCAGGACCATATCCAGGTTCTCCATGATCCAGCCAAAGGCAACTTGCAAACTCAGGCCAACGAGAATGGAATTCGGTGGGCAACTTTCAGTCCCGACGAATCGCTTCTGGCGATTCATGGTGCGAAGTTTATTGATTTCTGGGAAGTGGAGACACAACGAAAGCTGCATCGACTGCCAGTTGACTCATGTGCTCGAGTCTTGTTTCATCCCGATGGCAGTTTCATGCTGACGGCTTTACCGAATGGTTTGTTCCGCTGGCCAATTCGCGACTCAACCCATGAATCCGGGAGAGCCATTTCTATCGGACCACCGGAGAAAGTCCTGCTGGGAATTCCCGATTCCGCCTTACTTTCCGATGTCCGCTGGCTAACAGACAACCGGCGAGTTGCGATCTTTGATAATTCGAAGCCGCAGGTTCTGATTCGAGACCTTTCGCTTCCAATGACCGAGGCGAATGCCGTCGTTCAATTACCTGCTATGTACAGGAATATCCAGGCCCTGGCAGTGAGTCCGAATGGGAAATGGCTGGCCGCAGGCAGTCATCACCAGCCGACGATTCAGATCTGGAATCTCGAGACGCTGCAACGACACGAGATCATTCCTGAACCCTCAAATCCGACCCCAGGCTATAACGTGAATTTCTCACCCGATAGCCAATGGCTTGTCGTCGGAGTTACGAAAGATGTTACAGAAAGCGGACATCTTGTATATCAAACTGACACCTGGAAACGCCACAGCTTCCGCCCCACGACTTTCTCTCCCGGGTTTCCCGTCATGTTCCGAGATCTGAATCGCCTCGTCGCCATGACAGGACCTTACGAAGTTCAGATTTCCGACGTGGAGTCTGGTCGCGTTCTTTCAAGTATTCATTCTGCCGAAGCACGCTTCAATATTCCTGTCGCGATGATTCGTGATAATTCTGTCGTGGCCATGGTCTCAGGTTCAGGTGCCGACGACATCTGTTTATGGGATCTCGGCTCGATCAATCGAACACTGACTGAGCTTGGATTGTCGATGGACAACGACCTTTTAGCAGGACCTGTTGCCGATCCTGATCAGCGACCGATTTCGCTGACGATTGATGATGGAGGGATGGTGGAGCAGAATCGCATTCGAGCCCTGATTACCAAAGCGTTGAGAGAAGCTGAAACGCTGGCGATAGCTGGCAACTCTGACCAGGCGATCGAGAGAATTCGATCGCTGCAGGATTTCGAAACCGATAATCATCTGTTGTTGAACAGTATTGCATGGTCTCTGGCAGCAAATTCATATTGCCAGCCGTCTCACGCCGCCTGTGCCGTCAACCTGATGGAACGTGCCCTCAAGCTGCAACCCGACGAATCTTCCTATTGGAACACAATGGGCGTCGCTCACTACCGAAACAATGACTTCCGGTTGGCGATTGAAGCTCTCCAGAAAAGCGAATCGCTTGCGCCTGGCAAATACTATTTCGATAACGCAGTTTTTCTGGCCATGAGCTATTGGCGGATGGGAGAACAAACTGTGGCGCGTCAGTGGTTGTCAGATGCCATAAGAGCCTTCGAAAAGCAAGCCTCACCCACGGATGAACTCCGACGCTTTCGTCAGGACGCAGAAAATCTTGTTACTCCTGAGTAATGACTGATGTTGTGAAGAATTCTTCACACAAACTCATACCAATGATCCGGATCGTTCGAACGCTTTTAAGTACTCGCCCGCGATCTGCGCAGCGTCGGCTGTTTTCTGAATCTCCAGGAATTCTGGTGTACGAATATCCGGGAACTCCGGATCCAGAGATAGCGGCCTGTGACGATTCGAGGAGAGCAATCCCCTTCGCGTTCAGGCCGGCTGAGAATTCCTGTCTGGATTGCGATTCCATATTCACGTTCGAGATGGTTCGTGAGGAAGTTCTGTTCCACGAATAGGTCTATGAACTCCGGCAATGTGCGAATCGCGAGGCCTTATTCACGCCCTCGGTCTGTACGAGAAAGCTTCTCATGCAGCAGCGGAGTCGAACGGACACGCTCTAACACTTTAGCGCACGTTCTTATTTCCTGATTCAATTATCGCCTTCTTGACATAGTTTCCATGCTGGGAGTCCACCATGTCTCTGGCTCATTTCTCGCGCCGTCTTTATTCGCTCTTTCAATTCAATAAAACGGCTCGGCGCGGCCTGAAACGGCCCGGCCTTCCTTCACCCGAAGTGCTGGAGAGCCGTCAGTTATTGACGATTTCAGTCAGTATCCAGCAGGGAGACCTCAAGATTGTCGGAGATGCTGACAACAACCATGTTGATGTGTTTGACGACCCGGTGACCGGCGGATTCATCGTAGAGACTTACCAGAACTGGATGGACCCGGATTATCCGAATTCTCCGAAAACCATATATCAGTATGCACAAGGAGCATTCAATCGCATTACGTTCGGCGGTCGGGATGGCGACGATCGACTCTTTGTCCACACCAGCGTTCGATCAGTCCCCGTCGTTGCATATGGAGAAGCCGGACAGGATTTTCTGCATAGCGGCGAGGCCGACGATATGCTGTTCGGTGGTTCCGGGCGAGATCTGCTTGTAGGTGGAGCTGGCAATGACCGGCTCTATGGGGAAGACGATGACGACACGCTGATCGGGGACCTTGGTCTCGCGGATACTCAAAAGACAGGAATCGACCGACTCTATGGCGGCGAAGGCAACGATATTCTTTGGGGTGATGGCGGAACCAACACGACCGCTGCCGGATTCGGGAGTCTTGATTATCTGTACGGCGAAGGTGGCGATGACTATCTCGACGGTGAGGTCGGCGACGACATTCTGAACGGAGGTGAAGGAACAGACACCATTCATATGCATGAACTGGATCGAGTTCTGCCATTTGATGCGAATGATGTGATTGAGTCCGACCCGGATTCCGGACCGATACCAACACACTATCGCCGTCTCACCAACGCCGCTGAAGTTCTCGGGGCACCAACTCGAGGTGGCGAAGAGTTTACATATCCCGACGGGACCACACGGTACCGGACTTACGAGAAAGGAATCATCCTTTCAAATCCTGAAACCGGGACCTTCGAGATCGCTGGCGAAATCTTCATCAAGTGGAAACAGCTTGGAGGATTCGGGAACCCAATTGTCGGCAATCCTATATCGACGACGCGTGCGATCGAGGCCGTTTGGGAGCAGCCCGGCCGGTACCAATTGTTTCAGACGGGGTCAATCTTTGATCGCGAAGACAAAGGTTGCTTTGAGATGCACGGGGAGATCCACAAGCGGTGGTGGGGCAATCGGATTGACGCAAGTGTACTCGGACTTCCACGATCCAATGAGCATGCCTTTCGCGGCACTGCGAATGGCACGGTGGCGCGACGCACTGTGTTTGATAACGGCATGATCGCGTGGACCCCATTGCGAGGTGCAATCCCGGTGATGGGCGACATTTATCGTGTCTGGACCACTCTGACGAACCCGGGACTACCCATCGGACCTCAGCAAAGGCTACGCACTGCGAACTTTCAGTTCTTTGAATCAGCTCGTATCTACCAACACAACGGTCAAGCTGCGTTTGCGGTGAGTGGCGACTTCGAATTCCAAATGAAGATCCATGAAGCCCAGGGCGTCAACTTCGGACTGCCGCTCGAAAAGCCGCGGCTGACTCTGAACATTTCCAACTTTGTCCTTCGCTGCGAAGAGGGTGCGATTTACTTCACAGGAGGCAAGTACCTTGCGGTTTACGGTGCCATTTATCAGGAATATGTCCGACTGGGGGCCGAAGCGAAGGGAAAACCATTGGGGCTGCCGACAACGAGCGAAGGTCCAGCCGCTGGGACCGGTCGATTCACGAGGTTTCAGCATGGCATCATTCTTTGGTCGCCACAAACCGGCGCTCGAGCCGTCTATGGGGAGATCTTTAAGACTTACGAGTCGATGGGGCTTGAACGTGGGGCTCTGGGCTATCCCATTTCTACGGAAGCGGATGCTGGAAATGGGTATCGAGTCAGCAAGTTCCAGAAGGGGATGATTTTCTGGAGTGTCCCCACGGGCACTATACCGGTCACAGGAGACTTCTTCACGGAGTACTCAAACCGTGGTGGAGAAAATGGGTTCCTGCTGCGCCCCACATCAAAGGTCCGCAAACTCAGCGGACTCGCAGGGGGATCCGCCATGGATTTCGAAGGCGGAACTCTGACGGTGAGATACATCGGTGGCGGTGGCGGGACAATCACCAAAACTGTGAATCTCAGCTTCAGCTTTGCCCAGATGAAAGCCGCTTTGCTGAGCTATACACGTGCGGCGACAGTTTCCGCAGCAGCCCTTAAAGAAATGAGAGCATTTGTCGCCAGCGGATCAATGCCGGAGCACGTCAGATATCTCGCGCGGCAAGTGACTGAGTATCGCATCGAAAACACGTACTTTCGTGGTATACGTACGGCAGGCGGAAGTCTCTCACAAAATGATCTGGCGTCAACATTACGGACACTTGTTGACAAGTGGTTTGGAGGCCTCGACTATCCGATCGCAGTTGCCAATGCTGGCGACAGAACACCCAATGCTGTGGAACGTCGATTCAACTATGCATTCACCGAGGGCGTACTCTTTGCCAATGCAGGCCCAGCCAGTCATGATGTCGATCAGGGGGCACTCGGATCCTGCTATCTGCTGTCTGCTATCGGTGCCTTGTCCGACTTGAGCGACAGCTATATTACGAACATGTTCATCGACAATGGTGACGGCACATGGACCGTTCGCTTCTTTATCGATAGCGCCCCGAGGTTTGTGACGGTGGATCGGTTCCTGCCTGTCAATAGCAGAGGAAATCTGGTCTTCAGCGGTGGTGGCCGACCGGCGAATCTTACAGTGGACACACCTCTCTATTATTCGATTCATCCAATTTGGGTCCACCTTGTCGAACGAGCGTATGCTCAGTTAAATGAATCACGCGAGATAGCGCAGTCCGGCGAGAATGCGTACAACCATTTTTCGAACGCCGATAGCGGAATAGAGGGAGGAAACGCGGGTCTGGTCTTCGAGCATGTGACGAATCGCCCTGTGGAGACCGTGATTCTGCCCTTTGCGATTAACGCCACGAATACGTCTTTGATACGCCGAATTGACGACCTCTTCGGCACTCGCATTTCGAAGTTAGGTCTCGATATCATGATTGCAAGGACAAAAGGGGCCTATAAGGGAATCACTATGGGAACCTACGACGTCGCTGCGTCGAGCCTCGGTTATGGACTTGTTCCAAATCACGAGTACATGGTGACTGCGGCTGACGACCTTCGAGTTCTGCTGAGGAATCCGTGGGGCGGTTCAAATTCTCAGGTGACTGTCTACTGGCGTGATGTCGCGAAGAACTTCGCCTACTGGACGAAACTCGGCTGAGGGTGAGATGGCTGTCTGAATTCGATCTTCCCAAGTACTTCGCCTATTGGACACGAGTCCTTTGACGCCAGGAATCGCGGTGGCCTCCTTGCGTGTCCAGGAGCCATTCTTGTGCGAACCTAAAGGTAAGCCGTCCGTCTCCAGCAAACGCTTCAGGCCCGAGCGCCCGGACCTGAGGCCCGTGGTTTGTGCGTGAAATTGACAGGATTTATTCATGATTCCTCGAAAAGCCTCTTCACGATCTCTCAGTGGTCTCTCGCAGCCTCAGCGGACCGCCGCTTTGCGATTGCTGGCACGTCGGAGTCGCCGGAGAACCATCGGCCGAAAATGGTGCACCGAACCTCTGGAAATACGTCAACTGCTGACGGGAGATTTTGTTTGGGCAAACACCGTGCAGTCCACCTCCGGCGCTGACCCTTTCATCACACCGGTCGCCATCACGCACGATCTCTCAGGAAATGTATACTCGGTGGGTAACTTCGGAGGGGTGACGAGTACCGCAAGTTTTGACTTTGATCCCGGACCGGGATCAACGATATTGACCTCTAATACCGGCATCATGAATCCATTCATTACAAAGTCTTCTCCGACTGGCAGTTTACGGTGGGCTCGCCAGCTAAGGGCCAGCTCTGCAGGGATTGAGGATGTCGAAGTGGATTCAAGTGGCAGCGTTTGGCTATCAGGAACTTTCTCAGGAAGCCTGGATGCTGATCCCGGACCAGATTCCGTGATCTTGGCAAGCTCTGGCAACAGTGGATTCCTCATCAAACTGGATGCTGAGGGTAACTATCTTGACGCGTTCAAGTTTGGTGGTGAATTGGGCGGAAGAGTCTTCCAGTTGAAGCTTGAATTTGACTCCACCGGTGCCGTTATACTTGCTGGCAGTTTTGACGGGATGATCAACGTTGACCCCTTCAATGGGCGAGCTTCTACTTCTGCCGGAAATAAACAGTTGCCTTTCGTTTGTAAGTTTTTCGCAAATCTCGACTTTCAGTGGTCCACAACAGCAACAATCAACGATGGCGGTTATGTGTCCAGTCTGTCCGTTGACGCCAACGGACATGTCTCAATTGGTGGAGTAACACAAACCGGTTTCAAGTCTGCACCGTTCCTATCTACCTTCGCGCCCAACAGCGTCGACCTCTGGACAAAAACAACCACAGGTTCAGGGAATGGACGAATACACGCCAGTGCAAAAGACAATCTGGGAAATATGTTCTTTGTGGGCTCGTTTACCGGGAATCTGACTTTTGATGGCGTGAGCCTTTCACGATCAGGATCTGACACTGCCTTCGCAGGCAAATGCGACCCGTCTGGGAGAATCGTTTGGATAAGGCAGTTCAATTCGACATCGTCGTCGGCAGAAGACGTCTCCATTAATCGACACGGAGACATCATTATTTGTGGTACATTTTCCGGATCACTAGATCTCGATCCTGGAACTGAAACGGAAACTGCTCTGAATGGCGGAGGTCGTCAAGTCTATTTGACTTCAATATCCAGCAACGGCGATTTCCTATGGGGCAGAACCTTTGAAGGCCGGATGAACAGAGCAGTTGTCGACATTAGTACTGAGGGCGACATTTATCTTTCCGCCAGCTTTTCAGGCTCGCTCGACCTGAATCCCGATATCGGCGTTTCACCAGTCGTTGCCAACTCACAAAGTGCCTTTACTGTCAAGCTCACTGAGTCAGTGGCCTATACAGATCCTGGCGGCAGCGATCTTGTGCTGCGTCGGAATGGGAAATATCTCGAACTGTTTCGCCGCCATATCGCTTTCGGTGACACTTTGCTGGAGCGACATTACCTGGCGAGCAAACCGGCCATTGACATTCTCGGCAGTAATACCGTTAGCAATTCTCTGATCATCGATTTCGCCAGTGGCGGGACTTTCACAACGGCCGGCATCCGGTTCAATGGCGGCACTGATACAACCAACAACGATCGTGTCACGATCGTCGGGGCTAATTTCGAAGGAGCCACGTATCGCCCCAGTGGCGGTGGGTTCAGCGAATTTCGGATTCACAATCAGTCGATCTCTATGTTCCAGTCTGAATCCGCCTTTGCGTCAGGCCTTTTCTCCCTGAACATGGAAACGGCGGCCGGTGCTGACGTGCTGACGATGTCGCCAGCAACCGGATATCAAAGTGTGCCTGCAACTCGCATCACCGGCACAACAGCTGGCCAAACTCTTATTCCACTCACCTTCAGCAATGTCCCGATGACGATTCTGGATACTGGCCTGAACGACCTGACTCTGGCCGCATCGCATGACTCCGTCACTGTCGCTGCCGGGGGTCTTGAGGCGACCGGACTACTTAGCCTCATCGTACGCACAGGTAAAGGCAACGATACCCTGAAAGTCAATGGGCCGGATATCGGATTACCGGGAACCAATGGAACGGCAGGGGGCACGTTCACATTTCTGGCAGGTTCGGGCACTGACAGAATCGCTGCGGCTGGCGATACAAACTGGCAGGTCAGCGACAATCGACTCCGCAGCAGCGGGGGCGGAAGCATCACGCTTGATGATATCGAGAAAGCCACACTCACCGGCGGCGATGCAGCCAATACCCTGACCGCAACAGGCTTCACAGGAGATCTCACTGCAGATGGTGGTGCAGGCAATGACCTGATTCGAGGAAACTCCGGAAACGACTATCTTCTGGGTGGCACAGGGAATGACCGCATCTACGGGGCCGACGGAGATGATCAGCTCATGGGTCAGGATGGAAACGACAGCCTCTACGGAAATGCCGACGAGGATGTTCTCAAGGGCGGTGCTGGCAATGATCGTCTTTTCGGAGGTGATGATGACGATCGAGTGCTGGGAGAACTCGGTGATGACACATTGTTCGGCGGTTCAGGGAATGATTCATTGGATGGAAGCGAAGGCAATGATCTATTGAACGGAGAATCCGGCAACGACAATTTGATCGGAGGAGTGGGTCGCGATCTCTATGAGTTGAACGGCACTTCCAACGCCGAGGACCTGAGGCTGCTGCGATCTTCGGCCACGATCGCAGCGTTTCAGCGTAAACCTCGAGGGTTATCTTCCATACTGGAACGCGATACTATCACCATGGACGCTTCCGATGAATTTGTTCTCTATGCGTTAGGCGGAGATGACCTTATCGCGATTGATTCTCTGTTCACACAGCTTGGTTTCGTCGATGGCGGCGATGGCACCGACACATGCACATCGCCGACCGCATGGTCGAAGGTCAGTTGCTGATCGCTGAGAGTTGGAAATTACGGCAGACAGCTTAAACTGGCGGTTTTGGATTCTCCGCTTCCATGACTTCGCGAGGCTCTTGCTGTGCTGCTTTCAACTTTTCACAAAGCGTTTGCCGGACTGTCATCATGCGCCGCACTTTTGGTGTGTGGTTCACTGGCACTTTCCAATGAGCCTGTGAACATTGCCGGGGCAGCAGCCGAAGTCGAACCGATTCAGACTGCTCCAACCGACTGGCCGTGGTGGCGAGGACTGCAGCATGATGGGATCGCCAGCGCGGATCAGAATCCTCCGGTCAAATGGAGTGACTCCGAAAACGTCATCTGGAGCATCCCGGTGCCTGGTCGTAGTCATGGATCACCAATCGTTGTGGGCGATCAGGTTGTGCTGACAGCGGCTGACCATGATCGCAAACTGCAGTCAGTGCTTTGCTTTGATCGCAAGACTGGCAAGCAACTGTGGGAAACCATAGTCCACGAAGGCGGACTGGATATAAAGAACAACGAAAAGTCATCCATGGCTTCTGCTTCGGCCGCCTGCGACGGAAAGCGATTCTTTGTCAACTTCCTGAACGGGGACTCCGTTTTCATGACGGCTCTCGATCGGAACGGCAAGAAGATCTGGGAGACGAAGCTGACGAACTACATCAATCACCAGGGTTTCGGATCATCTCCACTTCTATACAAAGAACTAGTCATTGGTGTCTCGGACAACAAAGGTGGTGGAGCCGTCGTGGCGATGAATCGAGCGACCGGTGAGATCGTATGGAAGCGAGATCGTCCGGCAAAACCGAACTACTCATCACCAGTCATTTTCAACGTGGCTGGCAAGGATCAAATGTTCCTGATCGGCTGCGATCTGGTGACCAGCCTCAATCCGCTGACAGGAGAAACGTTGTGGGAAGTTGAAGGAGCCACGACCGAATGTGTGACCACAACCGTGACTGACGGAAAGCACATCTACACAACGGGAGGCTATCCGAAGAATCACGTTTCAGCGGTGGCCGCAGATGGTTCCGGCAAACTGGCCTGGGAGAATCCAACTCGATCTTATGTTCCTTCGCTGCTGACTCGCAACGGGTATTTGTACGCGGTGATGGATGCCGGAATCGCCATGTGCTGGAAGAGCGATACCGGTGAAGAAGTCTGGAAGGGCCGACTGAACGGGACCTTCAGCAGTTCGCCAGTGATGGTCGGAGATCTGATTTACGCCTGCAACGAAGAAGGGCAGACATTTGTCTTCAAAGCCTCCACAGAGAAACTGGAGATCGTCGGCACCAATCAACTGGGCACGAGCGTTTTCTCTACACCTGTCTTTTGCGGCAATCGCATGTATCAACGCGTTGCTGTGGACAAAGACGGAAAGCGTCAGGAAATGTTGTACTGCATCGGGCAATAGGCTTCAGCAGCAGACGGCTTATCGACTGGCCATGCGTCGATCGTTCCACGTTGACGGACGGTTTGTATCAATGCCATGCAGCGGAGATGGTGTCCCCTTACGAGACACCAGCCTCAACAGGATTGCTGTCTGAACATCCGCCAGAATTCGATCATTCCAAGACTCAAACCCGTAGTCCGGTGAGGGATCAAAGACTTCAAGAGTTTCGGACTTTTGGCAGGTGCCAAGACAGACCACGGTGTGGCCAACCTCGGTCCCAAATCCCGACTCGATCGAGTGCTCAGCAGCTTCCGGCTTGAACGTGAGGGCCAGAACTCCAGAAGTATTCTCGCTGTGGGTTAGTTGCTTTGGAGTCACCTCTTCGACAATGACATCCCATTCTGTTCCGGCCGTCTTGATCTTCAGACCTCGAAAAACCCCCAGCCAGTGTGTACCACTGCGAGTTAAACACAAAGTTGCGAGTTCTTCCTCTGTCGCATCAATCCCATGAAGTCTCAACAGTCCGGCCGCACAGGCAGCGGAGCAGGTTTGCCTGGTCGTCTGAAATTCAAAGATGCGGCCAGAATGATCCAGGATCCCACATTCCGGGGCATCACCCAGCAACGGGCTGATCAGGGAAAAGCCACACAGACAGCCCAGGGCAGTCGCTAACACAAAACGGCGGATGAACGCAATCGACTGAGTTTGAATGCACACACCAATGAAGAATGCGGCAGCGATTGGCAACCAGTTGCCCAACACGATCGCGTTGGAGTAGGGCAGAATTCTGGCCAAAACCGGACGATCCCAGATCCACAGCATGTAGGCAGCACCGCCAGCGGTCACCAGGGCCAGTGCGAGGACCATCAGAATTCGACCGCCGCGTTTCTGCAGCCAGGCTCCTGCCATGCAGAACGTGAAACACAGGACCAACATCCCGAGCACGCTAAATACCAGGTCGAGCATACGGCTGTTCTCCGAATCAGTTTTCGAGAACGAAAAGGCCGACCTCACCTCATGTGGGGCCAACCGGTCAGATCGCCATTTGTGAATTCTGTATGAAGATTGTGCGAGTTTTCTGTGAATCAAACAATATCTTTCATCGTCCTCTGGACCAGAATTAATAGTTAAAAGTCAAAAAAGTGGGGGTTTCGTCCATAAGCGACCACATCGCCTGATGTTCACGAACGAGCGAGTTGTCCTGACTTTCATGGGAATACTTCGGCTGACGTGCCAACATGCCGCAATTCGGGCGCGATGGTTCCTCGCAAAGGATGGTGCCGAGGTTCATAAGGTGACATGAAACTGCCGTTGCCTGAAAATGCATCCCGGAGATAAATCCGGACCGCCTTTCCTCGGAGCAGGACAAATGCACATGTTGCGATCAACGTCGGTGTGCGCGATATCGGTGCTGATTTTCTCAATCAGCGCCTGCACGACAACATCGAAAAGACTGGCGGAGGACCTGCATTCGGCTGGCTTCACAATCTCTCTTCCCGAGGATGAAGAAGGGGCCACGGGACAGATCGTGACCGTGTCAGACACGGAGTCCGTTGAGAGGCTGGCTCAGTGGTTTCGGCACCGCCCCCGTGCCACTGACGACCAATTCACCGTGTTCTTCGTAACTGAGGTCTTTCAGCCAACACTTCTGGGGCAGACCGGATTTCCGGGAACCGTCCGAATCGAAACAAGTCGACTCCGCGTGAGCCTCCCCTTTTTTGTGGATCTACCGGTTGTCCTGGAAACTCGAGCCAAACCGAGTGATGAATGGAGTAAATCTTTGTGGAAGGCCCGCAATGAAGACATGGAACTACAGCGATGGGCAATCGAACGGTTCAAGACCTCAATGATCTCTCAATACCGGACTGAAGCAGCCAATCACGCTTTGCAGTCCGGACAAACGATTCCGGATTAAGCCCTTACGGAAACTCGCGAATCATCCGGCCAGCATTGGACGATGCTCGACATCCACCACACAATGCCCGAACGTATTGCGATGACGACCTCCATGACGGGAATCCAGTGGAACGATCTGTGAATTGACCGACTTGGTTGCACGCAGGGATGTTCATCCACGAAAATCAGCGTTCGCATCAAATCTTTCTTCACCTCTTTTTCTTCTCCCTGAGACACCCCCGTGCAGACAATTCGTGTCATCGACTCCCATACCGGCGGCGAGCCTACTCGGATCATCATCGAAGGTGGCCCGGATCTTGGCCGTGGCCCGCTTTCAGAACGGCTCCTGACCTTTCGCGATCGTTTCGATGAGATTCGTTCGGCCGTCATTAATGAGCCACGAGGATCCGATGTTCTGGTCGGCGGCCTCCTCTGTGAACCTTCCGATCCGACTTGTGCTGCAGGCATCATCTTTTTCAATAACACCGGCTACCTGAACATGTGTGGCCATGGGACGATCGGGCTCATGGTCACGCTGGCGTGGATGAAGAAGCTGGGGCCGGGTTCGCATCGCATTGAAACTCCCGTCGGGATCGTAACGGCCACTCTCAAAGACGACTGCCGAGTCTCAGTGCGAAACGTGCCGTCATGGCGATATCGCAAGGCTGTCCCCGTGAATGTTCCCGGCCATGGCACAGTCACCGGCGACATCGCGTGGGGCGGAAACTGGTTCTTTCTGGTCAGTGACCACGGGCAGGATCTCAGTCTTTCTCGCTGGAAGGAGCTGTCCGATTTTACGCTCCAGATCCGAGCGGCTCTTGAACGAGACGGCATCACGGGAGCTAACGGCGGTCTGATCGACCATATCGAACTCTTCGGTCCTCCATCAACTTCAGAATCCAACAGCCAGAACTTCGTCATGTGCCCCGGCGGCGCCTATGATCGTTCGCCATGCGGGACCGGGACGAGTGCAAAACTGGCTTGCCTGGCGGCCGATGGAAAACTTCTGGCGGGTGCCACCTGGTTCCAGGAAAGCATTGTCGGCAGCATTTTCGAGGGGAGCTGGCAACCGGATGATTCAACAGTTCCGACCGGAGCCGACCCCGTTATCATTCCCACCATTACCGGCTCCGCCTGGGTGACCGGCGAATGTAATCTGATTCTTCAACCAACGGACCCGTTTAGAGCGGGAATTCGAATATGACTTCTCAAAAACATACGGTGATCATTGGCGGAGGCATCATCGGAGGATTCGCGGCCTGGTATCTTGCTCAGACAGGTCGAAAGGTTACGCTGATCGAACAGGCTCAGTTTGGCAAAGCCGCTTCTCATGGGAACTGCGGATATGTCAGCCCCAGTCATGTGATTCCACTGGCTCGACCAGGACAGCTCACCAAAGCCATCAAAGGAATGCTCAGCCGTCAAACCGCGCTTCGGATTGAACCGACAAAGCTGTTCAGTCTGGCACCATGGCTGCTGAAGTTTGCTCTCCGCTGCAATTCGAAAAACATGATGGAAGCCGGTAAGGCCTGCCACCCACTGCTGCAGTCTTCCGCAACTTTGTATCGTGAAGTTTTCGAACAGCAAAACATGCAGGTCGAATGGAAGACGGACGGTCTGCTGTTTGTCTTTCGCGATCAGCATGAGTTCGATGAATACACCGCTGTCGATGCCTGGCTGAAACAACATTTCGATATGGCCGCTGAGCCGCTCGCGGGGAAAGCTCTGACCGAACTGGAACCAGCGCTGAAACCAGGGCTCGCCGGTGCCTGGTTGTACCGCTGCGATGCTCATCTGCGTCCGAGCAAACTCATGAGCGAAGTGCGTCGCATCATCACAGAGCAGGGCGTGACCGTTCGCGAAAATACCGCAATGAAGGGTTTCGCCTCAACTGGCGATCGTGCGACGGCCGTGACGACGAACGGCGAGACGATCTCAGCCGACGAATTCGTCGTGGCGACCGGTGCGTGGACGCCGCTGTTGAACGAAGCGGTTGGCGTCAAGCTGCCGATACAGCCAGGCAAGGGTTATTCGATTACGATGGCACGACCAAAAATCTGCCCAAAGTATCCGATGATTCTGGAAGAGTGTCACGTGGCCATTACACCATTCGACACAGGTTATCGCGTCGGCAGCACGATGGAGTTTACCGGCTACGACTCCACTCTGAATCGACATCGACTGAATTACCTGCGGTCCGGTGCTGCTCAGTATCTGCACGAACCAACCGCTGAGCCCGTTGAGGAAGAATGGTGCGGCTGGCGACCAATGACGGCGGACGGGATTCCGTTCATCGATCGATCTCCTCGATTCAACAACGTCTGGATTGCGGCCGGACATAGCATGCTGGGAATCTCGATGGGCACGGGCACCGGGAAGCTGATTGCGGAAATGGTCAGCGGTCAGAAGCCTCACCTGGATGTGACGCCGTATCGAGTGAACCGATAGGGAAGCAGCACGTTTGTAGCGGTACGGCGCGAGCTCAACGGTCGGCAAATTGAAGCGGAAGGGCGCGAGCTCTCCGGTGTCTGAGCATTCTGGGTTGCACTCACCAAACGGCTTGCGCCGTGCCGCTTCAATTGAAGTTTTACTCGCAGCGATGTGAAATCAACGTGGCGCTCCTATCCTCGCGTCAACTCGGGGATCGGCTTGCCGGAGTTCAGAATCGGAACTGGTCGCCCCGTGAAATTCTCGATCGCGACGTTGGCATAATCAATCTGCAGATGCTTGTAGATCGTTGCCAGAAAATCGCCCGGTTCGACGCGTCGATCGATCGGATCTTCGCCTCGAACATCGGTCGCTCCAATCACCTGCCCGGTGGGAATACCGCCCCCGGCAAAGATCATGGAATTCGCTCGCGGCCAATGATCGCGCCCAGGCTGAACCACGCCCGCTGCGGCACTGGCCACACCACCGCCGCTGCTGGCCACGTAACTGATTCGCGGAGTACGGCCGAATTCTCCCGCGACCACAACCAGAACTCGCCGATCCAGACCGCGTGCGTAAACATCCTCAATCAACGCAGAAACAGCCTGATCAAAGAATGGCGCACGGAACTTATTCGCATCGAACACGTGATGGTTCACCGCATGATCGTCCCAGTTGGCGACTCGACCACACAGCGGACCATCAAACTCGGTGGTGATGATCTCGACACCAGCCTCGACCAGTCGCCGAGCCATCAGGCATTGCTGGCCCCAGGCATTCATGCCGTATCGCTCACGAACCTCCATTGGTTCCTGCTTCAGGTCAAACGCGGCACCAGCCTCGGGACTTGTGAGCAGACTCAGAGCCTGTCCTTCGAAGCGGCCGATGGCGTCTAATGTCCCGGAAACATCCAGCCCACTGCGCAGACGATCGAATCCATTCTTCAAGGACATGCGACGTTGCAGCCGGTCGAGGTTCTCGGCCGGCATCCCGATGTTTGGCACTTCAAATTTTGGGTTGCTGAGATCGCCAACCACGGAGAACGGTCGATAAGCGGGTCCCAGATACGTCGGACCAGCGATGGTAAAGTTGTCGTAGTTGTCGACAGGATTCACCGCGATGTAATTGGGCAGACTGCGAACCGAGTCACGGCGCAGATAACTGGCAATCGACATCCAGTCCGGCAGCACCGGAACCAGTTTGTCCGCTGGATCCGGATCACCGGCCAGAACCTGCAGTGACCCAGCCGGATGACCGCCACCGGTATGAGCAATCGATCGCAGTATGGAGTACTTATCAGCGATGGTTGAAAGACGCGGCAACAGTTCGCAGATCTGAATTCCCGGAACATTGGTATCGATCGGAGAATACGGACCACGAAACTCCAGAGTGGCCTGAGGCTTCGGGTCGAACGTCTCCAGATGGCTGGCACCACCTCGCAGCCAGACCAGAATCACGGCCGTTCGTTCGCTCGCAGCCGGTTTACTCTCACTGGCCAACGATTGATTCTGCAGACGCAGCACATCGGCCAGGCTCAGCGACGCAAATCCGCCGAGCCCCGCTTTCAGAATTGTTCGGCGAGGATGTGATCCAGGTATCATGGTTGGCTCGATTCCAGCGGAGAACACCAGAACAATACATCGTCTTCAATCTGGTCCAATCAATGACCCCGATCAACGACAAGACCGGGAATGATACCGCCGTGATCATCAGACACGCAAGACGCTGGTTTTTCCTAAGCTGGAACAGGTGAACCGTCGAACAGGCAAGTCGGATATTCGAAACAATCCAATCTGATTCAGAACGGAGATTGTCACTGCTGCTGAATCTTTTGCTGATTCAGTTGCTCCTGAGCCGCACTCATCTGCTGTTCGAGGCACTGCTGGCATGTGTCACGCCACTCCTGAGGTATCTCGTCCTGCGTTAACTTCTGCATGTAATAGTGAACCCCATCGAACTGCTCAAAGTCACTGTGCTCATCATCGATCGTCAGCAACGGTGATTGATTAACTCGCCCAACAAACCAGATATCCGATCCGCCGGGAAAAGCAGGTTCCGGCTCAATCGTATTCTGTTTGTTGTACCAGTAGTGAGTCATCGTAACGACAACGGGAATGCCTGATAATGAACTGGTGGTGCTTGCAGTCGCGGCAACTTCGCCCAGTCTGATTTCCCCACGACCTGGAGAAAACTTTACCTCGGAAGCAGTCATCATGCTTGACGGCACATGAGGCACTGATGCTGTCACAAGCAACTGGCATTCTGTCAGATCGAAAGGAAGTTTGTTCGTCACAGAAACGTTCCACTGACCTCGGACAACGTAGGTCCACGAGTCTCCATTGTTCATAGAGTCATCAAGTGTCATCGAGCCCACAGGACGAAATTGCAAATCGATCTTTACTCCCTGCAACTCCGAGTCATAAGCAGTGGCAAAACTCTGACGAACTCCCCACGGAGTTATTGGGACGCCAATCCGAAACGCGTCCAGCTCGTCCTTCAACAGATTGGGCTGCACCGAAAACGGAGCACAGCCCACGGCTCCCTCTGTTTGCCCCAGGTTGTAGACCGCAAATCGAGAGTAGTAGTCACTCCTGTCCGTCGACTTCTTCCGCAGTAACTGGAGATCCGTCTTTTTTCCCCGAACAGCCACTTGCGTGTTTCGCCCACCAGCCGATTGTACCCGAATCTGTGCGATCTGAACCGCTCCTCCCGGACCTCCCACAATCACAGATCGCCAAAGCAGATCGCCTCGACTGTTCCGCAGATAGCTTCCCAGCAGCGCTGCGGCCACACACGCAATGGTCACAACGGAAACCGTATAGGTCATGACTCGCCGACGGTTGGATCGAAACATCAGCAATGCCACAACACCCGAAAACAGCAGATAGATACTGAAGACAGCCAGCACCATCAGACGAGTAAAGCTTGCATTCGAAGTGCCAACATAAGTGAGCGGCAATTGGTCAGGAATCGAAACGACGCTGTATCTTGAAAGTCGAGAAGACGCCTCCAGCAACTTCTGGATGACCTGCGAATCATCGGTCGAGACCAACCCTCCGCTGTATTCACGAATCGATCCAACACCACAACGATTTACCTGATGCTCATCCTGCAGAACGGCCGGCTGTGACCTTAAAGGAGCAGCCTTCTTCAGACGTTCAAGAACTTCCTTTGACGACTCATGAATGAATACTGTTCCGCCCAGACACACCCAGCGACCAATCGCATCCCATTGAGGATCGTTCAGCATTTCGACTTTCGCCGTTTCGGAAAACAGCATCGCCTGAGCGACTGTCAGCGGTCCCGGATGTTGAGGAACCTGCCACGACTTTACTGAGACAGGCTGCACCGACCGACCGAAACCAAACCGCGGTACGAATCTGTCTTCTACGGTCCCTGTGGGTTGCGAGGCCGAAGTTGCAGACTGCTGTAAATCTGGAGCCACCGAAGTCTCCACCGCTGGCAACTGCAGGGCTCGACCACCATCATCGACAAACAGCAGATAGTTGACGTCTTCAGAAAAATCTTTGCCGGTCATCAACGGCAATTGACGTGTCCAGAAGTCTGTTGACCCATCCGTGTAGGTCGCAACGCAGTCACTCCAGTCGGACAGTGCCAGCACCGAAGAAAACCGTCGAACGCTTCCCGGACCAACAAAAACATCGCCCAGATTGATCTCTCGATCAGTCTCCGGTTCACTAAGAATCAACTGGCCTTCCAGCACCTCACTCGACTGATTTGAAATCAGGAACGAAACCGGAACGGGGGCATCCACCTCAACACGGCCATCCCATCCAACGACCGCCTGAATATCCAGCCCCGGAAAGTCCGGCGGACTATCATCTGGCTTAACGGCCGACTGTCCCATCACTGGTGTCGATAATCCAACACAGAACAATGACAAGATCAGCAGAGACTTCGCCCAGGATGCCCTTGCGTTCGTCAGGTCACGCATCAGACGTTCTCCTTTGCAGAAGCACTCAGATACTCCAGACGCAGCGTCCGACTCAAGCGCCGCAGGAAGAAGGCACACACGACAATCAGTGACCCGTGCACAACATAGAACAATGCTGCTGGTGGATCATAAAGAAAGTTGTTCGGACGTCCCCAATACTGCGTTCCCAGAATCGTGGCCGGAGATGCCGCCGCGATCGTCGGACCACTGCGATACAGGAGCTGATACTCACGCAACTCATGCACCTCACTCATCATGGCTCCAAACGCCAACGGCAACACACATATGAGAACACCGTAGAGCACGACCACCAAACCGAACGAAACACTCTTCATCCACATGGTCAGGCATAACGTCCGCTGCAGCAAATAAACCGTGACCGCCGCAACACTCAGCACAATCGTCCCCTTCCAGCCCTCGCTGACAAAGTTCGTACTGGTCATTCGAGAATAGTTGTATGATCCTACCGCCTCACTAAGCGGGCTCGGAACAACCAGAGAAGCACTAAACCACGCCGGAAATCCCAACGTCATCCCGGTTGACAGCAATAACACCAGAGCAAAACACACAGAATCCATGGCAGAAACAGAGACCTTCCGGCCAGGAATCAAGGGGACTCGCAAATACGTCGTGTTTCGGGCGTGCGAAAACAACAGCGTTGCGATCAGCAAAGTCACCCCATGAATGGTATGGCAAGCCGTCAACAACTCCGCAAAGAACCAGCCGTACATTCCACCGCTTGCGGACATCGTTTTAAAGTAGCGGTAGATAGCGTCAATGTAGACGTTCCATACGAGAGCAACCGGCACAGCCAGGAGAACAAACCCCGTGCCCCATCGCAGCAGACCTTCAAAGCGTCTTAGTTTGTCGTCACGATTCTCGTAAAAGAACGCCAGTTCGGATGGTCGCTGAATGTGAAGCCGAAAGCGAAAACGCCGTTTGCGTTTACTGTCGCCTGCTCGAACAACTTCCCCGAACGTGCTGTTGTCACGAATGATGCCATACAACGGACCGACTGAGATCGCCACAAGAGCCATGCCCGTCACGGTCATCATGCCGATGACACACGAAGTAAACACGCTCGAAAAACTGCGGAAGTATTCGTCTTCAATCATCCCCGACGCAGAATACACGCACTGCAAAAGTGCCGGAAACGGAGTGACCACGAACGGCTGATACGGAATTGGGGCACAACCCAGGCCACACAGAAAAATCCCTCCTCCTACGACCAGCAGCATGGCCAGAACTTCATTGAAGTACAGCGACAGCCACAACATCACGACAGCCAGCATGATGCAGTAAAGCCAGACCAGAAAGAGATTGGCGATAAACGTGGTCCACTCAAGTCCTCCCAGCGCGAGCACCAGGACGAACCATGGCAGCAGCAGAAACAACACTAAACCCAGAAACAGATTCTGAGATGTCACTTTGCCAATCAGAAATCTCAGCGGCGTAATCCCGCTGAGCACAATCTGATCAAAATACCGGCCGATGCGTGGCCCCATGAAAACACCCGTGAGTCGCATCGGTATCAACAACGTGGCAAACGCTGTCGCACCACCGAGCAGGATCAGGCCGAGGATTTGCCCGAATTCCATACTCTCTGTAACCATCTGCCAGTCCGGATCATTGGGATCCAGCATCAATGGCAGCAGTGTCATCAGGATCGTTCCGTTCAGAACCAACCCCGCCAAACCAATGTTCCAGCCGGAAATCAAACTGGCCTGATCACGTCCATAAGTCGGGCTGTTTCGAAACAGCCCTAAAAATCGGCGGACCGCAATCATGTGACTTTCCCCGCAGTGGACCGCATAAAGATCTCTTCGAGATTCACCTCGTTCTCCGCAAACTGCAGCACTCGAATGTCATGTTGGGCAATAACGACGCCAGCACAAAATTACTGTTCGACTCATCACTCGTCAGCACGATCGCCTGATCACGAATTTCGCAGGTGGAGATGCCTCGAAGCTGGCTTAACATCTGAGATGTTCTGGTCAGATCTTCCGACAGGACTTTGAGCCGAATACTTCGTTGAGCAATCCCGGTATGCGCACGCAGCGTGGCCAGATCACCCTCCAGCACAAGTCGCCCGGCTTCCAGTATTCCTACTCGATCACTGATGTCTTCGATGTCCGGCAGAATATGCGAGCTGATAATGATGGCTTTGCCCAGCGATGCCAGCGTTTTAATAATCTCACGAAGCTCATTGCGGGCTCGAGGATCCAGGCCGCTGGCGGGTTCGTCGAGAACCAGCACCGACGGATCATGCAATAACGTCTTGGCCAGCAGCAATCTCTGACGATTGCCTGTCGACAGTCCTTTGACCATCACACTCTCACGGCCCATCAGATCGGTCAGCTCACAAACATCCCGAATGCGAACTGCTCGCTCCGCCGCCGTCAACCCGTACATGCACGCGAAGTAATCAAGGTACTCTTCAATGGACATGTTGCGAGGACACCCGAACTCGGCCGGCATAAATCCGAGGTGAGCTCGGGCCGCACGAGGATTCTCGCGAACGGATTTGCCCTCAACTCGGACATCTCCTGAATCCGGCACGGCCAGAGTCGAAATCATTCGCAGGAGCGTCGTCTTGCCTGCCCCGTTCGGCCCGATCAGTCCCAATGTCGCCCCCCGAGGAACCTGAAAGCTCACTCGATTCACGGCGATCAGGTCGTCGAACGTCTTGGTCACATTGTCAATTTCAATTGCTGCTGTCACCACAACGTGTTTCCCCGCCGGATTATCGCGGCCCCAAACCATCACACTCAGTAAGGGGCAAGATAAGCCACTCTCTCAACTTCGTCTAATGACGCTGCAGAATCCGAAATCACGCTCGATGCTGGCTTGAATTGTCGAATCACCCACGGGACATTCCCACGGTTTATAGAAATCCCTTAGAACACTCCCGCTCGCGAGTCCCCAATGCATTGCCCCGGTTTGAAGTTCCTGATCAATAACCTCGCGACACTTATCGCCTTCCTGATGACAGGCTTAGTGAGCGTCTTAGCGGATCAGCCGAACGTCCTGATGATTCTCGTGGACGATCTCAAGCCCGCACTCGGATGCTATGGAGATAAGATTGCGGAAACACCCAACATAGATCGCCTGTTCGCAAGAGGCCTGAGGTTTGATCGAGCTTACTGTAACCAGGCGGTCTGCGCACCTTCGCGATTTACGCTGATGCTGGGCTCTCATTCAACATCAAGCGGCCTTTATGGTCTTGGCAGCCGTCTCCGGGATCGGCATCCGAGCGCCGTCACATTGCCTCAGTACTTTGCCACACACGGGTATCGTACGGAATCTCTTGGTAAGGTCTTTCACATTGGACACGGCAATGAAGGCGATCCATTGTCGTTCAGCGTCCCGCACTTCAAAGACAAAGTGGTCGAGTACCTCGATCCAGCCAGCACACAAGGCAGCCTGCTCACTCGCGAAGAAGCTCTGTTCACGAATCAGAAGCTTGATGCCATTCGCTCCCTGCCGCGCGGAGCTGCATTCGAAGCACCCATTGCCAACGATGATGACTATGCCGACGGACGAGTTGCCGCAGAAACGATCGTTCGACTTCAATCCGCAAAGCAGCGGCGCGAAGCTGAGGGTACGCCGTTCTTTATCGTTGCCGGATTTGTGCGGCCCCATCTGCCTTTCTCCGCGCCGAGGAAGTACTGGGATTTGTATGATCCGAACCAGCTTCCGCTCCCGACCTTCGAGCATCTTCCGGAGAACGCCCCCGCTGTCGCCGGCAAACGTGGCGGAGAAATCACCGCCTACGATCCTGTGCCGGAAGACCGAGCGGCAGCATTCTCGACATCACTGAAGCAACAACTGATTCACGGCTATTATGCGAGCACCAGTTACATGGATGCTCAGGTCGGACGAGTGATCGATGAGCTTGATCGCCTGAAGTTGCATGAAGACACGATCATCGTGTTCTGGAGCGATCATGGCTATCACCTCGGTGATCACGGAATCTGGACCAAGCATACAAACTATGAGCAGGCCACGCGGATTCCTCTGCTGATTGTTGCGCCGGGTGTAACTCAGCCAAACACTGTCACAGGTCAGTTAACCGAATCGGTGGACCTCTACCCAACACTGGCTGAACTCGCAGGCTTACCAAAGCCAGCCGGACCTCAACCTATCGATGGACTCAGCCTCGTTCCAGTGCTCCGCGATCCAAAGGCTCGCATTCGAGATCATGTCTTCCACGCCTATCCAAACGCAAAACTTGGCCGCGCGATTCGTACGGATCGTTATCGCCTGGTGGAATGGAAAACGCCCGGGGCTGATCCGGAATCGGCTGAGCTGGAACTGTACGATTACGAAACTGATCCACAGGAAACACGGAACGTGGTCCAGGATCAGTCGTCGGTCACAGAGTCGCTTCGAAAAACTCTGTCCTCTTATCCGGAAGCTGCTCCGCTCAATGGTCGACCAAATGCGTCAAACACAAAAGGCTTCTGACCGAAACATTTCATGACCGAAAAATGAAACAAAGACCGTTGGGGTTTACTCTTGCTTTAATCTTTCGGTCACAGAATCTTTCGGTCCGATGCGTTTCAGCCCTGCATTGTCGTCGTTTGACATAGCGCGACGCATCCTCTGAACTACGCGCGGCCAAGAGCAAAGAGATGATTCTCTGCACGGTGTGGGTGGAGGCTGGGTGTTTGCTGAACACCTAAAAGAGATCGCCTCAATCATGGCCGCACACGGAATCACCGGCCTGTGACTTCGCTAACTCGCAATCTTCCTGAAGGCTCCTGACACTTGTCTGAACTGCTTCCTCAAAACCCTCTGGCACCACACGACTACTGGATGAAGAAAGCGCTCGACCAGGCGGTCATCGCTTTTGATGAAGGTGAAGTGCCGGTCGGCGCTGTGATTGTGTATCAGGAGCGAGTCATCGCCGAAGGTCGCAATCAGCGTGAGACACTGAATGATCCCACAGCGCATGCGGAGATGATTGCGATCACTCAGGCAGCCGAAGTCCTGCAATCATGGCGGCTTCTGGACTGCACTCTGTATGTCACACTCGAACCCTGTCCAATGTGCGCCGGCGCCATCGTGCAGGCGAGAATTCCGCGAGTCATCTATGGGACAACGGACCCGAAAGCCGGCGCCTGCCATACGCTCTTCAGCCTGACATCTGACATTCGCCTGAATCACCAGTCGGCCGTGATGGGCGGCGTCATGGCCGAAGACTGCAAAGCCATTCTGCAGGAGTTCTTCCGCCAACAACGAGCCCTGGGTAAGAAATAGGTCATACTAACTGCCAAGCTGCGTTGTGAATCTGAAATCGGAGATCGCAATTCTATTTGGTGATCCGTATCGATCCCACAATCACGGAATCGGAATCACCGGCAATACAACATGCGACGCATGGTCTGCATCGTGGAAAATCGTCTGCTGCGCAACCACAGGTTTGGAGGCCAGTCCTATGTTGTCTTCGCCGGTGTTAAGATTTCTTAGATAGTACGGATAATAGCTGCTGGAGATCTCCACGCGGATTCGATGCCCAGCCAGGAAGCGATTGCCGGTTGGACGCCAGAACTCAATAACGTACGGATAGGCTTTATTCGGTTCCAGAATACTCAACCGAGACGCATTGAATGCTCCTCCATTGTCCGGATCGCGATGGCGAGCCCTCATCACGCCTTCAGCCAGAAACGAAGAGCGACCATCCGGACTAACATCACACAATCGCACCATCCAGTCCGTATCCTTCGCGCTGGTGGCGGCGTAGATCGTTGCCGTGATGGGTCCGATGATCTCAACATCTTTCTCCAGAACCGGCGTTGTGTAGACCAGAACATCGTTCCGCTTGGCAGACAAAGAGACATCTCTGGGCCCATCAATATGACCATTCTGAAACGCTGCGGAGGGAGTCGGATCTTCAGGATTGTATGTGTAGCGATCAGATAATTCCGCAGTCGGAGGAGTTGTCGACAGGCTGCCATCGCCATCGGATGAATTCGCTTTGCCGCCACTGTGGAGATAGTACTTCGTCCATTGTGTCTCAGGCAGAGGCCACTCCTGCGCGGTTCGCCATTCATTGCGCCCCAGCACAAACAGATGGATCGGGGGATCCTGCAGAATTCCGTTTTCGATTCCTTTCAGGTGATAATCAAACCATCGACACACATAGCCGTTCCAGTCGATGATCGCCTGAGGCCCGAAATCCACATCGGCGGCGATTCGATGCGTATTGATGATGTGCTCCCAGGGACCAATCACCATCCGAGGACTTCTGGCTTCAGGCGTGGCACCATACTTTTTCATGGCCAGATAGTTGCCGGGCGTTCCTGGGAAGTTGGCATCAAACCAGCCGGTGGCACCAAGCGAGGGCACGGTGACTCGACTGTATTCTTCAGGCTTCTGATACGCGATGGCCTTCCAGTATTCGCCCTCGGCCGTGTTTTGCAAAATCCACTTCTTCCACCATTCTGTCGGAAGATGATGGCGTGTTTTCTCAAAGTCGATGTACGGCAGATTGCGATAAGCGGCTTCACGATTGACGGCAAATCCGCCATACGGTCCGGGACCGGAACTATGAGGATTTCGGCCGCTGACCATGCCGGCCCAGTCCATCATCCAACAGACAAAGATGCCGTTCTGATAAGGGCAGTTGTAAAAATTGTCGGGCGGAGCAACTTCCGGAACGATACACTTCAAAGACGGCGGTGCCTGAGTGGCGGTCCACCATTGAGTCCAGCCCATGTAAGACAGGCCGAACATTCCGACCTTGCCGGTCGACCATGATTGCTTCGCCGCCCATTCGACGAGGTCATAGCCGTCCTGTTTATGCAGCGGAGAAAACGGATCCCATTCGCCGCCGGATTCGAATCGTCCCCGAGTGTCCGCGTTGATGACGACATAGCCTCGAGATGCGAACAACTGAGCTCGAGCTGTATTGCCGGTCTTGTTGTACGGGGTGAGATAGACGATCGCCGGGAATCGTTCGTCGCTCTTCGGCCGAAAGATGTCGACCTTCAGTTCAATGCCGTCACGCATGCCGGCATTCTGGTTGAGTTCCGAGAGGACTTCGTACTTTTGCGGAGAGATCTCCCCGGCCGTTGGCTGTTGAGCTGGCAACAAAGACGGCCTGGCACAGAAGACCACCAGCAGTGCTGCCAAAGTGATTCGTGACGATGATCTCATGAGAGAACCTTTACGAAGAAACCGGCACGTCAGAGTAAGTTGGGGATAAAAGTGTCAGCGTGCCGTTGCTTAATCGTTTACCGCCCAGCCGCAGGCGCCGGCTATTGTGTAAGCCGGCGCGTGCGGCTGGGCGGTAAACATGCAGTTGATTCAGAAGGCTAAACTTTTTGGAACTGCATATGGGTTTGGCTGGCACTTTCGTAGGGTTCGCGCGTCAACGATTAAACACAAACTCACGAGTATTCAGCAGCGTCCACAAAACATCCTCAACCGCTTTGCGGCGATCGTCTGTTTCTGTCAGTGATCGCTGCATGAGTTCCTGCTCCTGAGCAGTCGGAAACCTTGAGACTGAGGCCAGATAAAGTTCTTCGATGATCGCACTCGGTGGAAGATCAGACGCCGCCAAAGACGCCGCGCGGCCGCGTCGGTCTTCGATCTTCACGGTTGTGGTTTCAGAGTTCATCAAGTGAAGGGCCTGAGCCATGCTGGGCTCAACACCGCGTTCGCAAGCACACACCGACTGACGCACCGGTCGGCCGAATGTTTCGAGAAACAGGGACGGCAATTTGTTGTCCCAAACCTGAATGGCTCGATAACCTTCCGGCCAACCGTTGAACCGTTCCGGGATACCGGTCGCCTGAGACATCGCATCCAGCAAAACTTCAGCAGGCATTGGCTTGATTGCGGCTCGCGAATAGTTCTGATCATCCAGACGGTTCGAATCCGTGACGGTTGAATCAAGTTGATAAACTCGCGAATTCAACAGTGTCCGAGTGAACGCTTTCAGATCAAAGCTCACTTCAATCAGATGATCGGCCAAAGCCTGCATCAGCGGTTCGTTCGATGCGGGATTCGTGGCTCGCAGATCATCAACCGGTTCGACCAGACCACGGCCCCAATAGTGCCCCACGAGTCGATTCACGATACTCCGCACGAAGAGGGAATTCTCCTTCGCCGTCAGCCACTGTGCGAGAACTCGGCGACGATCTTTGGGATCCGGAAACATCGCCGGCGCTGCACCGAGGCCAGCCGTCGGAACAGGCTCACTGGTTCGTGGATGTTTCAGATCTTCTCCTGGTTTATCAACGATCTTAAGAGCACCGCCCGGCAGAGATTTTCGATCGACTCCGGTGAAGAAGCCCGCCAACGCAAAGTAATCTTTCTGGTCCCAGCGTTCGAACGGATGATGATGACACTGAGCACATTCGATGCGAACACCAAGGAACAACTGGCTCACAGCGCGAGCCGACTTTTCCGGGTCTGCCTGAACCTGAAAGAAACCCGCCGGAGAGTTTCCAACGGTTGATCCCTGCGCTGTCAGAACCTCATAGACGAGGCGATCCCACGGAGTATTGGCCGTAATCTGTTGATGGATCCACCGCGTCATCGCGACGGTGCCCTGCGGCGTGATGATGTCCTTATCAGCCTGCAACAGATCAGCCCAGCGCTGAGCCCAGTAGTCGGCGTATTCGGGGCGTTCCAGCAAGGCATCGATCAGCTTGCGACGTTTGTCGGGATCGTTGTCAGTAAGAAACGATCGCACTTCGGATGACGTCGGGAGTGTTCCAATTGTGTCCAGGAAAACTCGACGCAGGAACATGGAGTCATTCGCCACCGGGCTGGGCTGAATCTGAAGTTTTTGCAACTTGTCCCAGACGAGGCCGTCAACAAAACTCAGTTCTTCCGGACGTGTGAAATTGATGTTGGGTCCTGGCAGAGTAATTCGGCTGACCGCCACATGCCCCATGTATCTGACCAGCACCGCGGCTTCACCGGGGACATGAGTGGCCTGGATGAGACCTTCGCGGCTGACCGCGGCGACCACATCATTATTGGATTGAAAGTCTGCCTCGGACGTGATGCCTCTTACTATCCCGGATTGAGTGATCGACACGACTCGCAGTTGTTGAGTTCCTCGGCCCGCCAACACAATATCAGCGGGTTCCGCCTTGATGGCGACAATCGGATCCTGCGATTCGTCATCAAGAGACATGCCTTCAGAGATCCAGCGGACAAGAATCTTATGCCAGCGTGAACCAGGTTCGATTCGACGTCCACCGCCGTGAGGAACACTGGCAACGGCCTTCTGAATCAGCAGACTCTTTTCGGGAGCAGCCGGGAAAACTCGACGAGCATGACTGTCGCGAACGATCGCATCAAAGTCACGAGCCGGGTCAAATCCGAAAACACTGAGGCGAAAACCATTCTGTCCTTCGGCTTTGCCATGACAGCCGCCGGAGTTACAGCCGGATTTAGACAGCAAAGGAATGACATCGTGACGAAAAGAAACCGGCGTGGGGTTAGCGATGCCTTGAACTCGGATCAGAGCTGTTGCGGACAATTCTTTGAAGCGAGCCGTGAGTGTGACTTCTCCGTCCGAAAGAGGATCAATGCGGCCTGTTTCACTAATTGCGACGAAATCGGTGCTGGACAACGACAAGGTGGCAGAACGAGTGACGTCAATTCGCCGACCTGAGGAATCAATCGCCGTCACGAGAAACTGATCGGAACTCTCGGGTGACGCGATCTCCAGCAGGTCCGGAGAAATCTGGAGCGAACTCCACGAGGCCACCTGATCGTCAGCTTGCACGCCTTGATGAAAAGCGGATGCAGTCAGGATCAGCAAACAGAATGTTCTGAGAGCAGATGTCTTCAACATCAGTCTCCGAATGCGGGTTACGGCGAGCAGGAGTGTGGTGGGAAGCAGCGATGTGCTTGTGGTGGAGGAGTATGGCAATCCGCAGGAAGGATTGCAATTTGTTTCGCCGTGGTGGGTCGGAATTCATGTTAACGCGATGCGTCGATTTTTGGGTCGAGCTATTGAAGACGACTTTGGTTAAAAGAAGCGAAAAGACAGGCAACTATCATAACCCGAAGCGTCAGAGCGTCAGCGAGGGATTTTCGGAGACACTGGCGAAACCCCAAATCACAATCCCTCACTGACGTTTCGGGTTGTGAACCAGATCAATCGACAGCATTAATCAACGTCCGCCAGATCAATGCGGATCCGCACAATCTCATCGCGAACTTTCATGAACGCATCGACAACATCCGGATCAAAGTGTGTACCACTTTCTTCTTTCAGGATTTCGAAGCACTTATCAATCGGGAACGCGGGCTTGTAAACTCGTTTGCTGCTGAGTGCATCGAAGACGTCCGCAACCGCGACGATACGGCCACTGAGCGGAATGTCGGTGCCTTTCAGGCCAATTGGATAACCGTTTCCGTCCCAGCGTTCGTGATGGGTCAAAGCAATCTCAGAGGCCATGCGGAGCAAAGGCGAGGAACCAACACCTATCATCATTTCACCAAGACGGGTATGTGCTCGCAGTTGCACAGATTCGCTGTGACTCAATGGCTGGAAGACTCGCTTGCCCAGCCCCACATGGCGCTGCATCGTTTCGAATTCTTCCGGCGTCAATTTTCCGGGCTTTCGCAGAATGTCGTCGCCGATACCAATCTTGCCAATATCATGCAGCGGAGCCGCATGCTCGATCAGTTCGCAGGTTGCGCGATCAAGCCCCATCTGCCGCGCCAGAATTCCGGCGTAGCGACCAACTCGCACGACGTGATGACCAGTTTCGTTATCTCTAAACTCAGCCAGTTTTGCCAGACAATGAATCAGTTCGAGTCTGGATAACATCAATTCTGCAGTGCGGGACTGAATCTGCGATTCCAGTTCGCGGCGATGATTCAGCATTTGATCAAACTGTGATCGCAGCAAAAGTGCATTACGAACACGAGGCAGCAACGACGTCGCTCGCAGCGGCTTTGTCAGCAGTTCGGCGGCTCCCAGTTCAAGTGCATCCGTACGCACTCGTTCATCTTCCGAAGCCGTGATCATGATCATCGGAATGTTGCGGAGATCGGGACTGGAGGCCACCTGCTGAAGAATCTGCAGGCCTGAGACACTCATCACGACATCGCAAATGACGAGATCAGGCTGCTGCGTAATGATACGTTCGAGAGCAGATTCCGGTTCTGTGTGCGTTTCAACTTTGCGGTATCCAGCGATCTGCAGGCATTTCTGGATCAATCGAACATTGATCGCTTCATCGTCGATGACCAGAATCTTTCGATTCTGAAACTCATCGCTGGCGGCCATCGTGGACGCAAACGGCCCGGCCACGGCGTTCAAATTGCGCAGCGAAGCGGCCGTGGCAGGTATGGCGTGATCAGGGATTTCGATCCCAAGCGTTTTCTCGATCAGCTCGTGTTCGCGAGCAGTCAGCATTCTGGTCGTCATGATTCATCATCCGAAAACAGTTCAGGGGAGGTTTGAGCTGCCTTTGAAAAGGCCGTGTTGGAAAGTCATGTTTCAGATCTCCAGCGAATGTGGGCATCAGCCGACCTTCGCTGCGAACTTACAGAGTTGTCTTCATCGATGAGACCTACATCGTTGAAGCCGTTTCACAAAGTTCCGGATGAAGTGTCTGGCGAGTGTGAGGCACTGACTCCAGACACAACATCAGATCTGTGCGGAAGTCATGGATTTCGTCCAGCAGAGATTTCAAGACCACCGATTCGTCCATCGAGCGACGTTCGAGAGCACCAGCAGATTCTCGCAGTCGCAAAGCACACAGGTTGGCTGCGACACCTTTAACGCCATGGCTCAGATGCTGAACGGCCAGTCGATTGTTTCCTGCGATGGCTTCCTCCAGATCGCGGAGACTCTGTCGACCTCGAAGCTCAAACATGTTCAGCAGTTCGATGGCCAGATCGGAATCTCCAAAACACTGAGACAGCAATTGTTCGACATCGAAGGCTTCCGCGACGGAGGCACTTCCTACGCAAACGCGTGGTGCTGCCTCATTCGGAATCGGTTCCAGGCCTTTTGATTGAGGTGTGGGCATCCAGCGAAGCAGCATGTTCGTCAGAGCCTGACAAGTGATTGGCTTTGTCAGGTAGTCGTCCATACCTGCTTCGAGGCATTCTTCACGATCTCCGGCGACAGCATTCGCAGTCAATGCGATCACGGGGATTCGCTTTCCATTACGAGAAAGCCCATGGTCAGGAGTTTCCGCATCCCTGATGATTCTGGCCGCCTGAAGTCCGTCCATCAGAGGCATCTGGCAATCCATCAGAATCATATCGAACTCGCCGGATTTGGCCCGATCAACAGCAACCTGGCCGTCTCCCACAATCTCGCACTCAAGCCCAAACCTACGTAGAAATTCGCGGACAACAACCTGATTGATTTCGTAATCTTCAGCGACCAGAACGCGGAAGTCTCGCGACGACTGCTCCGCCAGTGGCTCCGTTCGAATCAAGTCTGATACGCCGCATGATTCTGCTTTCTCC
>JBILXT010000261.1:0-10036 GCA_044378235.1 Planctomycetaceae bacterium
CGGCATCGCTGACAATCTCCGAAGGCTGAGCAAACGCGGATGTGGCCAGTGACCCGTTGATGACATCTTCACGTCCGGAACCAGCATAAACACCAATCAGATTTGTGCCAATCTGATGTGCCCAAACTTGATGAGGACCGGCCATCGCGATAAAGAGCAGGCCATTGGTGTGAGCAATCGACCAGGGACTGTTGAGGGAAGTCTCAAGCATTGTCCCGCCGACGATGCCTCCGGGTTGCCCCTGACGCCCATTCCCAGCAAGCGTGCTCACGGTTTTTGCATCGAGATCCGCGACGCGAATCAGGTGATTTTCAGTGTCAGCCACATAGAGTTTGTTGCCGACAAGCACGGTCCCCTGAGGACGATTGAACTCCGCTGCCTCAAAAGTCCCGTCGGCCCGTCCATTGCGGCCGCTGCCGATGATCGTCTGCAATTCTCCGGCCATCGACGTCACGACAATCCGATTGTGATTACTGTCAGTGATGAAGAGTCGCTGCCCAGCGGCATCTGCAAAGACTTTACCCGGATAGCGCAGAGGAGTCGGCTGAACTTTGCTGGCTTCCGACTGAAATACAATCGGCGTTTCGTCCAGCGTGCCCTTCCATCGGTGATACTCAACCAGCTTTCCGATGACGTTGTCAAATAGCTCACGATTGCCTTCACCACTTTGTGAGCCGGCATATTTTCCTTCCGGATCGATCAACGCCAAAGTCGGCCAGGCTCGCGTCCCGAACTTGCGCCAGATCAGCATTTCGCTGTCGTTCACGACGGGATGCTGAATCTCATACCGCACGATGGCATCGCGAATATTCTGCGAGACCTTTTCGTTGTCGAACTTGGCCGAGTGAACTCCGATGACGACCAGTTGGTTGCCATACTTCTCTTCAAGAAACTTCAGATCCGGCAGCACGTGCATGCAGTTAATGCAGCAGTAAGTCCAGAAGTCCAGGACCACAATCTTCCCGCGCAGATCCTTTAGATCGAGTGGTTGCGAGGTGTTCAGCCATTCGGTGCCGCCTTCGAGAATTCCGTCCGGAACCATTACGGCTTCCGGAAAGGGATTCTGAGGAGCCTCAGCAGCCTTCGCGGGATCCTGACCAGCCGCCTTTTCATCAGCGGCTAAACGTCCCGACTGAGCAACGCAGATCAACAGGCCAAGCAGCACCGCAGAGCAGATCGTTACGGGCTGGCGTGATTTTATGAGACAACTCATGGTGTCATCTCCAGAAGAGTTCCAGGCGAAGGTGGGAAGGATTGACCGAGAATCTAGCAAAGACCATGGTGCAGATGAACGCAGTCTGACTAAACCAGCGCATGAGTTAATCGTAGCACTTAACAGAGTATTTTCCTGCTCAGTGTAATCAACTTCGATTTTCCCAGAAGATCATTGTTTCAGCCTATCAAGATCGGGTTGAAGACGTCGAAGTCCTTCTTCCGTTGAACAGAGCGGATGATAACCGAAATCGCGTTCCGCCGCAGTGATGCTGTAACTGTGCGATCCGGCCAATTGAGCAGCAATAAACCGGGTCATCGGAGGTTCTCCGCCCAGCCGAAACAGGCTCCAGACTCCTTCCAGAACTGTTCCCAAACCAGTCGCAGTACCTTTCGAAATCGCCTTTTCCACCGGTGATAAACCTGTTTTCGCCAGAATCAGATTGATCCAATCCCAGAGATTCACGGCATCTCGCTCATTAATGAAGTACGCCTTGCCAGCCGCTGTCGAGGAATTTCTCAGGGAGAGTTCCGCCTGAACATGGGCCGCCGCAGCGTTCTCAACATAGGCTACAGAAACAACATTGGTTCCATCCCCAACTCGCCGCAATCGGCCAGAACGAGCCTTCTGAATCAATCGCGGGATCAAATGATTGTCGCGTGGCCCCCAAATCAAATGTGGTCGTAAAGATACGGTTCGCAGCGTCTCTCCGTCATTGGCCGCCAGCACGGCCTGCTCGGCCAGCGCTTTTGAATGAGGGTAATGACAGAGCCAGGTTTTGGGATACGGCAGCGACTCATCGGCGTCCACATGGTCAGCACCATCAAACACGACGCTCGGTGAGCTGGTATAGATCAGTCTGGCGACGCCATGCTTCCGGCAGGCCTTGATAACATTGAACGTGCCTTCCGTATTGATGCAATGATACATTCTCCAGTCGCCCCAGACGCCTGGCACAGCTGCCGTGTGAAAGACCGCCTCGACATCTCGACAGGCTTCATTCACAGCGGCTTCATCCCGCAGATCACCCTGGACCGTGGGAACCCCCAGAGCCTTCAAGGCCGGATACTGACCTCGACAGAAGACTCGGACCGAATGTCCCTGCTGAAGAAGTTGTTCAACGATATACAGGCCAAGAAACCCGCCTCCGCCTGTGACAAGAGTATGCATGCAAATGTTCTTTGAGGAAACGAAAAGTCATTTCGAGAACTGATGTGTCGTGTGTGAGTCGAAGCATAACGGACAGCAGAAGGATAGTGGAACGCTGCCTGAATTTCGCCGGAAGAGGCTGGCCAGCGGCTTTTGCAGTACTCTCTGTCTTCCCGTCTCGACTGGTGCAAAAGCCAATAACCCCCTGACCAGGGGGCGTGGAGTTAAGGATTCTTCAGTGAGCGGTACGGCGCTCGCAGGCTGTTCATTTAGTTGTTTACCGCTCAGCCGGAGGCGCCGGCCAGCACAAAAAGCCGGCGCCTTCGGCTGGGCGGTAAACAGAAGCCCCCGGCATGCCAACGAGTCTACGCCGTTGTTATACGGCGAAAACTGCCGATTTTCAGAAGTCTCTCGCTCGTCGCGTTCTGACCGCTGTCCTCCGCACCAAGCCTGATCTGGACACACGGAATCGCATCGAGCAGACTCGTGAATTCTGTTCCGGGACGAAAGCAGGAAGAGATCTCTGGAGTTTCGAGCCCTTCTGACTGTCTTCCCTAAAACATTATCAACGACTGTTCGTAACCGTCCGTTTTCAGGTTCCCGTCATGAAGCGACTGGCAATTGCCGTCTGCTGCTACGCCGTCATCTTTGCCGCCGCGTTCTTCGCTGCGCTGGAGCTGCGTTTCGACCTGAACCTGATCGACTTCGCCAACAGTATCGTCCGCAATCAGGTCACCTTGAGACCTCGCCCGGGCTTTGTTACGCCATTTCAGGTCGAACAACTAATCTATGCCAAGGACGTCTTTCGCAGCGGCCTGATGGTCGTCGTCCTGTTGAAACTGGCGATCGTTTTCATTTCACGCGACTGGCGGAGACGACTGCGATACTCCACGACACATGACGTCGCCTGGTCCGCTGGCATTTGTGTGATCAGTGGAATTCTGATCGCGGCTCTGCAGATCGCTCGTGAAACCATGCCGCAGATTCCTCGTGGCGTGATCATTATTGACACCGTGTTGTCAGCTGCAGCCGTCGTCACCGCGCGAGTGATCGCGAATATGCTGCGAACGATGAGACGTCCCGGGGCCAACGCACAGGCTTCGCGAACTCTGATTTATGCCAACGGCGGAGATGCCGTGCACCTGGTGACGACAATTCGCTCCAGCTCAAATCGTCTGCGAGTCGTCGGGATTGTTTCTCCGTCTGATGCCGCTAAGAATGGCGTTGTTGCCGGAGTTCAGGTCTTCGACGCTTCACGTGGCCTTGAACAAATCATCCAGCAAACTCGAGCAGAAGTCCTTTTGCTTCCCTCACAATTGACCGGCCGGACGATTCGCGAAGTGAGCGAAATTTGTCGTCGTAACGGCGTGGATGCTCATTTGGTGCCGTCAGTCGACGAGATTCCTTCGGGCCGTTTTCATCTGAAGATGCGGGATATCACAATCGATGACCTGTTGCGACGCGAACCGAATCAACTGGACCTGAATGGCATCCGTAGTGTTCTGGCCGATCGAGTGATCCTGGTCACCGGTGCGGCCGGAAGTATTGGCTCGGAAGTCTGTCGACAGCTGTTGACCTTTGGGCCGCGGCGCATTGTATTGCTGGATCAGTCGGAGTTTGGCATTTTCCAGATGGAGCAGGAGTTTGAAAGCCTGCACCATCAGCTCGATCGCTACAAATGCCAGCTTGAGTTCGTCGTTGAAGACATCACTGACCAGCATGCGATGACTCGATTATTCATGCAGCATCGTCCGGCCGTGGTCTTTCATGCCGCCGCCTATAAGCACGTGCCTTTGATGGAAGCCAATCCTCAGGCCGCCGTCCGAAACAACGTGTTCGGGACTCGTGTGCTGGTTGATCTGGCTCACAAGTTTTCCGTTGAACGCTTCGTGATGATTTCGACTGATAAAGCCGTGCGTCCCACGAATGTGATGGGAGCGACGAAGCTGATCGCCGAACAGTATCTGCATTCCGTGTCGGCTCGCTCAAAGACTCGCTTTATCACCGTACGATTTGGCAACGTGCTGAATTCTGCAGGCAGCGTTGTGCCGACGTTCCGCCGTCAGATTGAAGAAGGCGGACCGGTGACTGTAACCGATCCCGAGATGCAACGATACTTCATGACCATCCCCGAAGCGGTGCAATTGGTGCTGCAGTCTGGTGCCGTCGGCGAAGGTGGCGACGTGCTGATTCTGGATATGGGCGAGCCCGTGAAAATCGTGGATCTCGCCAAAGACATGATTCGCCTTTCGGGGCAGGAATATCCCACAGACATCGATATTGTTTATACTGGTCTCCGCCCCGGCGAGAAGCTCTATGAAGAGCTGTTCTACGAGACCGAAGTTAACGCCTGTCGCGTTCACGAAAAGATTCTGCGGGCTCCTCGAGCGGCCGATGTGAAGCCGTCTGTTGTCGAAGCAGAATTGGTGCAACTGTCACAACACTTGCATGCCAGTCGAGAAGAACTGCGTGAAATTCTGTGGCAGGTCACATCGCGCATCGTTAACGATGCCTCAGTGACGCAACCCGAAGCACCAACGATATCGCTGGTCGCTTATACGTCGGCTCCACGCGATCCGGACAACGTCACGAAACCAGACAAGTCGAGAACAACACGTCGAGGCGCGGCGTGACAGGAAAAGTACCATGAAAGCGGCCATTTTCGAACAGTTTCAAAAGCCGCTCACCGTTCGAGAAGTCCCGGCTCCGGATCCCAGACCTGATTCCGCGGTGATCGCCGTCAAAGCCTGCGGACTGTGTCGCAGTGACTGGCACGGCTGGATGGGGCATGATTCCGATGTGCACTTGCCGCATGTCCCCGGCCATGAACTCGCCGGCGAGATTGCTGCCGTGGGTCGCAACGTGCAACGCTGGAAACTAAGCCAGCGCGTTACCGTGCCATTCTGTTGCGGCTGCGGCTCCTGTGCTCAATGTGTGACCGGGAATCATCATATCTGCGACTCGTATACTCAGCCCGGGTTTACTCAATGGGGAGCTTTCGCCGAGTACGTTGAAATTCGCCATGCCGATGTCAATCTTGTTGCGTTACCGGAAACAGTCGACTTCACCACGGCGGCCAGTCTGGGCTGTCGATTTGCAACATCGTTTCGAGGCATCGTGTTTCAGGGGAAAACTCAGCCCGGCGACTGGGTCGCGATCCACGGCTGCGGCGGCGTAGGGCTTTCGGCCATCATGATTGCCTCCTCCATCGGCGCGCGAGTCATCGCAATTGATATCAAACCCGATCGCCTGGAGATGGCTCGCCAATGCGGTGCCGCTGCCACGATCGACGGCACGAAGACTGACGTCGTCGCGGCGGTGAGAGAACTTAGCAGCGGAGGCGTTCAGGTTTCGATGGATGCGCTCGGCAGTCGTCAGACCTGCTGGAACTCTGTCAAATCTTTGCGCAAGCGAGGTCGGCATGTGCAGGTGGGCTTGATGCTGGGTTCCGAAGCCGATCCACCGGTTCCGATGGGAGCTGTCATCGGGAACGAGTTGGAGATACTCGGCAGCCACGGAATGCAGGCGTTTGAGTATCCCAGAATGCTCTCGATGATCGCCGCGGGTACGATCAATCCCGCCTTGTTGATTAGCGAAAGGGTCACTCTGACCGAGGCTGCCGAGTTACTGCCACGGATGAACCTATTCCCCGGCACAGGAGTCACTGTGATTGATCGTTTTTGTTAAGCGACGGTCTCCTGCGGTATCTGCAAAACACGCAACCAAAACCAAATGCGATTGGCAGAAACCCAATTCGACCCCGACCTGTTCTTAACGTTCATCGTCAACGCAACCACAGGCCTGACTTATTGAATTCACTGCACGCCGCCCCGGTGTGTCGGACGTGTGTCGGACCGGAGTACCGAAATCGCGAGCATTGCATAATTAACGCTCTTTTGCTCTTATCAAATGCATTATCTACAACTGCTTACCGTGCGAGTCTGTTTCCCGTAAGTGTCGCACTCCGTTTCCGCTATTTATAACCAACCCACGTGACCGCATTTCACGCTTTTGAACTCCCAAAGATACACGCTCTGCCTACATTTACTGTTTTGACTTGATCACACGGAGAGCCTCTTTAGCCCATAGCGTGACATGATGATCCGAATCTTTTGCAGCCGCCTCAAGGGCAGTAGTCGACGTATCAGATGGCAGATCGATTCGTGCCATTGCATAAGCGGCCTGTCTGCGGACAGCAATGCTGCCGTCGCTAAGCAATTTCTGCAATTCCGGCTCGCAGACCTGACCGTGAGGACCAATTTCACCAATCGCGTTAGCTGCGAACGCCCGAATTCCGGCACTGTCTGACTTGAGCAGACCTTGTAACGGTGCAACAGCATCGCCAAGTTCGATTTGCGAAAGCGCCGACGCAATCGCTGCGCAGAATGTACAGTAGTCGCTGTCGTCCCAATTGACTTTCCGATCAGCATAGTGTTTTCCCACCGCAATCAATTCCGGGACCGCCTCGTTTCCTGCGCTCCCCATTTGGCCATAGGCCTTTATCGCTGCCAGAGCTATCGCGGGATCCGGATCATAGATGAGTTCCCCTAACCTGACCAAAGCTTTTGGGCCAATTTTTCCCAGTGCACACGTGGCTGCCTCACGCAATGTGAGATCCTTTGACTTAAGCAAAGTGATGAGCGCATTGATCCCATCGCTCGCCTGCGGACCAAGTTCCCCGAGGGCGAACGCAGAATCGAACTGAACGTCGCGGTCGGCATCTTCCAATGCTCTGACCAATGGCAGCAGCCAAACGTCAGGATCAAGGTGGTAGAACCCCGCCGCGAACGCTGCCTCGCGACGCTTGTCGCGCGACTCAGCTTTCAAGTCTTCGACTGCAGGCCTGGGCAGTGTTGTCATCCATTTTACTCGGGCGAGAGGTTTCGTCGTTACCACCAATTGCTTGTTATCATCAACAAAATACGCGAGACCTCCAACATCAAGCACAAAGCGAAGCGAAGAACGGCGGCTGACACCTCCGGCATGAAAAGGAGAAGCAGGGAGAGCCATGTTGTCTAAGTTGATTCCATTCCTGGCGAGCGCCGGCTCATCCAGAATTGTAGGAATACTCCATAGAAAGTCTGTTGGTAATGCGAACACAAGCCCAGCGTAGCTTGTACCGTGACCTAAAAAATTCAGATCACTGTTTTCCTGCAGTTGCCGGTTCACGTTCCCCGAATCGGCTGGAGATACATCCTGACACGCTGCGAAGAACACAATCCCCATCACGGCCCAATTCAAAGTGAGCATGATCATTTCTTCCTGTTTAATTGCCGTTCATTCCGTGTTTTCATGCCAAGACTCAGTCCAATGATATCAAAGACTTCTGCTGATCTGCGGCAACGCTGCGCTGATGGATGGTGTTTCGACCTCAGGCGGTTCTTAAGGCAATCTTACTGAATTGAAAATCCGAGGCCACTTGCCAACCCGACTACTTCAGGAAACGTCATCGAAAGCGATTACAGATCAACCGGTCCAGTCGCTTGAAGACCGTTGTTCTGCATTTGGACTCGAAGTAATCGCAGAATGGTCTCGACAAGACTGTGCATCGCACATCACGGTCTCACTTTGCCTGCTCCGGTCACATCGACCGGAGTTAGTAGTATGAACGCGAATCGAGGTCAATTTGACCCATTGGGCGGTAGAAGGCATAGGACGAGACCTCCACCTTTTTGAATGAAATTGTTGACCATGGAAACGATAGGCTACGGTACTCGGCGATTTGTGATTCGAAACTCCCTAACGAATCTTCGTCATGGATCACGCATCACGCTGGCAAATCTCGCTCCGCTGAGTGCGGATGCGACGAGTTCTCTGATTTCATGCTGTAGCCGTTTCAGTTGCCAATCACGTTCGTCGCGCTTTGAATTCCGGAGTGCCGCGATGGCCTTGATGGCGTAGTTGGCTCCACCGAGGCTGTGTTCTGCAATGTGAGCTGTGGCCTCGGAATGACCGGCGGCTCGGGCGATGGCGATGGCTGCTGTTTGATCCGGAGTCTTCTAATGATTTCGCGAGCACATGCGTGTGCGGCGACGGTGACCTTTTGAGCAACTCCGACTTTGATTTCTCCTCGCGACCACTGACGAGCAATCTCGATCGCCTTTTGCCGCCGATCTTCGTCGCTCACGGCCGTGAAATTGTTCACCACATGTTCCACACAATCCGCTGACCATAGCGACAACATTCGATGATGTTCCAGCGGCAGCGGTCCGCCACGATGTTCCGCTGGGTGGCATCGCCTGAAGAGGCTGTGTTGCGATGCTACAAGAAGCACAGCTTGCAAGTTGAATGTTCATAGCACCCTCGCTTCGGGCTGAAACTCAACACTGAGGCTTCTCGTGCCTGCGGCACACTCTGGCTGTGCGGAAGTGCCACCCTGCGACCTTTGCCTGCAAATTTACGTGATACTGAAGGCTACAGATTTGCTCCATGGAGCAACTGCGCCTGTGGCACTGATGGATCGAATCCAAATTCGATATGCGCCGACGGACAAAGGCGTATCGAACCGAAACTCAGACGCTGAGTCGATTGTTGTCTTTATCAGGGGGCGGGTCTCTCCAGCTTTGATAATCCACAACTCAGACTTTGCTGCTCCATCTACTGGCCGCCAAAGAACTTGAAGTCGCTTGTCCTCGTCAACATTAACGGAACGAATGCTCGTTCTGCCGCCCACATTAAATTCAGCTGCGGGAAATTGCCATGGGCTCAGGCCACTGTCTTCAGTACTCCAGCGAAATGTTAGTCGATAGTCTCCATCAGGAAGATCTTCGTCCGGAGTAAACCGGGGCTGTGTCAGCCCCTGGTATAAAGCAACTTCTTCGTATCCAGAACGCTCCTGACGTTCCAGACGCAGATCGTACGACACGGCATCATCAATGGCAGGCCAGACAAACTCAGGCGTACGAACAAAGGTGGAGTTCACTCCGGAAAGAAATGGACGTTCAATTTCGACTGTCGTGAAAACGGGATTGCTCCATGCGGACTGGCGACCGTCATCACTCATCGCACTGACAGAAACCTTGTATTCTCCTTTGGGCCATGCAGAGTCAGGTTGAAATGTTGTGGCGGTGATGCCCTGAAGTCGGAGAAACCCTTTTGAGCTTCCTGTTTTGCTGACCCGGATTACGTAAGAAGTCGCGCCTTCGACAGGTTTCCATGTAAACCTCGGAGTTTCCGATACCGTTGTATCGACGGTAACCTGCTGCGGTGGTCCGCCAATTTGCACCTCTGAAGGAGGGCCTTGCCAGGATCCGGCGATTCCGTCTCTAACGCTGCGAAAATAGACTCGGTACTTACCATTCATGAGAGGTTCTGTGGGCGTGAACTCTGCCTCTTTGATTCCCGATCGAACCATTTCTTCCGTGACCTTACCACCTTCCAGCTTTTGAACAAGCACTTCGTAGTTGGTCACGCCACGAATGGGATTCCATTGCCACGTTGGAGTTGTATCCAGCGTCGTGCGGTCTTCAGAAATGAAGGGATGGGCCTCCGCGACGGAGATCGAGAGTGGACTGCTCCACGGACTGTATTCGCCTGACTCGGAAATGGCGCGCACCCAGACGGAGTGAGAACCTTTCGGCAGAGCAAAGGTTGGGTGGTACAGAGTGGTCAGGATATGTTCGTCGCGAAAGATTCGTTTTGTCCCGTCAGTCTGGGTCATCAGAATCTCGTAGC
>JBILXT010000673.1:0-2805 GCA_044378235.1 Planctomycetaceae bacterium
GCCGCGGCCCCTTCGTGGACTTCCAGAACAATCTGAGTCTCCGGGAACTCCGCGCGAAGTGTTTCCAGTGACGGAAAGAGTTCTGTACCGACAAATTCAGCAGGATGAGTATTCAGATAGAACTGAGTACCTGGCAACGATTCACCGATGCGAAGTCCTTCCGTTCGGCACACCTGACTGAGCTCTGCCTCCACATTTCGCGAAGCGGCAACACGGAACATTTTCTCGGGGGTCTCAAGTCCCAGCAAATAGCTGCGTGACAGAATCTCAAAGCCGACGCGTGTTGTGTCGCTCAGGCGGACGATGGGCTGAAAATAGGGTCGTAGTGCAGGACGTCGCAGGAGTTTGTCGAACTGTAACTGAGCTAAAGCGTCGGCCGACACATCAGCTGTGACAGTGGAACTTGTACATTCGTCGGTCGATGACTGCAACGTATACATCACACTGCCGAAATGCAGAACATCACCGGAGCGCAGACCTGTCAAATGCTGAATTCGTCGTCCGTTCAGCAGCGTGCCATTGGTACTGTTGAGATCTCTCACGAACAGATCTTTGTTGATCGTCAGGATCTCGGCGTGTCGTCCGGAGACCGTGCTGTCACAGAGGCAAAGGCTGTTGGAAGGATGACGACCAACGGCAAATGTTGGTCCACCAACATTTACTCGATGATTCGAACTGCTGTCCGCAGAACTCCGAACGAGCACCCAGTAGCCTTCAGGGAAGGGACAGGACGTTGAAGCGGAATCTCCCGCGCCTTCTTTACCCTGGAGGTTTGGCAGTGCGTCATTGCTGAGAGTGGAAATGGATGTCATCAGTGCTCGTTCCTCATAATGTCAGCGGCATGTTGTCACCGCGGTACCTCATGCGCATCAGAAAATCAGCGCAGGATGTGTCACGTCAACATTAGCTCAGAACTGTCACCACATTCAGAATTCGCGCCAGATCGAGGGAATCCGGGGTAACGATTGGGAGGTCTGCGACGTCGGAGCGGCCCTGGTCCGATCAAATGGAGCCGGAGAAATCACGACAATTCCCCACAATCGTTTCAACCGTTAACATCATACGGTTGCGGAATCGAGACGTTTCGGCGTTTGTGTAATCCCGGAACTGCGTTCGCAAGTGGCCGCATGAACAACCGAGTCCGTGGGGTCAGTGCAGCTTAAAGAGTGATTTGAACGGACAGCTCGAATGAATGGTAATCTCATGTTAACCGGCTTTCTCTCAGCGAACGGGAAATGTCACTTCCGGTTTGTCACACGTTCTGTCGTGTTGACGCTGGCAATGTCTGTCCTGTTGCCGATGGTGTCTCAGGCTCGACTTCCTGCCGACGACGAGGTCTCCGCTGATGTTGTTGTTTACGGCGGCACTTCGGCCGGTGTAGCCGCGGCTGTTCAGGTTGCTCGCATGGGGCACTCAGTCGTGCTGATCGAACCCGGCCAGCATATCGGAGGATTGACCTCCGGTGGACTTGGGTTTACCGACAGTGGCGACAAGCGAGTCATCGGGGGGATCTCCCGGGAATTCTATCAGCGAATTCGTCAGCAATATGATCAGCCGTCCGCGTGGGTTCAGGAGAAGGCTTCCGACTATCCTCGTTATCGAGCAACCGACGATGCCATGTGGACGTTTGAGCCGAAGGTAGCAGAAGCGGTTTTCCTGCAGATGCTGAAAGAGGCCAGGATCAAGGTGTTGATGCGCGAACGACTGAATCGAGCGTCCGGTGTCAAAACGACCGATGGCCGAATTGTTTCCATCGAGATGGAGTCTGGAAAGATCATCAGCGGCAAACAGTTTATCGACACGACATACGAAGGAGACCTGATGGCGGCGGCGGGAGTGAAATACACCGTCGGTCGTGAAGCCAACTCCGTTTACGGCGAAACGCTGAATGGCAATCAGGTCAAAGCCAACGTCCACAATCATCGCTTTGTGAAGAATGTTGATCCCTGGCTGACGCCCGGAGATCCCTCCAGCGGTCTGGTCCCCGAGGTGGAGAATGTCGGAGCTGGTGAAGAAGGGGCCGGTGATCATCGCGTCCAGGCGTACTGTTTTCGCATGTGCATGAGCAAAGCTCCGAGCAATCGCTTGCCGTTCCCGAAGCCGGACAACTATGACGAGAAGCGTTATGAGCTGCTGTTTCGCAACTTCGAAGCGGGTGATCTCCGAGTTCCAATCAGTCCCGACATGATGCCGAACGGGAAGACGGACACGAATAACAACTGTGCGTTTTCAACTGACTATCTCGGGGGCAACTATCGCTATCCGGAAGCCACTTACGAAGAGCGGGAGTCGATTATTCGCGATCATGAAGACTATCAAAAGGGACTCATGTGGAGTTTGGCCAATCATCCCCGCGTCCCGGATTCAGTTCGTAAGCACATGGCACAGTGGGGCCTGCCGGCCGATGAATTCGTCGACAACGGCAACTGGCCGCATCAGCTTTATGTCCGGGAAGCTCGTCGCATGATCAGCGACTATGTGGTGACCGAGCTTGATTGTCGACGAATCCGGATTGCTCAGGATTCCGTCGGTCTGGGCAGCTACAACATGGATTCGCACAATGTGCGCCGCTACATCACCGCTGAAGGTTATGTGCAGAACGAAGGCGATGTCCAGGTTTCTCCTGGCGGAGCTTATCTGATCAGTTACAAGTCCATCATTCCTGCTCGCGGACAAGTTACGAACCTCGGTGTTCCTGTTTGCCTTGCGTCGTCTCACATTGCGTACGGCTCCATCCGAATGGAGCCCGTCTTTATGATTCTTGGACAGAGTTCTGCCACGGCCGCTGTGCAGGCAATCGAAGGG
>JBILXT010000262.1:0-10000 GCA_044378235.1 Planctomycetaceae bacterium
TGTCCCATGGCTGCCCGGCCATGAAGATCTGAATAAAACGAACACCTCGCTCCACGAGGCGACGGGCCATCAGACAACGTTTGCCATACGAACGTGTCGTATCCTGATCCAAGCCGTAGAGTTTCTGAATCTCTGCCGTTTCCTGGTTGAGATCGAGCGCATCTGTGGCAGAAAGCTGCATGCGTGCGGCGAGTTCAAAGCTGGCGATGCGGGCATCCAGTTCCAGTTCGCCTGGTCGAGCCTGTTGGTGTCGTGCGTTCAGCCTTCGCAACAATTCCATTCGCCCGTGATCAACTTCAGAGGTTCGCGCTGTTTTCGGTTGAAGATGCAGCACCGGCATTCCTTCGGACCGAATCGCCGTCCCCTGATAAATCGGGGGCAGCCAGCCGCTGGACCAGTTCCGAGCACCATCGACGGGCATGCCGCCTGGATCGGGTAGTGAAACATAAGCAGGCAGATTCTGGCTCTCCGCTCCAAGTCCGAATGCGACCCACGACCCGATGTTGGGGCGACCGGACACGGTCAGCCCCGTGTTGGCCATCCAGATTGCCTGTTCGTGGTTGCGATGCTCGGTGAACATCGAGCGGACAACGGCAATGTCGTCAGCATGTTTAGCGATGCCAGGCAGAACCTCCGAGAACGCCAGGCCGCTCTCGCCATGTCGAGTAAACCTGAAAGGGCTGCCGAGAAGATGGGTCGTACGATTCTCGTCGTCCGCCACTTCTGCCGGCGGAGCCTGACCGCTCAATCGAGCCAGCTCCTTCTTTTCATCCAGCAGATCCACCTGACTCGGGCCACCGTGCATGAACAGCTGAATCACGGCCCGCGCCTGCGGTTGATGATGAGACCGCCTGGGGAACATGGGATTTGACGTCGTCTCGGCGGACGACGCTGTGTGGTCAAAATTCCCCAGCAAAGCCCCCAGTGCAAGCCCGCCAAATCCGCAGCCCGCTTGCGAAATCGCCTGTCTCCGGCTTACGTGAGCTAGACCTTGGTGAGATAGACCATCGTGAAACCGGTTTTCAGGCTGTCGCGTTCTGTCTCTCATGATATTCCTCGTTCAGTCTTCATGCGGACCATAACAGGCTGGAAGCCGATCTTTCAGTCAATCCACGTAAACAAACTCATTCGAAGCAAGCAGCATGTGACACAGATCGGCCAATGCTTTGCGACGCGAGGTATCTGACTGCTCGCCGCTACTCAGGTATCTGGATTGTTGTTCGGTTACAAATTCGTTCAACAGATTCAGTTCGTCCGTCCGGGCTTCCCGCGACCATGCAGCGAGCGCGGCAAACGCGACCGGTGAATCAGGTGCTTCCTGCAGAGCGCGGTCAGCGAAGGCAACGGACCAGGCGACGGTCGCGTCACTATTGAGCAGCGTGAGAGCCTGTGTCGAAACCGTTGAACGACTGCGGCGCGTGCAGTTCGTTTCCATCACGGGTTGATCATGTGCCTGAAGCATCGTCAGTGGATTTCCTCGCAGAATCTGCACATAAATCGAGCGTCGTCGATCGTTCTGGCCATCAGCAATACTGACCTCGCCATCCGGTCGTCGGGCAACGGGAATGGGATGTCCAAACATGCTGCGATCCAGCAAACCCGCCACGTGCAACATGGCGTCGCGGAGCGGTTCCGCATCAAGACGTCTGAGCCGCTGCCGCCACAGCAGACGATTATCCGGATCGACTTCGTTTTCACGGGCTTGTGCCGGTTCGCTGATTGACGACCGCTGGCGATATGTACTTGACGTCATGATGAGTCTGTGAATGTGTTTGATGCTCCAGCCGTTCTCTACGAACTCGCGTGCCAGCCAGTCGAGCAGCTGCGGATGACTCGGTGGCGATCCGAGTGTCCCGAAGTCTTCGGGTGTCGCGACAATTCCCTCGCCGAAGTGATGCTGCCAGATTCGATTCACCATCACTCGCGCGGTCAGAGGATGATCGGGCTGAGTCAGCCAGCGAGCGAATGCCAGCCGACGGCCACTGGTCCGGGCTTCCAAGTCTGGCGGCGACCACTGAAAATCTACCGGCGTGATCAGCGACGTCAACACACCGGGTTCGACTGGCGGTCCCGGAGTCAATGCGTCGCCACGTCGCAGCAATGGTGTCACCACTGGCCCCGGCTGGTCATAAAGCGCACGTAGTTCATCGAACGCGATTCGCTGTTTCTCCTGCTCCGCAATCGCTGAGTTACGCTGATCAATCCCGGTTCGATAGTCGACGAACATCTCGGGCAGTTGTTTATCGAGCGTCTGGTCGTCCGGTTGCAGGAGCAGCTGAAACTTCTCGGCGAGGTACGTTTCGACAGGTGTGCGCTGGTCGACTGGCTTGCTCAGTGCCTGTTGCACATCGGCCCGAATCGGTTCCGATACCATCGCCAGTCGGTCATTAAACAGCCTCTGTTTGAACTCCGCTCGTATATCGGTCAGTTCTTTCTTCAGCCGCGTGATTTCCGCATCCAGTTTTCCATTGAGTTCTTCCGCCGACTTTTTCTGTGACGCCGATGCCACAAGTAACTTCCGATCCATCTGCGGAATCCATTGCTTCGGCCGGAAAGCTGTCATAAAGATCGACTGCAGACGGTAGTAGTCGACCTGTGGAATCGGATCGAACTTATGGCTGTGGCAGCGAGCACATTGAAGCGTCAGTCCCATTGTCGAAGACGCGACAATCTGCAACGTGTCGTTGATCGTCGGATAAAAATACTGAGCGTCGGCATTCTTGATCGTTGAAAAATCGGGACGACTTGAATCCGGAGCGCATCGCAGATAACCGGTCGCGGTGACTGCATCGACAACCTCGTCTGGCAATCGATCCAGTTGCTCGTACGCGGTCCAGTAGTCGGTCAGTTCATCCCCCGCAATCTGCTCCTGCAGGAACCGGTCGTAGGGCTTATCACTGTTGAATGCACGGATGACATAGTCGCGAAAGCGAAACGCGGTGGGAAGCGGTCGATCCTCGGAAAGCACTCCCGCCGAGTCTGCATATCCCGCAACATCCAGCCAGTGTCGGCCCCAGCGCTCGCCGTAATGCGGACTGGCCAGCAGTCCATCGATCACTCGCTCATACGCCAGCTCATCGTGATCGGTAGTAAACACACGTACTTCATCCGGGGAAGGAGGCAGTCCGATCAGGTCGAACGACGCGCGGCGGAGCAATACTTCGCGATTCGCTTCTGCCGAGAGACTCAACCCTTTCGCCTCCAATGCAGCAATCACGAATGCGTCGATCGGGTTTCGCACGCGTTCACCAGTGCTGACCGTCGGCACCGCTGGTCGAACGGGCGGACGGAAAGCCCAATGATCGCTCTGCTGCTGCCCGACGGAACTCTCAGGCTCGTTCGCGTCGTCGTCTGTCGCATTGATCGATGTCGCACCGTCATTGATCCACGAACGAATCAGTCCTTTCTCATCCGGCGACAGTGCCGGGCCATCTTTCGGCATCTCGTTCGACGCAAGTTTTTCCCACAAGAGACTCGATTCCGCTGCCGCGATTCGCATCGCCGGTCCTGACTGCCCACCGCGAAGGATGTCTCTTCGCGTCGTCAATCGCAACCCTTGTGATGGCTCAGCACCCGCATGACACTTTACGCACCGCGCCTTGAAGATTGGCAGCACGTGTTCTTCAAACGTTATCTTCGTTTTGACCTTCCCAGGTTCCTCGGTATCGCGTCCGACCGCCGACGGGCTGGACAGAATTCCCAGGATCAACGCCGAGCATGAGGCGAGGAAAAAAGGAGCGAAAGGTCTCCAGCCTGTCAGCTTCACAGGGTTCATCCCGTTCATAGGGTTCGTCCTTTTCGATCTTTCGTCGCATGCAGGGAACCAGGGGCTTGCAGCCTGTGACACTGCGATTTTAGCAGGTTTTCTCCTCTCGATGCCACCGTTCCTCCGTCTTCATGTGAGTCTTTTTCCTCTGGAATCCTCAACTATCGTTTACCGCCCAGCCGCAGGCGCCGGCACTCCTGACAACTGCCCCCTGAATCTCGCTCAGGTCACACCCGACTCAACGATCCCGTTTGCCCACCGAACGAATCGGTCTCGACACCAAGCCTTTGCAGGATCGTGACGAAGAGCTTTGCCAGCGGAAGCTCTTCCACTTCCAACTTCCCTTGCCAGCCAGAGTCGGTGTCGATTCCTGCACCGGCCTGATTGTCTTCGTTTCCTTTGCCGAACTTGAGATACCGGCCGTTGGTGAAGCCGAGGTTCTTACCGCCGGCGGATATGATCGGGTAGTTGCGAGAGAGATGAAAGCTGCTGGACGCGGAGCCGTGCATGGCCAGCGTGTTGTCCAGCATGTTTCCTTGTCCAGTCGGCTCGGGAGTTTCCTTGAGTCTCTGTGCGAAGCGACCGAATTCCTCAGCCTGATAGCGATTGTAGGTGCCCAGGTTTTTCCAGCCGTCGGGCCTTTTGACTTCATGAGTCAGGCCATGAGCACCGTTGAGACCGACTGCAAGTGACAGCAAGTCATGCGGGCCTTCGCCGTTCTCGCGACCCAACTGAAACGTCGCGACGCGAGTCGAATCGCTCAGGAAGGAGAGATAGATCAATTCATACATCGTCTTGAAGTAGAGGCGCGCGTCTTTGGGCTCGGCATCCAGATACAGGTTGCTGGTATCAACTTGAGGGACGTCGGCAAGTGCATAATCTGGCGCGTCCTCCGGAGGCATCTCGGATTTGCTAAGAGCGTTGTAGACCTCACTCCATCGCTCCACATCAGGTCCCGTCAGCAGGTCAGGGTTCAACTGGTCGATGCGGAGTCTGCCCTCGGACTTTTCGGGACCATGACAGGGCAGACAGCTCTTGTTCAGAATCGGCCCCACCGACTCTTGAAAGTAAGTCAAATTCGCCTTCGGAGCATCGTCAGTGGCAGTTGCGACTTCCGCCGTCTCTTTCAGGAATCTGGACGTGTTGCGTCCCTGATCTTTAGCCGCCTTCAGACTGATCGGAGTTTCCTCACTGGGAGCGGCCGGAATGGTGCACACGCTCCCAAGGAAAAGCAGGATGGTGGTTCGTAAGACCTTCATAGATGATTATTGTTCTTCGTCAGTTCTACGGCGGGATCGATCGATCATACCGTCACCGATTCGTCGCGCTGACGCGGATTAAAGGTCAATTCGACCGACTGCAGTCGCACCGCAAGTCGACGAGACTGATCAGGCAGAAATGTCAGAAGTTTGATCGTCTCCATCGCAATCAAAACGCCCAGGCCACATCCGATGGGGAAGTTGGCACCGGGGCTCGTGGAGCCGAGAAAGCGATCAAGCAAGAATTCATGTGACTCTCCGAACACAGGGCGAAAATCAGCAGTCGCCAGTTCCTGAATGGCACGAGGATCTTTTTGCATATTCTGGAAGCGGAACAGCACCAGACGGAGACGGAAATGGGCGATGATCTTTTCAAATTCGTCCAGAGAATCTGCCACTGCCGAGGCCTGAACCTTGAACGTGTATTGTCCGCCGCGTGCGTTGCGAATCTCCTGTGCCAGAATCGCGCGCGAGCCCTGTTCGATCACTACCGGTTCAGCAGAGCTGCCGGCCGCAAACATTAGTTCGGTGAGTCCGTTCGATTTGGCGACCGTCAAGCCGGGCTGACTCCACGCACGCCACCCTTTGGCCCGGCTTGAGGACTCCACGGAAACCAGCGGCTGGTCGTTACAAAATTCGGTATCGAACAGCAGTCGAGTATCGAACGGGGGCACAAACGACAGATCTCCCTCTGAAGTCTGAAGTGACAGTTGCGATCGGTCCCCGAACATCGCGACGATGGGCTCACCTTTCGTCAGCGGATGGGGCCGACTCTCTTTGTCGTGAAAGACTCCGGAAGGGTCGATCCCCAGGAGATGAAAGATCGTAGCCGTGAGATCTCCGCCTGTGATTGGCGTCGTGGCCGGATAGGCACCGTTCTTATCGCTGGCTCCAATCACCTGGCCACCGTGAATTCCTGCCCCCGCCATTGCAAAACTGAAAACGTGTCCCCAATGATCTCGCCCGCCATTGGCATTGATCTTTGGAGTCCTTCCGAATTCGCCAATCACGACCACCAGCGTTTCGTCCAGAAGTCCTCGCTCCGACAGATCGTCCATCAGCGCCGCGAACGTGGGGTCGAACTGCGGACAGAGATTATCTTGAAGGCGATCCGCATTGAGTGCATGAGTATCCCAGAGCGGATTGTCAACGGCATTGTCGCCGGGATCACGAGCCCAGTTGACATGCACCAGACGCACTCCGGCTTCGATTAGCCGTCGCGCCAGCAGCACCGACTGTCCCCATGTGTAACGCCCGTATCGATCCCGCACGCTGTCGGGTTCCTGACTCAGATCAAATGCCGCTCTGGCTGTACCCGAAGTGATCAGATCAAACGCCTGCTGGTTCAGGCGATCCCACGACTCCACTTTGCCCGCCTTCGAAATACTGCTGAGCCCCGTTTCGAACTGCTGCAACAAGTCGCGGCGGCGGTCCATTCGTAGGCGGTCCAGCCCTTCACGTGCGGAGAGTCCCTCGATCTCGTAGTTGGGCAATGCCGGATCGCCGACAAACCGTTCTGTTTCCCACTGCTGGCCGAGAAATCCGGCGGACTGTCCGGCTGGCGTGACGTTGTCATTCAGACGCATCAGGTCGGGAAGCCAGACGGAGGTCAGCGCGGGAAGTCTCTCGCTCGGCTTGAGCATCTTGATGATCGAGCCGAAGTATGGCCAGTCCGTCGGCTTGATTTGCCGCGCGCTGCCGGTCAGATACGGATAGCCGGTCAACAGCCAGTACCCGCTGACGTCATGGTTATCGTCCCGAGTGGACATGGAACGCACAATCGCCATTTTATCGGCGTATCGAGATGTTCGCGGCAGTAACTCGCTGAACTGGATGCCCGGCACATTGGTGCTGATCGGTTTGAATGGCCCGCGAATCTCCAGCGGCGCTTCCGGCTTCGGGTCGAAGGTTTCGTGCTGTGGCGGGCCTCCCTGCAGCCACAGGAAGATGACATTCTTTGCTTTGCCAAATGAAGCGCCAAGATCTCCGGAGAACGCGGATGGAGTCGTGACCGGGGCACTCGATACATGTTTCATCTGCAGAAGCGATGGCAGCGAAAGCCCGAGTGCGCTCAATCCGCCAACTCGCAGCCATTCGCGCCGCGATGAGGAAACTTGCCTCAAGTGACCATCGTGAATTGACAGCATGCGAACCTCTCCTTCAATATGCAGTGCCGAGTACTGTAGTCTGTCATACGAACGATCCGAAATGCCTAAATCTATTTTCTGATCGGATCGCGGTAGTCCAACAGATATTGGGCTCGTACAGCCTGCTGAATGTGAGCATGTCGAATGCCTTCTGAGGCAATCTCTGACGGGTGCTCGAAATTCTTTTCGATGACTGGAAAACAACACATGCTTACTCGGCTGAAATGGCTCGTCGTCATCCTGGTGACAGGATGGACGAATTTTGCAGGTGCAGCAGACCCGATCGACATCGGATCGCGGCGGGAGCTGTTCGTCGATCAGGCGTTGATCGAGCAACTTGATGGGCAGGCCGAATTGAGGCTGCATCATCCGACGCCGCGCGAAGTCGCAATCACGTTCGAGAAACCGTGGGAAGGGAACGCCAGCGGTTACCCGACCGTCTTTCAGGACGGCGACATCTATCGAATGTATTACCGAGGCCATCGCTACATTATTGACCCTCCGCCGCTGCGGCAGGCTCAGTCAGAAGTTGTTTGCTACGCGGAGAGCAACGACGGCGTTCATTGGGTGAAGCCGAACCTCGGACTATTCGACTGGCCGCCGACCATGAACAACACTGGCACGAAAGAGAACAATATCCTGTGGCGCGGAGGTTACGAGACGCACAACTTCGCGCCGTTCAAAGACACCAATCCGGCGTGCCCGCCCGACCAGCGTTACAAGGCCGTTGGCGGAACAACGAGCAGCAATGGGCTGCTCACGTTCAAATCGACCGACGGCATTCATTGGTCAAAGCTCAGCGATGATCCGGTTGTCACGAAGGGTGCGTTCGATTCGCACAATACGGTCTTTTGGGATCCGGATCGCCAGCGCTACGCGATGTATATGCGTTACTTCAGCGAAGGCGAATTCAAGGGTTTGCGTTCGATTGGTGTGTCGCATTCAACGGACTTCACGACCTGGTCCGAACCGATCGGACTGACGTATCCGAACTCGCCGCCCCAGCAGATGTATACAAACCAGATCGCGCCGTATTACCGCGCGCCGCATCTGCTGCTCGGTTTTCCGACGCGATTCGTGACTCGACCGCTGACGGAGCATGCGAAGCGTCTGGAACCGGTCAGGGCGCGGGCTCAGTTTGCGGCCTCGGTGGAAGGGAGCGGCGCTTACACGGGTGCAGAAGTGACGGACGGCGTGCTGATCGCCAGTCGCGATGGCCAGAGCTTCCGTCGTTGGGACGAAGCGTTCCTGCGACCGGGGCCTCAGGCGGAAGGGCGATGGATCTACGGCGACAATTATCAAAGCTACGGTCTGTTCGAAACAGAGGCCGACACGGAAGGGTTACCCAATGAGATCTCGCTGCATTTCAACGAAGGCGCGTGGCGGGACGAGATGCACCGGCTGCGACGCTACACGATTCGGCTCGATGGCTTTGTTTCCATGCACGCGCCGCTGTCCGGCGGCGAACTGACGACAAAGCCGTTCAAGTTCACCGGCCAACGTTTGTCACTGAACTACTCCACATCCGCGGCCGGTAGTCTGCGAGTCGAAGTTCAAGACTCGGCTGGTACGCCCATCCCCGGCTTCTCGCTCGCCGACACCGACGAGTTATTCGGCGATACTATCGATCAACAAGCCGCGTGGAACAACTCGCCCGATGTTGCTCGTCTGGCGGGCAAGGAAGTTCGACTGCATTTCGTACTCCGAGACGGCGACTTGTTCTCGTTTCAATTCACGGACTGAGGCTTGTGATCGGTGTCATGGCCAAACCAAGTGGCCGCAGCGAGGTATAGAGGATTTAATAATTGTCGTATTGGATTTCGCCAGAAATCCCATGCACATGCAATTCGGGCTAATTTCACAACGATTTCAGACTTTCGTTTTTTGCTTCTTGAAAGGCCAGGCTTGTACCTATCGCGACGGCAAACGGCGACTGTATGTTGCGTGTCGCCGTGTGATCCGAGCATTTAAGTGAATGGTCGCCCGTAGAAATGGTCTGCTGTCAGACAAACCACTGTCAGGTTTTGTCCTGTTCGTTCTGGCACGATCCGGCGTCGAGGCGTCGATTCCGTTCAAAACTACGCTGGTTGCCGCAGGGTTGAGGATGTTACACTCCTGGGATGCGTCGCGGTCCGACCCGTTGGTTTTTTACTCCGCCTCTCCAATTCAAAGAACGCTTTCCAGTAGCCGAAGGAAGCCGATCTATGCTCACGATTCACGGCAGGCCGAAACGGCTTTGTGACGGTGTGACGCGACGAGACGTGTTGCACGCCGGTGGTGTTGGGTTGCTGGGAACGAATTTGAACTCGCTGCTCGCCGCCGAGCAATCAGGTTCGACTGGCCAGCCACGAGCAAAGTCTGTGATGTTTGTGTTTCTGTTCGGCGGGCCGAGTCAGCTGGAATCGTTTGACATGAAGCCGGATGCCACCGCTGGTATTCGGGGACCTTATCAACCGATCGCTTCGCGAACTCCGGGGCTCAGGATTTGCGAGAAACTACCGAGGCTGGCAGCGATTTCGGATCAGTTTGCAGTGATCCGCACAGTGACTCATCCGCACAACGACCACAACGCCTGCCACTACATTCAAACAGGACACCCTCTGCCGCCAGCGCAACGCGGAGCCGCCATGGTGGATGCCACGGAGAAAGACTGGCCAGCGATGGGGTCGGTTGTCGAATATCTCGATCAGCAGTCCGACGCCGGAAAGCCACCAGAATTGCGGCGTGACTTTCCGAGCTATGTTTATCTTCCCAATCCACTTGGCCACATTCAGGGCTATGACCGATCGGGACAGTACGCTGGCTGGTTGGGTCGTACGTTCAACCCG
>JBILXT010000674.1:0-2800 GCA_044378235.1 Planctomycetaceae bacterium
ATTAATCACTGTCACGGGATGTGCCACGACGATGTCACAGAATTGTGGCAGCCACTGCTCCGCAGGAAAGCATTGTCGTCATCAGCATCGGTGTCATGGTGCTCGCCGCTCTCAATGCAATCAGGCTGGACCACTCTATCCGGGAGATTCCTGGGGGCAGCCCATGGGCGCCTATCCGATGGCCGATCAATGGATGATGGGTTCAGAGTCCGGCGGCTGTTGCGACACCGGGATGATGGAGAGTGGATGCTCATCATGCGGCTCCGACATGTCGGCAATGATGATGCCGGGGCAAGGCGGATCCGGATGCAATTGTGGTGGCCAGCATTCCGGCGGAATGGAAATGGCTCCGATGATGAGTCCTCAGCCTCAGCAGTTCATGAATGGCACTCCTTCACCTCTCCCGCCAGCAGTGTTTGAAGCTCCTAAATCTGACTCTGGCGAACAAAATCTTCCGCCGGTCCCCAATGACGCGGCTCCAATGAACGGTGCTCCGGCAGCGGGACCTGTTGTGGATCCTGTCAGCTGGGAGACACCCGTGTTCTTCCCGTCCAACAACACGCCACAGCAGTCCAACGTTCCGCTTCGCCGCGCCCAGCCGGTACAGGTTCGCTAGGTCACATCCGGAATTGTTCGAGTCCTGGCCGTGGAGTCAGTGAAATATAACAAAGGGCCGCGCGACCAGATTGGTCACGCGGCCCTTCTCGTTTTAGTGGCATTGAATCGTTGCGAGTGTCTCCATCGAATTGCAACCCGTAGCATCAACAACAGAACATGTGCCTATGAAGGACCCGTGGCAACCACTCCAGTTTGTGATCTCGATCCTGGGGTTGTCCTGGCTGGGAATGATGGCGTCGCATGAGTTCGGACATATCCTGGCGGCGAAGTTGACCGGAGGAATCGTTGTTCGCGTCGTGCTGCATCCGGCAATGATCTCTCGGACAGACGTTTCGCCAAACCCCTCTCCGCTTGTCGTTGCCTGGGCCGGTCCAGTGCTCGGCTGCCTGATTCCAATACTGCTGGCTCTCGTCATCCGGCGTCTGGAAAGCCTGAAGACAGACCTCCACTGCCAGAGTCCTGCTGAGCCAACTCAGAGTGCTCCATCGGCTCAACGATCCGTGATCCTCTCATTGTCACAGTTCTTCGCTGGCTTTTGCTGTATTGCGAATGGTGCGTATCTGGGACTGGGAGTGTTCGACCGCGTTGGCGACGCTGGCGAAATCCTGAACGCTGGAACTCCGCCCTGGATGCTGTTCGTATTTGGTCTGACCGCAGTCACTTCCGGTATGGCTTTATGGCATCGGCTGGGTTCGCCTCTGGCCATACTGCAGGACCGAGATGAGCTCAATCCGTGGCTTGTCAGAGGTCTCATGGTCGCGCTTTTGCTGGTCATCGTTGTGGAATGCGTACTTTCTCCGACCTGATCGGGAAAGACTTTGGCCGCCAAACGGATATCATCCGGCTTCGTGCTGAGAAATGGTGGCTGCGAATTCCACTGTCCGAATGCTGGAAAGACGAGTTCGCCCGAAAATCGTGACCAGCAACTGTTTTCTGATGTTGTCTATGCGGTGTTCTGAAATCCAATATGCACCGAATGCCCGCGCTGTCTTTCAATTCTGCTGAAACCTGATCGAATGGATTCTCCTCCCCCATCGTCCGAAGAAATCGCACTGCGTTATCTGGAAGAACTTCCATGGCCGCCGTATCCGTTTCAGGAACAGGCGATTCTGACATGGTTTGATTCCGAAGACGGCATTCTGGTCTGCGCGCCTACGGGAACGGGTAAAACTGTCATTGCAGAAACAGCTCTGTACGAAGCCTTGATGACCGGTCGTCGAGCGTACTACACGACTCCCTTGATCGCTCTGACCGAACAGAAGTTTCGCGAACTCCAGGAGTCGGCAGTCCGCTGGGGCTTTTCTGCCAACGACGTCGGACTGATCACTGGCAATCGGCGTGAAAACTCGGATGCCCGGATTCTGGTGGTGGTGGCCGAGATTCTGCTGAACCGCCTGTTGTCGCCCGAGGAGATTTCGTTTGACGATGTCTCAGCCGTTGTCATGGATGAATTTCACAGCTTCAATGATCCTGAACGAGGCATCGTGTGGGAGTTGTCACTGGGATTGCTCCCGAAGCATTGTCGTCTTCTGCTGATTAGTGCAACCGTGGGAAATGCGACGGACTTCGTCGTCTGGCTTGCGCGTCAGCATGGTCGTCGACTACGTCTACTGCAAAGCGACGAACGACGGGTGCCTCTCGATTTTCGCTGGGTCACTGACGAAATGTTGCCCGATCAGCTGGAGATCATGGCCGACGGCGATGAGGAATCCCGCTACACCCCGGCGCTGGTGTTCTGCTTTAATCGAAACGAATGCTGGAGCGTCGCCGAACAGCTAAAAGGCAAACGGCTGCTCGCCGACGGACAGCAGAAGCAATTGCTCGCCGAGATGGAACAGGTTGACTGGTCTATCGGCGCGGGAGGAAAGCTGAAGCAGTTTCTGATTCGCGGCGTGGGAATTCATCATGCCGGAATGCTGCCGAAGTATCGTCGCGTTGTCGAACGCCTGTTTCAGAAGAAGCTGCTCAGTATCTGCGTTTGCACGGAAACTCTGGCGGCCGGAATTAACCTTCCTGCACGTTCGGTGGTGATGACATCGCTGCTGAAGGGGCCACCGGGTGGGATGAAGCTGATCGACGCCAGTTCCGCGCATCAGATGTTTGGACGAGCCGGTCGGCCTCAGTTTGATACTCGCGGTTACGTCGTTGCAGTCGCTCACGAGGACGACGTGCGCCTGTTTCG
>JBILXT010000263.1:0-9994 GCA_044378235.1 Planctomycetaceae bacterium
AACGCCACGGGACCGATCACTTCGGACATCCCCCAGCTGGCCACCATGCGGCGAGCCAGTTGAGTTGCCTGGCTGATATCGCCCTGAGCTCCCGCGGAGTACTCATTGAACTTCATCTTCTCGGCGGCTCGCCCGCCCATGGTCATGACGATGCGAGCTTTCAGGATGCGTTCACCGAGGTTGTTAATCTCACTCTCAGGCATCAACTGAGTGACCCCCAGTGTCCGACCGCGAGGGACAATGGACACCTTATGAACCGGGTCCATGCCTTCCTGCGCCCATGCCAGCACTGCGTGTCCGGCTTCATGCCACGCAGTCAGAGTCTTCTCCTTCTTGTCCATGACTTCATCTCGCGGCACGCCCATCGTCACGATGTCGTATGCATAGCGGAAATCGCTCATTTCAACGCTGCGTTTTTCATCACGAGCAGCTTTCAGGGCGGCTTCGTTCACGAGCTTCTCGAGTTCAGCACCGCTGAAACCCATGGTTGTCTTTGCGATACTTTCCAGGTTCACATCGTCCGCCATTGGCACTTTGCGAGTATGAACTTTCAGAATGCCAAGACGCCCTTCTTTCGCAGGCAGATCAACCGTCACATGCCGATCAAAACGACCGGGACGAAGCAGAGCCGGGTCGAGCACATCGGAGCGGTTTGTTGCCGCGAGCACGATAACTGTGTCGCCCTGCTGGAAGCCGTCCATTTCGCTGAGAATCTGATTCAGAGTCTGCTCACGTTCATCGTGGCCACCACCAACGCCAGCCCCGCGAACTCGGCCCACCGCGTCAATTTCGTCGATGAAGATAATGCAAGGCGATGATTCACGAGCTGTCTTAAAGAGATCTCGAACTCGAGTCGCTCCGACGCCCACGAACATCTGAATGAACTCAGAGCCGTTGATCGAAAAGAACGGGACGCCCGCTTCTCCGGCGGTCGCTCGTGCCAGCAATGTCTTGCCCGTTCCCGGAGGGCCGACCAGCAGTACGCCTTTCGGGATCTTGGCACCCAGACGAGTAAATCGCTTGGGCGTTTTCAGGAACTCGACAACTTCCTGAAGGTCCTGCTTGGCTGATTTCAAACCAGCCACTTCATTAAAGGTCGCGGAGTTTTCGCTCTTTTCGAATCTGCGAGCCTGGCTGCGAACGAAACCGCCCATCATGCCGCCGCTGCTGAACGGATCCGACGATCGTCGCATCATGTTCCACATGATCAGGATCAGACCGACAGGCATCAGGATCCACAACAGCATTTCTGTCCCGGTCGAGACAGACGTTGGGACATTGTTGTAGAGAACGCCCTGTCGAGTCAGTTCGTTGTTCAGTTGCTGATTGTGCATCAGCATCGGTGGCAGTACTGTGTTGAACTTGGCTGCCAAAGTGCCTGTCAGGCCGGGTGGCTTTTCTTCTGGAATCTTGTCCCAGTCGCCAGTAAGGAGTTCACCGTGGACTGTGACAGACTTAACCTTGCCGCCCTTGAGATGCTCAAAGAAAAATGAGTACGGAATCGTCGTCCCGTAGTTGGACGGGGACGTGCTGTAAGAGAAGAAAGCAATCGCGACCGCGATCAGAACGAGAATCATAGTCATCGAACCAAAGTTCGATCGACGTGGCTCACCACCTGCAGGTCCGGATGGCTTCTGAGCGGGAGGATTCGGTGGAGAATTATCTGACGGTTCACTCATTCGAAGTAAATTCCTGCGTTCAGCTGTCCTTTGCGTCCCAAAAACAATGAACGGCAGATCTGCAATGGGAAAGGTGACGACTCATCCAGAGTGTGCACATCTTCCGAGATCCCGACCGTCGTGTTGGATTGTGCAGGGTATCGCAGCCCCTGACGTCCCGCAAACCACCGTAGATTGCGAGAAAACAATAAATGGGTCCAATGAGCCTGTGACGTCCCCTGTTTCTGTTTGCGAATCATCTGAAGCCTCAGGGACAAATAAAGAAAGCGGTTCAGTCAATCGCTGTCTCTCGCCAGAGGTCAGAATTTTCCGGCCATTCATGTTGGCAGGACGCGGTACAGAATTGGGAGGATCTGAGGTCAAAATTGCTGTAAATCGCGAGTATTTGGGAATGACGCGCGATATCTTTCTCTTCGACCTGACAGAATTTCGCAGGCGAACCTGACCTCGCCCCGCAGATACTGCTCAAAGCCTGTTTGATTTGGATTCCCACGTCATCGTCGTCAACGGAACGAAATCCATGAAGGTTGTCCTGGAACTGCAGGAGCAGTTGGCCAATGTCCGCAGAGTCACTGTTCGACACGATATCGTGATCGGGAGAGGCTCTGACTGCAATCTGCGTCTGTCTGCCCCGCAAATGAGTCGGCGACACTGCTTTTTGCGAGTGGGGCGAGATGGCGTCTCCGTGACGGATCTGGACAGCAGCAACGGGACTTATGTCGACAACAAGCGGATCACGCCCGGGGAACGAGTCGAACTTGTGACCGGTTCGATTCTCACTTTGGGGCCAGTCAATTTTATTGTGCACCTGAAAGAGGATTCTGGTTCGCCAGCGAAGAGCGAAGGTGAGCGTTCTCGAAAAAGCCCAAAGTCAGCCAGCATCGCTTCGGAATCATCGACGATTGTCAGTTCTGCCGCCGCAATCATTGCAGAAGAGTCGAAAGCCAAGGCTCCATTGAATTATTCGGTCGAACAGGCCGGTGCTTCCGCGGATGCTCATGAAGAAACTGCTCGCATCAAAGGCGAACCAGTCAACGAAGCCTTTGCCAGACGCCAGAAGTCGTCTCAGTCGGCGGCGAAGACAGGTGTTGAAGACGCAAACGTGGCAGTCGACGCTGGAAAGAAAGCTGCTGCTGCGGCTGTGATCGCTGCGGTGGCCGCGCCCGTTGTAGAACAGGCCGTAAAGCCGAAAATTGTTCGTCCAGCTCCCGTCGCCGATCGAGCTGCGGAGAAAGCGGAGAAAATTGACGCAGCCGACGTTGAGTCGCCTACATCGGATTCTTCCTGGCTGACAGATGATTCGCCCGATGATTTGTCGTTCTTCGGTGGAAAAGGGAGCGATGATGTTGCGGCCCCTGTTGACGGGGGCGGCGACTCTGAAGTCGTGGATGTCGTAGAAGAAGTTATGGTCGTTGATGATGTCGTCGAAGAAGTCGTCGAAGTTCTGGATGACGACGACATTTTCGCCGAAGAGGTCGTTGAAGCGGTCGTGGTTGAGGAGCCCGTCGACGCTGTTGAAGCGGTTGAAGTGCTTGACGACGAACCCCTGGAAGTCGTTGAAGTGCTGGAGGACGAAATAAAAGCGAACGCGATTACCGCAGATCTCGACGAGTCTGACCTCTTTGGCGAACAGTTAATCGAAGTGCTGGAGGAACCAGAGGTTCTTGCGGAAGAAGTCGTCGCTGCGGAGCTTGTTGAGGCCATCGAAGAGCCGGCTGAAGTCATCGAAGTTCTTGACGACGACGCCCCCATTGAAGTTCTGGAAGCGGGCTTGGTTGAGTCGGATCCGAACGAAGCCGAACTTGTCGAGGTGCTGGAGGAATCGAACGACTTCTTTGACCAGCTGGGGATCGTGGAGGACGCTCCGCAACAGAATCTGGAGCCGGTTGCTGTCGTTGATACTTCTGCTCCGCAAGAGGATTTGGGAGTCGAAGTTGTCGACGCCGAATGGTTCGACGAGCCTGCTGATATTGTCGAAGTTGTCGATGACGTCGCTCCGGTCGAAGCTGCTGAATTGGTGTCTGCTGAAACAAATCAGAAAGACGCAGAGTTGGTGGAGGTGCTGGAGGATTCGTCAGATTTCTTTGATAGCCTTGGAATCGAAGCAGAGCCTGAGCAGGCGTTGGAGAATGTTGCTGCGGTTGATGCTGTTGTTGGACATGGATTGACCGAATCCTTAGTGGATGTTGCTGAAGCGGGAAGAATCGAAGATCCCGCGGACGCGGTTGAAGTGCTGGAAGAAGAATCAACAGTCGAGTTGAAGGAAGAAGGCTCCGATTTCTTCGACAGCCTGGGAATCGATATCGAACCGCAGCAGTCGGTTGATGAAGTGACGACGATGGCGCCTGTTGGTGTCACTGAGGATTCTCCGGAAACGGATTGGTTCTCGGATGCGGTGGAAGACGTCGTGGACGTTGTTGAAGAGCAGCCAGCCACGGCCGTCGTTGATGAGGTCGAAATCTTTGATGATGTCGAGCTCCTGGATGAATCCAGTGTCAGCGACAATCCAACTGTCGGAGACGTGGCTGCAGTTAATGCGGCCCAGCCCGTGACTGACTCTGTGCCAGCATGGGACGTTCTCGAACTTTCTGAGGTTGCCGAATCGGCGGCACCGGGAGAGTTCGATTTTCTTGATGAGCCGGAAGCGGTTGAAGCATCTGAGCCCATTGCAGATACCCCAGGGGCCACAGCGGAAGCGGACGCCCAAACGGTGGACGAAACTGCCGAGGTTGACGCCGAGATCGAGGTTCTGGAGGAGTTCGATTTCTTTGATGACGTCGAAGCCGTGGAGCCGACCGCATCCGCTGAGAGTGTTGACGCGGTTGAAGAATTCGATGCCGAAGTTGAAGAGGTTGAACTGTTCGAAGAATTATCCGAGGAAGACGTCGCAACGGCTGAAGAAGAAATTGTCGATGAAGTGATCGCGGAAGAAATTGTCGAAGTGGCCGAGGAAGACGAAGGACCGAGCTGGTTCGACGTTGGTGACGAGAAGGGCGAAGACGACGACGATCCTGAACTCAGGAAGTTTTTGAAAGGCTTCTGAGATGCCATGGAACAGCATCGTTGATCAGGCGGCACGGATTCATCGCCGCGACCTTATCCGCGTCGGCGGTGCGGGTCTGTTGGGGCTGAACTTGCCGCGACTGCTGCAAGCGCAGGAGCGACAGTCGGGGACGGCTCGAAAAGCCACCGCGAAGTCAGTGATCTTTCTGTTTCAGTGGGGTGGGCCCAGTCATGTTGATACGTTCGACATGAAACCGGATGCTCCCGACGGTTACCGGTCGCTTTACAAATCGATTCCGACATCGGTGCCCGGGATGTCGATCTGTGAACACCTGCCGGAGACGGCCAAAGTGATGCATCGGATCGCTCAGATTCGCACAGTGCATCACACGATGAATAATCACAATTCCGCCGGCTACACCGCGCTGACCGGTGTTGAGCCACCAATCGATGATCAGCGGCTCCGTGAATCACTCGATCTGTTCCCGGGTTATGGTTCGGTCGTCGATGCGGTTGCTCCGAACACCAACGGCATGCCGACGTTCGTTTCGTATCCGTATCAGATTTCGGATGGATCAACGACACCCGGGCAGCGAGCCAGCTTTCTCGGTAAACAGCATGATCCGCTGTTCTTTCGTGATGATCCCAATCAGACGAATTTCAAGCTGTCGCAACTCAGTCTGCCGTCGGATGTAACTCTCGGGCGCCTTCAGGATCGACGACAACTTCAGGAACTGATCAACAATCAGGCGAAGGCACTCGATCGTTCCGCAGCCGCTCGAGGACTCGACGCCTACTACGAACGCGCACTCGCGATGCTGAATTCGGAAAAGGTCCGTGATGCGTTCGATCTTTCAAGGGAGCCCGATGTTGTGCGCGATGCTTATGGCCGCACAACTTACGGTCAGGGCTGCTTGTTGGCTCGTCGACTGGTCGAATCCGGCGTTAAGTTTACAACCGTGTATTTTGCGCAGAGCATTGGTGGTCGCAGTAAAACCGACGGCGGCTGGGATACTCATGGTTTCGACAACACACGTATGTACGAGATTCTGCCCGAGTGGCATTTTCCGTCGACCGATCATACGCTGCCGGTGCTGCTGAATGATCTGAGTGATCGAGGGCTGCTGGGCGAAACGCTCGTAATCTGGATGGGCGAGTTTGGACGCACGCCGAAGATCAACGCCAACATCAGTCGCGACCATTGGCCGAAATGTTACACCGTGCTGATGGCTGGTGGTGGTGTTCAGGGCGGAGCCGTTTACGGTGCCTCTGACAAATACGGCGCGGTCCCTGATCGTGATCCTGTGACCACCGGCGATCTGGCCGCCACGATGTATTCTGCTCTGGGGATTGATCACACGATTGAAGTTCATGACAATCTCAATCGTCCGCTTCCGATTGCCAAAGGGCGGCCAGTCGCAGAAATCTTTGCCTGAACTGAATCTGAACGGAAAACAAAATATGCACGGCGGCAAACTGGTTTCGCTACGATCTTTAGTCTCGGCCTCGATCGTGCTCTCATCCTTTGTGCTGATCGGTGGACGCCCTTCAAACGCTCAGGATTCCAATCGGCCTGACGTCGTGCTGACTCCGGAAGGTGAAGCCGTCCACTTCAGTGGCATGCTGTTCGATGGCCACAACGACCTGCCCTGGGAGATTCGTGACAAGGGCAATTCATCGTTCGACATTCTGGACATCTCCAAAGACCAGCCGACGCTTCACACGGATATCGCTCGACTGAAGAAAGGAGGCCTCAAGGCACAGTTCTGGTCGGTCTACGTTCCGGCTGCCGCCGACAAGAACGGCGACGCGCTGGCCCAGACGCTGCATCAGATCTCCATCGTTAAGTCGATGGTCAAGCGTTATCCGGAGACCTTCGAGTTTGCATCGACGGCTGATGACATTGAACGAATCGTGAAGGCCGGAAGAATTGCGTCAATGATGGGAGTCGAAGGCGGATACAGTATCGAGAACGAAATCAGCAACTTGCAGCGGCTGTACGATGAAGGTTGCCGCTACATGACTCTGACTCATTCGAAGTCATTGACGTGGGCCGATTCTGCGACTGATGAACCGAAAGTCAACGGACTGTCGGATTTCGGCAAGGACGTGTTAAGAGAAATGAATCGCCTTGGAATGCTGATTGACCTGTCGCATGTTTCACCAGAAACCATGCGACAATCGTTGGCCGTGACAAAAGCACCGGTGATGTTTTCTCATTCCAGTGCCAGAGCGATCTGTGATCATCCTCGCAATGTCCCCGACGATGTTCTGACGCTGGTCAAGCAAAACGGCGGAGTCGTGATGGTTAATTTCTTTTCAGCGTTTATCGCGCCGACGGAAGTTCTGAAGAAGGATAAGGAAGCTCGCGGGACGCTGCATGACGTGGTCGACCACATTGATCATATCGTCAAAGTGGCGGGAGTTGATCACGTCGGCATTGGCTCAGACTTTGACGGAGTACCGCGGCTGCCTCACCAATTGGAAAGTGTGGCCACCTACCCGCTGATTACTCAGGAATTGCTCAACCGCGGTTATGATCGTGAGGCCATCCACAAGATATTGGGTGGAAATATGATGCGTGTTCTGCGTGCCGCAGAGCAGGTCAAGCAGGAACTCAACAGCCCTTCAAGATAGAGTCGCGTGATATGGCCAGCCTGGATCTGACAGAAGCCGCAACGATTGCTCCGGGACAATCTGCGGAGGTTGTTGCAGACGGAAAAATCTTTGCCGTTTACAACGTCGATGGCGTGTTTCATGTGATCGATGGGATCTGCCCTCACGCCGGTGGCCCGTTGGGAAAAGGCACATTAAGAGGCAACATCGTCACCTGTCCGTGGCATGGCTGGCAGTTCAATGTCTCCAGTGGTCAGCATTGCCTGAACCAACGGATTTGTCAGACACCGTATGCAGCTCGCGTTGAAAACGGTCGTGTGATGATTGAGCTGCCGACGGCGTGATTCAAGAGGAAATCGAACATAGCCTGGGAGCAGTCCCATTTGCCTTCCGGAAGTTTCCATGGATTGGGTCCCGCTTTGGAACGTTAGTGAGGGATTATGCACAACATCTCGAACCCTCACTGACACCTTATTTGAAGATGTGCATTTTGCTTAGGGCTGGAAGCCCGGCATATCCTCTGCCGGTGGCGTGAGCCACCGGACTGCAAAAAAGGAACACTAAGTTTCAGGCTCGAAGGGCCGACACATTCGCCCGTGTGTCGGCCCTTCAGGCCTCAGATTCCTTGTGCCCGCATACCGGTGGCTTACGCCACCGGCATTGGATTTGTCGGCCCTCCAGGCCTGAAAATAGCAACTTCAAAACTGACGCTTTGAGTTGGGATACACGGAAATTAATGTGGGACTGTTCCTCCGGTGATCATTCACCGATGATCTTTACGAGCACTTTCTTGGATCGTCGTCCGTCGAATTCGCCATAGAAGACCTGCTCCCACGGGCCGAAGTCCAGACGTCCTTTCGTGACAGCGATCACGACTTCGCGTCCCATGATCTGCCGCTTCATATGGGCATCGGCATTGTCTTCGCCTGTGCGATTGTGAGCATACCGCTGCGGTGAGGCATCGAACGGTGCGAGCTGTTCCAGCCACTTGCGGTAGTCGGCATGCAGTCCGGATTCATCGTCGTTGATGAACACGGACGCTGTGATATGCATCGCGTTGCACAGCATCAGGCCCTCCTGGATTCCGCTGTCACTCAGGATCTGATCAAGCCTTGGCGTGATGTTCAGGAAGCCCATTCTCTCGGGGATATTGAACGTCAGGTATTCGGTGACCGATTTCATTTCTGGCCTGTCAACGGATGGAACAGCAAGATGGTGGATGGCGTTTTCATGCATCTCTGAGGGTGCTCGATACACGGCGGTAACTTAGCAGTTGTTGATGATCATTTCCTGTCTCGGAGATGGACATCAGCTGGCGTGAAGAGCGATGTGCCTCGGCGGGGCTGGTGTGCGATGCGACTCCCGGGCTACCTGTGCCAGCGACTTCGGCCTCGCATGATTGCCCTGCGACCGCGATGCCATGGAATTCACCGCATTCAGGACTGTGCTGAGCGGGCACACAATCGATGCAATTGCTCAGTTGGTTCGCACCGAAACTCTGTTCTGGCCCGAATCTGCAGAGAATCCCGAATAAAACGGGGGAGTGCACGAAGACAACCTAGATTTTTTGATCCTCGGCGCTCGGGCCACCGTTTCCGAGGAAAACAAAGCAATTTCAGGTTCATAGGCAGGCGGGATCGTCTGCCATCGAGTTGTCTGGTCCTTCGGAGTTCCCCCTATGTCTTCTGGCAATTTGTCCTATCCGGCTCGTCGACAGATTCGACTTTCTGGGCCATCTTTGGCAGCTGTGCTGCTGCTGGCGATTGTTGGCCTGTCAGTGGTGTGGACTGTGTACACCAGTTTCCGCATCGATGTGGGCAGTGGTGAGATGGCTATCCTGATACGAAAAACAGGAATGGACATCACCAACGGTGATGAGGTTGCTCCGACAGCAGAGCACAAAGGAGTCCAGCGCGAAGTGCTGGCTGAAGGTCGACACTTCTACAACCCGTATACATGGTCGTGGCAGGTTGTGAAGCAAATTGAGATTGCTCCGGGTGACATGGGCATCAAGGTCAGTCTGACTGGTGATGACCTTGGATACGGCGACTTCCTCGCGAAAGTGAACGAAAAAGGGGAAGCCACCACAAAGGGCATCATGCCCGGAGTGCTAAACCCTGGACGCTATCCGATTAACCCATATCTCTACTCTGTTGAGATTCAGAAGCCTGTCACAATCCCGGCCGGGTTTAAGGGAGTTGTCTCCAATCTGGCTGCACCACTCGCTGAAGATCCTAACGTGCTGCTGGTAAAGCCAGGTGAACGAGGTGTTCAGGAGGCGACACTGGACGCAGGGACTCATTACCTGAATCCGTATATCGTGCGAGTCGATCAGGTGGATTGCCGCAGTCAGCGATTCAATCTTGGCGAAGAAGGCGACATGGGATTCCCAACGAAGGATGGCTTCTGGGTCAGTCTTGATGGCGTCATCGAGTTTCGTGTTGCTCCAGCGAAAGCGGCTGAAGTCTATGTGCTTTTCAACAGAAGCGAAAACGGGCCTGAAATCGATAAGGAGATCGTGGAAACGATCATCATGCCGAACGCTCGCAGCTTCTGTCGACTGCAAGGGTCGAATTCATCAGGACGAGATTTTATTCAGGGGACAACACGTACCGCATTCCAGGAGTCGTTTGAAAAATCGATGAAGGAAGCCTGCCAGCCGCTGGGAATCGAAGTGATTCAGGCTCTGGTGACGA
>JBILXT010000264.1:0-9990 GCA_044378235.1 Planctomycetaceae bacterium
TCGCAATCTGAGCATTCTCCAGCGCGCTGTTGCTTGGAGAAAGCTTCAGGCCATGCCGCTCGCACAGAGTGCAGAAGCCTTCATAAAAGCGGATCACTGACTTCAGCGATTTGTGGCGCGGAGATCGTAGTTCCCACAGGGCCTGAATTCGGTTGCGAATCCGTTGAAAGGCCTGGATTCGAATCAGCCCGGCGATTGTCGCCAGGAACAGAAAAGTGATGACACCTCCCTGCCAGCTGACCCATTTTTCCGGAGAAGTTGCAAGCCCCACAATCCACAGTCGAGCCGTCGTCAGCAAGCCCTGCTCCTGAATCGTCTCGTACAATGACTTCGAAGTTGAAATCACCGGAGCGAAGAATTCCTGCTGACGCTGAGCCGACATATTGTGAATGCCGTCATTCCAGAAGTCGGAAATCGCCTCCTGAATGTTCGACATCAGTGTGATGGATTCATTCTTCGACATCAAAGCCGCGCGATCGGCCTCCGGAGTTGCCTCAATCGTCTGCCATTTTCCATTAACAAAAGCCTCCGTCCATGCATGAGCATGTCGCTGGCGGACCTCGTATTTTCCAGTCACGCTGTTGAGTTCACAGCCGTAATATCCATTGACCAGACGTGCCGGCACTTTGACGGCCTGCAGCATCAGAGCACATGCCGACGCAAAGTACTCACAATGTCCCGTTTTTGTATTCAGGAGGAAATCTTCCACCGGATCCAATTTTGTGTCTTTTCGCGTTGGTGTGAGTGAATAGCGGAATCCGTTCTCGGGACTCAAATACGACATGATTCGCCGTACAGACTCGTCTTGCGAAACACGTTGACCACCTTCAAGGCAAATCTGATTGGCAAGTGCGTAGAGTTGCGGCACCGCATACGGAAGATCTTTTCTTTGCACATATGCGCTACTTTCGATCGTAAGGGGTTCTCGTGCCGACTGAATATAGCGTGTTTCAAAGCCGTCAGTTAAAAACAGCCGCTCGGCCATAATCTGATGTTTCTGACGAAGCTGGGCGTTTTGTTCCGGTGAATGGTTGGGCATATCGCTCCAGAACTCGAACGGAATCCCGCTGTCGGGTTCGACGCGAGGCAGTTCCACAGAAAACGTTCTCGGCAGAGAGTCCTCATACGGTCGCTCCATCCAGATCAGACAGGCTCTTTTCTCCGTCGACAGAACTCGATTGCGTCGCGATGGGATCACTCGACTTATCGGATACGGTGCAAACGCAAAGAGCTCGACAGGAGGATCCTGTACGATATTGACACGATAGTCCGATGGCATTCGGAAATAATTGCCCGGACGATGAATTCCGTCTTCGTGCGACGTTTCGCGAAGCGAATAGCCACGTCCCCATTCTCCCTCAAAATATCGCGAGAAAACATTGCCGCGAAAGCGGAGTTCATCCATTCCAAGGGCATCCGCCAGTTCATCAGCGGTTGCTGGCTTTTCAGTCTTCAGGTTCAACACATCGAACGTGAGAACTCGGGCGTTGCTCTGCATGATCTTTCCGACATCGCCCAAAGCTACAGAATTGCTGAAGCCTGTTCTCGCTCCCATCGCCGACTGTTCAGCGGCGACATCCCCCAGAACCAGGCCCGGAATCCAAACGCGAGGAAATGCCGCAAAAACGATAAAAGCCAGAATGAGTGAGACAACAAAAGAACCACTCACCATTCCGCGAAAACGCCAGCCCACCCATGTTTCCGCAGCATCTCGCTGAAGCCCGTTCCGGACCATGATGACCGGGACTTCCACTGTATCTTTCGTTGAGCCTTTTGTTGAACTGGACGTTCGCCTCAGGATCCCAAGCCCGAGGAAGGACCAAAGAAATGCTCGGATTCTCTGACTCCGCGGTTTCGATGTTGAGGTTGTGCTCGGCTTTGTCGAAACCTCGCGCGGACCAGACAACTCAACAGCTGCCAGCCGCTGCAGGCTTGCCGCATGCAGGTCCTGGACTCTGTATAGCGAGAACACCGACATGGTCCACAGCATGAGCAGCATCATGCCCACCAGTGCAGCCCCGAAGGTGACGTCGCCGGAAACGATACCTGCAATCGACAACTCCAGAACACTCAAGGCCATCAGCCACCAATACTGGCGATGAGATTTTGGTAACAGAAGCACGACCCACGACAAATACACAACCAGGTGTGCACCTGACAGAAGTTTGCGAAGTATGGTCCCCCCGATGAATTCATCAGCAGCCAGCCATAGTGCAACAATCCCCATAATATTGCCGGCCAGAACGGGGATTCGCAGCGTTCGATAGTGGTCGACAAAGATCCAGGCGATCACGGCAATAAAGGGGGTCAGGCCAGACGGAAAAAAAGACCCCTCTCCTCCCGCGAGAATTAACGATGCTGCTGAAATGACCAGCGTCATGCTTCGGAAGAATGTCGCTCGAAGTTTTTCGTCGCTCTGAGCTGCTGACATCTCAACCATTGTTGCTTTCTCCTGAGTCGAGGCTGTTTGACACCGTGAAGACATCGTTGAGAGTCTCCGGGCGACAGTCGACAAACAATAATCGCTGGAGCAGATGCGACTCCGTCCGCATGGAGTCACGTGCGACGGTTTCAGCCATGACCTCGGCCTCGTGAGGACGCGGAGTAATCAACACGAAACGACTTGTTGACGAGATTGGCCCGGAGACAACTGCTGTCAGAATCTCCGTCAACGGTGCCTTTGCAGATGGCTGGCAGGTGGCCAGGGCTTTCAGCGCTGCGTCACGAAATCGCGCTGCGCCAACAACCTCCAGATTCTGGATCTCTTTTCCGGCAATCAGCAGGCGATAAGTTCCGGCGGATGACTGTCGAGTCTGTTCGACGCACAACGTCGCTGCCAGGCTCACCGCAGTCTCCTGAAGGACCTCAGAAAACTCCGGAGTGAGAAAGAAATCCAGCATCACGGTCAGCTCCGCCTCACGATGCTGCTGATGCTCCTTCACCATCATCTGGCCGTGACGAGCAGAGCTGCGCCAGTGGATAGCTCGCGAACTGTCTCCCGCCCGGTATTCACGAATGCTGTGAAAGTCATCATCGAAAATACCCATCCGAGCATTGGCACGGCTGGCTGATTCCGCGAGATCCCGTTCGCGTCTCTTCCAGCCCGGCAGAAGTCTTCCGATCGCCGGATGAACCAGCAGATCGCTTTCACCGTCCACAACGTGACCACGTTCTCCGATCCCCAGTGGAAAACGGCTGCTGATTCGCATCGGTCCAAAGCGATACAGTCCACGGCGGTTGATGCATAACTCGTAGCGACCGAAGCGTTCCTCCTTCGGGCCGACTCGCACGAACGTCACCGTCGGTTCCGCTCGCAGATCACGTCCCTGCACAACGTCGCGAACCTCGACCAGGCGAGATGACAACAATGGCTTGTCGTTACGGAGCTTTACATCCACTCCAAAGTAGACACCAGCCTGAGTCGTCAGCGGATGCTGCCGACTTACGGTGACTCGTGTCAGCATGGCATCGACGACCCAGCCGTTCAGCACAAACGGACCCGCCATCATGCCGAAAACCAGCAACAGGATATTGCCCGTGTCCGGACTGCCGCCCGTGAGTGCACCGATGGCGACAATCAGCATGATTCCAAGATAAACGATCCCTTCTCGTGGCAGCAGCATGCGCGAGCGAATCCCCATTCGCTGCGTCAACCTGGACGTAAGGCGAGGAAAGATGATCGTAATCAGTGAAAATGCCAGGCTGATTCCGCCGAGGATCAGAAACGTGTTGCGCGAGCCTGACCATTCCGGAAACGACAATGGAATCACATACGCCGCCAGAAAGAATGCGGCACTGGTCAGCAGGCGAATCGTATTCCCGGCACTGAATGCTGCAGGAATCAGCGACCTTTGTGAGTCGTCGGTCGACATCTTCGGAGCCTCTCCAAATCACCTACGGCCTGAAGTTCACCAGACATTGTAAGCACTATCCTGATATGTCGCGCAGGCGATCCGGTCCTGCGGGCAATCTGGCGGTAGTGTAACAATCTGTTTAAATGTTGCCCTGGTGCCGAGAAAGATCTTCGAGCGGCCTGCCTCAGGCTCAAGTTTCCTGCTTTGCGACCATCGAATCGCGGCACAGAACCGACGGCGAGGACTGAAGAAATGTTCCGCTCGCGGTCGTCGCCGATCGGCATATTCTGCGACCCTCGCACGTCGCAATCGTCATAGAAGTTCAGCACATCGCGGCCTCTGGAATTTACCCACACGGCAAGGTCTGACGCTGCTTGTTGCGTCCTCCAGTTCCGAACACAACTAATGATCATTGAACTGTTTCATACGTTGAATGTCGCCAGCCACCACAGCGAATTCAACAACTTACCATCGCCATACCGCGTTTAGTGTTTCTGAAATTCTTTTGTTGATCTGTCACAGTCATGAAACTCTCCTGGAACTTCAACAAAGTGAATCCTCGCTTCAAGAATCGTGAAGCGACTCAGGGGGAATTCTTTACCAGCGATACCGAGCTGCGCGGTTTCATTCGTGAAGCCATTCAGAATTCACTCGACGCCAAACGACCACGCGTCAGGGGCCCGGTGCGAGTTCGCATCTTTGTGTCCGGTGACAAGGCTGCGTTATCTCCGGATAAGGCCGCTCGCTGGTTCGAAAACGGCTGGTCACATTTTCATGCCGAAGGCAGCGGTCTTCGCGATGCACCTCGCGAAAATGAATCTTGTCGGTTCATTGCCTATGAAGACACGGGAACCACCGGTCTGACTGGCGACGTGACTCAGTACCACGAAGTCGCCGGTGTAAAGAATCCGTTCTACTACTTCTTCCGTGCGGAAGGGCAGTCGAATAAAACGGACGGTGGTCGAGGTCGCTGGGGCCTGGGAAAATTTGTGTTCCCGCGCAGTAGTCGGATTCGCAGCTTTTTTGGGCTGACAGTGCGCCACGATGACAAGAAGCGATTGCTGGTCGGGCAGTCGATTCTGAGGTCTCATCATGTCGGCGACAAGAGTTACACGCCGGACGGCTGGTTTGGCAAGAAGCCGGATCGCAATGAAGCGTCGTTGCCCGTCTCCGATCAGCGTTGCATCAATAAGTTTATTGCTGACTTTCAGCTGAAGCGTGGCACTGATCCTGGGCTAACGCTCGTTGTGCCCTATTGCGACGAACGCTGGACCAGCGGGGCCGTGATCGACGCGGTTGTGCAGGATTATTTCTTTCCGATCCTGAATGGTCAGCTCGTCGTCACCGTGGAAGACGCTGACGCTCGATGTGTCATGGACTCATCCTCTTTGGAATCTGTTCTGAAGACCTGCAGCCGAACATTGCAGCAATCCATGAGTCCTCTGATCGCGTTGACAAAGTGGGCTCTGACACAGGAGAACGATTTGCTCTCCTGCCCTTCGCTTCAGGATCAGTTTGTCGGCGATTCGGGGATTACTCTTCCAGAGTCAACAAAGTCTGAACTCCGGTGCAGATGGAAAGAATGCGGCCGAGTTTCATTGCGAATTCCTGTCACTGTCCATCTGAACGATGGCACGCAGCGCACGTCTTTCTTCGATGCGTTTGTGGAACGCGCCGAGGGTTCTGTGCAGAACCGTCCGATTTTTGTACGCGACGGAATCGTTATCTCGGATGTTCGGACGCGTCCAATTCGTGATGTGAACGCGATTGTTTCGATCACCGATTCTGTGTTGACGGGCTTTCTTGGTGATGCGGAGAACCCGGCTCACACAGAGTGGAGCGAAGAGTCATCGCATTTCAAAGGCAAGTATCTTCACGGGGCCACGACGCTGCGTTTCGTTCGCAACGCTGTCGCGGAACTTTGTCAATTGCTCCTGGAGACTGCTGATGACGAAGATCCAGTGCTGTTGCTGGATGTTTTCTCCGTCGGAGCCGGAAAGAACCAAATCGGCGTTCCCGTGAACTTCGCCGCGATGTCCAGTAAAGCCGCGGCCCCGGATTTCAGTCGTCTGAAGATAGCGCCGTCGGCTCCTCGCCGAAGAAAACCGTTCCGACTCAACAGTCGTAAGGGCGGATTCCGAGTTGCAGAAGCGGCGGGCTCGAAAGATCTTTGCGGGCGACTCGATGTGTTCGTTGCTTACGATTGTCGGCGAGGTAATCCGCTGACCCGTTTCGCGGAGACCGATTTCCATCTGGATGCAGATCCCGTGCTGATCAAGTCTCACCTGGCGATTGTTCAGATTCTGGCACCAAACCACCTCGTGATCTATCCGCAAAAAGCCGGTTTCAGCGTGACTGTCGCGGGATTCGATATCAATCGGGATCTATTTGTGCAGGTTCGCGAGACTGATATGGCCGCTCGGAAGCAGCGACGAGCGGGCTAAAGGGGGCCACATTCTGAGGATATCCAAGTGCCGTTGACCACCCAGCCAAAGGCGCCAGCCTGAAAACAAGCCGACGCCTTCGGATGGGCGGTAAACGAGAAACGCAATTGGCTACAAACCGATTGTTGTTTATCCTTCTGCTCACGAAGTAGTGCAGAGGCCTGTAGACCACCGGGGTTAACCCGGTGGCGAAAGACCGTGTGGCTTCTTTGGGATCTGATCTCTTTTCAATTCGTTCGTTTCCTGCCGATGCAGGATTTCTCCCATGCCACGACTGAACTTTACAGGCCGACGCAAGATCTCACGCAACCACGTGACGATCACCGTTTCCGGGATCGGCGGGATTGAGTCGTTTACGGCCGAACTGCAATTGGATCGGTATGGGTTTCCGCCAACAGCGGCTGTGATCGTGGAGGCCTATCGACAGCTCGAACTGGTGCGATTCGATTTTGGTACCGTCGGCAATCTGACGCCGCCGGCAAACTGTCGACTTTCTGAATTCGGTACGCTCGCGGGACTGAGATTTCGTGTCAAAGTGGTGTCGACGACTGAACCACGCGGACGACTGCTGGCCGTGGCTGATCGCATCAATCCTCGCAACCAACAACAGCAGTCGCTGCCTCGCGTACCTTTGCTGGCGGTGCGTGCCCAGGACCTCGGACGCGAAGTCTGGCGGCTGGATTTCTCCGATGAACCGATGCTGCTGGTGAATCCAAGAGTTGTCCCGAAGAAACACCTGGTTGAATCGATCGAGTTTCAGACTCTGGCACTGCCCGAGATCCTGCGGAGTATTCTGAACCGCATTCTGCTCGTAGAGAAAGTTCGCAGCGCGGAGGATTCTGACGACTGGACCTCACGTTGGCTTCGTTTTGCAGAATCGATGCCAGGAGTCGGCAAAATCCCGGAAACTGATAACCCCGCAGCGGATGTCGACTGGATCGATGCCGCCATCAGTTCCTTCTGCCGCTGGCGAAACGTCGACCAACAATTCACCACGTTCTGGGCGACCAAAAATCCAACGGAAGACAAGTCCGCCTGAGCAACTCGTCGCGTGGCCTGACGTCCGTTACTTCAGGCGTTCCAGAACACCTTTGCGTTTGACGATGTTCTTGTAATCCCACTGGATCTCGCGAGATTTTTGCAGCCAGCGAGTGATGTCTTTAACCTTAACCTGTTTGACAGATGTAAATCGTGCTTCGGCCGCCTTGAATTTGCCTTCATTCTGCAGGCCGGACTCTTCAAAGGATTGACCGCTCCAGAAAAGCAACCGCACGCTGTCTTTCAGCTTGCTATAACCAACCACCGGATTCCCATCCAGAAACCAGACCGGGTGAGCATGCCAGATTTGGCTATCGGCCTCCTTGAGGACTCTGTTGATTAACTCCGCGAGCCTGTCACAGATCGCCCGATCTTCTTCTGATTGCGATTCGTTGTACGCCGAGATCGGCGAATTCATCGCACTCTCCGTGAGTGACTTAGGAGCAATCGCCAGCGGCCATCCAAACTGGAATTCTCGACACAACGATTTACAAACGCGATGTCCACTGGGGTGAGACCTGCAAGCAACGTCAAATCCCGGTTCCTTTGCTGCTGCTACGAATCTCAATTCGTCATCAACGAATCAGCGGCTTAAAGCGACCGCCCGGCGGGCGATCAGCGGCATCGCCCAGTCGTTCACGGCGCTGTTGTTCGTAGATGCGATAGTTGCCTTCGCACCAGACCACGTTGCCGTCGCCTTCGAAAGCCAGAATGTGAGTCGCGATGCGGTCAAGGAACCAGCGGTCGTGGCTCACGACAACCGCACAGCCGCCGAAGTCGGCAAGACCTTCTTCCAGGGCTCGCAGAGTATCAACGTCAAGATCGTTAGTGGGTTCGTCGAGCAACAGCAGGTTACCACCGGACCGTAGTAGTTTCGCGAGATGAACGCGGTTACGTTCTCCTCCGGACAGATCACCCACAAACTTCTGCTGATCTGATCCTTTGAAATTGAAACGACCGCAGTAAGCTCGCGCGTGAATCTTGGCGCTGCCCACTTCCAGCAGATCGTAGCCGCCGGAGATTTCCTGATAGACAGTCTTCTTCGCATCCAGTTCATCACGCGACTGATCGACGTAAGAAATCTGGACCGTTTCGCCAATCTGAAGAGTTCCCGCGTCGGCTTGTTCAGTCCCCATAATGAGCTTGAATAGAGTGGTCTTGCCCGCTCCATTCGGCCCGACAATTCCGACGATTCCACCCGGCGGAAGGTCAAAATTCAGGTCCTGAAACAACAGCTTGTCTCCGAAGCTCTTCTTCAGCTTGTCGGCCTTCACGACCAGCTTGCCGAGCTTGCGTGATGTCGGGATCTGAATTTGAGCCGCTTCGTCGCGCACGTCGTATTCGCGAGCCACCAGCTCGTTATACCGTTCCATACGTGCTTTGTTCTTGGTGGCCTGAGCTTTTGGCGACATTCGCACCCATTCCAATTCTCGCTTGAGCTCTTTCTGGCGACGGCTTTCGCGACGCTCTTCCAGTTCCAGACGTTTCTGCTTCTGCTCCAACCACGCTGTGTAGTTTCCTTCGAACGGCATCCCTTTGCCGCGATCCATTTCCAGAATCCAGCCGGCGACATTGTCCAGGAAGTAACGATCGTGAGTCACCGCGACGACAGTGCCCGGGAAGTTCTTTAGGAACTGCTCCAGCCATTGCACGGAGTTAGCGTCCAAATGGTTCGTCGGTTCGTCGAGCAGGATCATGTCCGGGTTCATCAACAGCAGCTGACACAATGCGACTCGGCGTTTTTCGCCCCCCGACAGATGTTCAATTCTCGCTTCGGCCGGTGGCAGCATCATGGCATCGGCGGCGATCTCCAGAGTACGATCCAGCTCCCAGAGATTGTTGTGATCAATCAGGTCCTGAACCTTCGCCTGTTCCTCCAGCGTCTTGTCCATTTCTGCGGGCGTGAGATCTTCGCAAAGCTTCATGCTGATTTCATTGAAGCGATCGAGGATAGCTCGCGATTCTGACACAGCTTCTTCGATGCATTCGCCGACAGACTTCGATGGATCCAGGCGAGGTTCCTGGGAGAAATATCCAATCTTGATCCCCTTGGCCGGACGAACCGTCCCCATGAAGTCTTTATCTTCACCGGCCATAATCCGCAGAAGAGTACTCTTGCCGGAGCCGTTGTTCCCGAGCACACCGATTTTTGCGCCGGGATAAAAGGACAGCCATATGTCCGACAGAATCTCCTTCTCGTCATACATACGAGTCAGATTCTCGATCGTCATGATGTACTGCTGGGCCATTGAACAATTCCTTGGGATCAATTGAACGTTATCGAAGGGTCACTCGAAGGGTTCAGAAAAGGCCTTTTCTGGACCGAGGGCGGCATGGTCCTCGAAAAGAATCGATCGCTCAAGGCATGACGCCCCAAAAACCGCCCCCTGGCCACGGGCGGGAGTTGTCCAGTCGTCGCAGACGGCAAACCTGAACGTATTCCTCTCGCGGGAACCCGCTGACTTGAGCCTGAGGCGCTAGCCGATTTGGAGAAAAGATCGGCTAGCGCCTCAGGCTCAGCGGAGGAGAACAAGGTGGCGAGTCTCTCTAATTGAGTAAGGACCGGGCGAGGCCGCCGGAGAGAGCGTAAGGAGCGCAGCGACTGAAGCGAACGGAGGCGGCCTCGCCCGGTTCGGCGACCACAAGACGCGGGG
>JBILXT010000265.1:0-9982 GCA_044378235.1 Planctomycetaceae bacterium
TGGCAGCGTCGAACGAGCATCCGCAGGCTGCGTCTTAAATCGGCCCGCCGCATCGTATTGCTCGAAGGCAATTCCCCAGGGATCGATCCCGGAATGACATTTCGCACAGCCTTCCTGATTGCGATGACGTTCCAGCTTCTCACGCAGAGTGCGTTCGGTTCCATCTTCTTTAAGCTGGGGAACATTTGGCGGTGGATCATCCGGCGGCTCAGCAATCATGCGACGTGCCAGCCAGGCTCCACGTTTGATAGGATTGGATTCGCGTCCGTCGGACAGGCCCGCCAGAATTGCAGCCTGAGATAAAACCCCACCGAGCTGCCCGGTCTTATGCGAGATCGCGGCAAACTGAAGGCCGTGCTCAGTTTGTTCCCCCAGATCATAGTAGCTGGCCACTGCATCGTTGGCGATGATGAAGTCCGAATGAATCAGATGACTGACGGACAGATTATTGTCAATGAGATAGCGAACAAACTGTACGGGTTCCTCACGCAGTTGAGTTTTCGTGTCGCGGGTCAACCTGGGGAATCGTGAACGATCGACTTCCAGGACATCGAACTTCTCAAGGCTGAGCCACTGAGATGTAAACTCATGCACAAATTGTTCAGAACGAGGATCCTTCAGGAGTCGATTTGTCTGAACAGTTAAGTTCGATTGAAGAGTGTTTGCAGCCGCCGCATCGAGCAACTCCTGGTCGGGTGGTGAATTCCACAGGAAGTAAGGCAGTTTCGAGGCCAGCTCCCAATTGTCGATGATCTCCGCCTCCGGTCCATTGCTGTTTTCAATCAAAAACAAAAACTGAGGCGATGTCAGCACGACCAGCAACGCATCCTTAATGCCTTGCTGAAAATCATGATTATCCCGGAAGGAGTTCTCCCAAACCGAAACGACAGAATCCACTTCTGCACCCATTACCGGCCGGCGCCAGGCTCGTGTCATGAATGACGAAATGATCTCACGAGCATACAGCGGATGGTCTCCACGATTCGGTGATTCAATGAAAATGTTGCGATGCGTTGCCGGAGGCCATGCATCGTAGATCGGGCCTTCGAATTCGACCGCATGGATCTTTAGTCGAGGCATCTCCCGCCCATCCGTATACTCACTGCGAACACCAATCTCTCGAATACCAGCCAGGTAGTTGACGTTGTTTTCTTCAACCGCCGGATATGGAAAATCATTAATAGCGCCGGTAAACGTGAACTCTTCTGGCTCCAAACTTGCCACCGTTTGAGGCTTGCCGACAGCATTGAGCGTGCTGCCACAATCTCGCCGAAGTCCAAGATGAACCCCCAGAGCGGGCGCACGTTTCTCGAAGCGAGTGAACTTCACTGCCAAGTCACTTTCATCGCTCAATCTGGTCAACACAACTCGATTGATGCGAGTCTTCTCGCTCTTCGAAGTGGCAAGACTCAACGGACCGCCTGAAAGGCGGACGACGAAGACAGCATGAAACTGTTCCGCATTGGCCACTTCAGGCTTTGCATCCGCCGGATTGATATTCCTGATCTGACGAGAAAAGTCCCGATCTCCGATTCTGAGTCGCAACAAATGGTTCGGTTCATTCATCACACAGGACACATCGACCTGATAAATCCCGGGCTGTTCCATGACCACAGCCCCTTTCGACTCGTCGTCAATGGAAGCGAGTTTCACAGACGGCGATTCGACCGGACTCGGGATCGCCAGTACGCCCTCCAGCATCAGGCCATCGTCATACCGCGAGGCCCGCACGGTCACTCGAAAGTTGCCATGATCCGGAAGTTCTCGCAGCGAGATCTTGAAGTTGGCCATGGGTCCATAGGTGTTCGATTCACCAAAGATCTCCGGGCTTGGAATGGCAGGTCGAAGCAACAATCCGCCCGGCACGGCCTGATAAGGCTCTCCCAGCTGATAACCTTCAGTGCCTCGCATGCAGGCGAACACGGCATGGTAGATCCCGTCAAAATGCTTCCATTGACGAATCGTATCGTTGCCAACATAGCCCTCAATAAAATCGAACGCAGATTGCATCGCGTACGGCGTATAGGCAAACGGCTTCTGTGGCTGAAGTTCAGTCACGACAAAATCCTGATTGTTCAGCAGCAGACTGTTCGCGCCGAGGATTAACGAGTCTTTGCAGGGATCAGGATTGATTCCCAAGCCGAGATCCATCCGAAAATTCTGAACAGTTGGCTTTGAGTTTTCATCGACGATGCACAGGTCGAGCGATTTCTCGGCAATGTCGAAGTAGTATTCCATCTGCAACGGTGACAGCCCCAGTACCTGCCCATTATTGGCAAAGCCATCCTTCGACACGCCGTCGGGAGGAAGAATGTCTGACAGGTTCTCCTCAAGCTTTAGCAATTCACGCATCGTATTGCGATATTGCGAAACCGTGAGACGCCGAACGGAGCCATTCTTCTGAGTGTCTCTGGATCGAGCCACATTCAACGCCTGCTCAATCCACTTCGACAAAAACTCATGCTCTTCTTTGGTCGGCTGAGGTTCATCAGCCGGAGGCATCGCGGCTTCATCCAATTGCTTGCCAATGTCACGCCAGAGGAACAGATGGCGATCCTGCAGAGAACCATCTAACTGGTCGACTCGAATCCCCGACTTCATATTGTCGGCGTTGTGGCATCGAAGACAATACTTCTGAAGCAACGGCTGAACCTGCGCCGTAAACGACTTCTCGACGTCACTGTCCTGACCAGATGCGTCTGGCGACGAAATTAATGCAACAATAGCGATCAGAAGTCCCCGGGTGCAGGGACCAACATGTCTGGCGAATAGTGATATCACGGCTGGATCTCTTGCGGAGAAAGAAGGCGGGCTGAATAGCCTACCGGTATTCGCTCTACATCACAAGAGCCGCGTTCCACGATCCCAGCCTCAACCGCCACCGGGGCAGGCCCGGTGGCGGGTCATGCGAGGATATCCTTCACAACCACGCCCTCAACATCCGTGAGTCGACGTTCAAGGCCGTTGTAGTAGAACGTAAGACGCTCATGATCCAGTCCTAGCAGATGCAGGATCGTGGCGTGAAAGTCATGCACGTTGCAGACGTTCTCAACAGCCTTGTAACCGAACTCGTCTGTCGCTCCGTATGTGAATGGAGCTTTGATACCAGCGCCGGCCATCCAGCAGGTGAAGCCTTCGGGATTATGATCTCGCCCACTGGCACCTTTCTGGAACGTTGGCATGCGACCGAATTCGGTGCACCACACGACCAGCGTATCTTTCAGCAGTCCCCGTTGTTTCAAATCCGTGATCAACGCGGCTGTTGGCTGATCGAGCACTGGGCCATGCACGCTGTACTGATCTTTCAACACTTTATGCCCGTCCCAGTTGCTGACTCCTTCGCCACCCGTCTGATACGCACCATTAAAGAGTTGCACAAACCGCACGCCCTGTTCCAACAATCGCCGCGCGAGAATGCAGTTCTTTGCATACGCCGCCTTCAACGTGTTCTGAGCATCATCGGCTCCGTACAATGCAAGAGTCGATGCAGACTCAGTCGAGAGATCTCGCACCTCCGGAATACTAAGCTGCATCTTCGCCGCAAGTTCATAACTGCTGATGCGAGCCGCCAGCTCTGTGTCGCCGGGGAAGCGTTCAAGATGTCGATCGTTGAGCCGCTTCAGGAAGTCGCGAGTCTTCTTGTCTGAGGCTTCCGCAATGGATTCCGGTCGAGCCAGATTGCGAATGGGTAGCGACGTATTGAAATCGGTGCCCTGGTACGCGGCCGGCAGAAATCCGGGGCCCCAGTTGTTCACCGAATTTTGTGGGGTTCCTCGTGGATCCGGAATCGCAACGTACGACGGAAGGTTTTCGTTTTCCGTGCCCAATGCGAAGGTCGTCCACGCTCCAATGCTGGGATAACCATCCAGCGTGAAACCAGTGGACATGTAGTTTTCACCAGGGCCGTGCGTGTTCGTCTTGCCCTTGAGCGAATGAATGAAGCACATGTCATCCGCCAGCGCGCCGAGATGTGGGACAAGGTCTGAGATCATCTTGCCGCTTTCGCCTCGCGGTTGAAACTTCCACGGGCTTTGAGTCACATTGCCCTGCTCTCCCTGAAACGTAATCAGTTTGTCTGCACCAGGCAGCGGCTGACCGTGACGAGCAATCAATTCGGGCTTATAGTCAAACGTATCCACATGACTGCAGGCCCCCGAGCAGAAGATCACGACAACTCGCTTCGCCGCCGCAGGAGAATGCGACTGCCGCGACGCAAACGGCCGCGAGGCATCAATGTTCGGTCGGATTGGCGACTTCCCGCTGACGCTACTCTTCGGCTTCTCATCCGCCCTCAACAACCCCTGCTCTGCCAGCATCATCGACAATGCAATGCTGCTAAGCCCCGTGGCCGTGTTATCGAGAAAACCGCGACGGTTGAGGAGGTGCCGGTTGGTGATGGAGTTGGCATGTTGCATAGGATTAAAGCTCTCATTCCCGTCGGCGGAGCGACGGTTGTACCGTACACCTGTCGCTCCGCCGACAGGAATTTGTGTGTTTTAGTCGGAGATGAGGGCAAGAAACAAAGTGCAGGATTGATGAAACGGTGCAAGCGGCACTGCCCATCGGCGGAACGAAGGGCCTACTGCAAAAACACAAACTCATTGCTGTTCAACATTGCTCTGCAAAAGGCAGGAAGACCCTGTTCACTGAGGAAATCTGCAGAATCAATCAGTTCGTTTGCGTCGGGTTCGCGGCCAAAGCAGAGCCAGAAGGCTCGCACGATTTGTTTTGACGCATCGTCGCCACATTCGCGTTTCAGGCGATCAGCAAAGAGTTCAGATTGCTGCAACATGAACGGACTGTTGAACAAATTAAGGGCCTGAAGAGGTGTTGTCGAGCGGCCTCGTTTCGGCACGGACGTTGCGGCATCGGGGCAGTCGAAGATGCCGAAGACGGATTCTTTCTCCAGTCGCACCTTCGTCATGTAAATCATGCGGCGCCAGTCTTCGGGACCGTAGTTCTTTTTCGGAAAATAATGACGGACGTTTTCCAGTTCGACTTCAAAGCCGCTGAAACCGGGGCCGTACATGCGAGTATCCAGGACACCGGTCACAGCCAGAATGCTGTCGCGAATTGGTTCGGCTTCCAGTCGACGAGGAGGAAAGCGCCACCACCATTCGGTCGCCGCATCGGCCTGCAGTGCATCTTCGCGAGGCTGGCTGCTTTGTTGATAAGTGGAAGATGTCAGAATCAATCGATGCACATGCTTCAGGGACCAGTTGTGATCCATCAACTCGCGGGCCATCCAGTCCAGCAGTTCCGGATGAGTCGGTGCGACGCCAGCTTTACCAAAGTCGCTTGGTGTTGAGACCAGCCCCTTGCCGAAGTGAAACTGCCATAAACGATTCACGATGACTCTGGCTGTCAGCGGATTCTCCTTCGATGCGATCCAGTCAGCGAGTGCCAGTCGGCGTTGCTGTTCCGGTGTGGCTTCGCTGATCGCCAGCTTACCGAAAGCCGCAACCGTGCCGGGTTCCACTTGTTCACGTTTTGCCAATGGTTCGCCGCGGAACAAACGATGAGTCGGCCCGGGCTGTTGAAAGGTTCCGGCATAGATAGTCGCAGAGGCCTGCAACTGCGACTTGGTTTGTTCGCAATCCTGCAGTTTCTTAAGGAGGTCGCGGCCCCGCTGAGCTTCCGCTTCCGGGAACTTCGCGAAGTCGTATTCGGGCTGAGTCGCTTTGCTGTTGAATGGAAGCCGATCGGCGGACGACGCCACTTCCTTCCACTGCCCCGCTTCCACTGCCACTTCAATGCGATACTTCGTGGCGACTCGATCACCGAACTGGCCGTCTCGATCCCGAGCCCACGCGATGCGACTAATCGGCTTCACTTCGGGAAGTTCAATCTGCACCCAACCTTTTCCAGCCTCGTTGGAGATCCAGCTTCGCGAATTGCCACTGCGCCCATCGTTAAGATGTTCCAGCTTGTGAATTTCATAACCCGGCAATGTGCTGGAAGCGGTTGCCTTTGCACCGGTCGACGCGAGAGCCACATTCATCGAGTCACTGAAGATCTCCAGTTCATCGATGCACGGTTCGCCGCCGCTGGTTTCATCGATCGTGAACCGCACGTACTTCGCTGGCGTGGCTTCGAACAGTTCTTCATTGCCCCGAGCCGTCACGGCCGGGCGACTTGGTCCGGCCTCCTTCAGAAACGGCTTGAGCTGTTCGCGAAGCTGCACCAGTTGTCGATCAATATGAGCGATCTCCTGCTGCTTGTCTGGTGACAGCGGCATCGAACGATCGCCGTGCTGAATGCCTGCGAAGACAGCCTGCATGGAGTAATAGTCTGACTGACGAATCGGATCGAACTTGTGGTTGTGGCAACGAGCACACCCAATCGTCAGGCCGATGAACGCAGTCCCGGTGGTTCCGATGATGTCGTCAAGTTCGTTCTGACGCTGCATCAGCGTGAGATTGATATCGGGACTCTTGACGAGATCGTAAGGTCCCGAGACAAGATACGCCGTAGCTTCAGGCACACCAATCGCATCGCCCGCGATCTGTTCTCGCAAAAACTGATCATACGGTTTGTCCTCGTTCAGCGAGCGAATCACGTAGTCACGATAAGGCCACGCATTGGGACGTTCGCGATTGGTTTCGAAGCCGTTGGTTTCAGCGAAGCGGACCAGATCCAGCCAATAACGAGCCCACCGCTCGCCATAGTGAGGACTCGCCAGAATTCGCTCAACAAGCTGCCGGTAGGCATCTGGTCGTCCATCCGCGACGAACGTTTGAACCTCTTCCGGAGTCGGCGGCAGCCCGAGCATGTCGAGGTAGAGCCGCCGAATCAGATCGGCTTTCGTCGCACCTGGATTCGGTGCGATAGAGTGTTCGGTCAGCTTCTGAAAGATGAACGAGTCAATCGGGTTCGAGACAAAGTCACTTTTCACCGGAGGCGGTACAACAGCGGCGACGGGTTCGAACGACCAATGATCCAGTTCGCTCGCTTCGGTATCAGATTCATTCTCCGAGCCCGGCCAGATGGCTCCCGAGTCGATCCATGTTCGCAGAATCTGAATCTCGGATTCCGTCAACCGATTCGCCTCATCCGGCGGCATCAACTTGCCCGCTTCGTGTCCCGAGACAAGAGCGATCAAGTGACTCTTTTCGCTGTCCCCGACGATAATCGCTGGCTCACCCGAATCACCACCACGCAACATGGACGATCGACGATCCAGTCGAAGATGACTCTCCTGAGTTTCCGGGCCGTGGCATTCCAGACATTTGGCCGCAAGAAGTGGTCGAACCTGCGATTCAAAGCTGACATCGTCGGCCGCATCGCACAGCCGAGGCGCAGCGAACAGAAGCAGCGTGAACGATAAAGAATAAAGCGTTTTCATGAATCACAGCGGGTGGGAATAGAGGAGGCGAGTTTCGAGTATTGTGGCTTTCATGCTCTCCCCGAGTCCAGTCGTTCGGGCAGTTTCAGGTCTGCAGTGCCAAAGATGTTGCGGCCAAATTGATGCGAAAGACTTTGCTTATTCGAGTTCTGATTGATTATCATCCATGGCCCCGCCCCATTCGTGACGCCTCAAAGATGCGTCGCCCGCCGTTTCAGGAGAACCTCGATGCTGACAATGCTCGGTAGTCCACGACGATGTTGTGACGGTTTCACTCGCCGAGAAACCTTGCGCGCGGGAGCATTATCTGCGATGGGAGGCTTTGGCCTTCCTCAAATGCTGCAGGCGGAACAAACGGGGCTCAGCAAAGATGCCAAAGCAAAGAATGTGATCTTTATCTTTTTGCTCGGCGGTGCTGCCACTCAGGATATGTATGACCTCAAACCCAACGCACCGTCAGAGGTCAGGGGTGAGTTCAAGCCAATCCCGACCACGGTCCCGGGGATCGAAGTTTGTGAGCATCTGCCAAAGTTTGCTCAACTGGCGCATCAGTTTGCATTCATCCGATCGGTTAATCACAAGGCGGGCTGTCACAACTGCTTGCCATGTTACACCGGCTTTGATGTCATCCCGCCGGACCAGCATCCACGACCGACGGATGCACCAAGTATCGGGTCGGTGCTTCAGTACCTCAGTGGCGGAAACACAGAGACGCCTCAATATGTTTATATGCCAAACTGGCTGGGCTGGGGACAGTCCTTTCGCCGATCCGGACCCTATGGTGGTTTCCTCGGCAAGCAGTACGACGCACTGACAACAGAGTGTATGCCGTTCTACGACAAAGATTCGTTTGCACCCTCACCTGGTACTCCGCAGATCGTGCGCGGAGCCCCGGTGTTGCCGAGCACGTCCCTCGAAGACGGGATGACGATCGATCGTCTGAATAATCGACGATCGCTGTTATCTCAGATCGATGTTGAACGACGACGGCTGGATCAGCTTGCAACCGTGACGCCGTCCTCCTATCAACGCAATCAGCAGCAGGCGTTCGATATTCTGACATCGTCGGCCATGCGACAGGCTTTCGATTTGTCGCAGGAAGATCCGAAGATGGTGGATCGATATGGCCAAACGCTGTTTGGAAATTCCACATTGATCGCGCGGCGGCTGATTGAGGCGGGCGTTCGCTTCGTGAACGTCACCTGGGATCTGTTCTGGGGTCCGGTGAATGTTGACTACGATGCCTGGGACACCCACAACAATAACTTCAACATCCTGAAGAAGAATAAGTTACCCGGGTTCGATCAGACTATGCACGCTCTGATGACCGACCTGCAGGAACGTGGATTGCTGGACGAAACGCTGATTGTGGTGACCAGTGAAATGGGCCGCACGCCGCGGATCAATGCAAACTCGGGGCGTGATCACTGGACCAACTGCTATGGTTCACTATTGGCCGGAGCCGGGATTCGAGGCGGCACAGTCTACGGCGCATCCGACACGCAAGCGGCTTATGTTGCTGATAGCCCGGTTCGCCCGGCAGATCTTCTTGCAACTATCTATCGAACATTAGGCATTGATCCAGCAACGCGTGTGCTCGACCAAACCGGCCGTCCGATCGAGATTGCTCAGGGCGGTCATGAGATCTTTGACGTCATGACAGCTTAATCCGTTTACCGCCCAGCCGCAGACGCCGGCTTTATGCGAGAAAGTGTGCGATCGAAGGCCGGCGCCTGCAGCCAGGCGGTAAACATTATAACTTTATAAGAAACTACTCATCCTGTTTCGGAGCAAAACCGCGACGCATTGTGTTCTCCGACACATTGATCGGAATCAAGAACTGCAATAGATAGTCGGGGCCGCCCGCCTTGCTGCCAATACCGGACATCTTGTAGCCGCCAAACGGATGACGTTGCACAAGAGCACCGGTAATCTCGCGATTCAGGTACAGGTTACCCACTTCAAACTCGTTGCGAGCACGTCGCAGCGTCTGTGGGCTGCGGCTGTAGACGCCTCCGGTCAGGGCGTATCGAGTATTGTTGGCGATACCAAATGCCTCATCCAGATTCTTGGCCCGGATCACCGAAAGCACCGGTCCAAAGATTTCGTTCTGAGCCAAAGGCGACGTCGGATCAACATCGATGAAGATGTGCGGACCGACGAAGCTCCCCTGCTTTGCCAGAGGTCCCGGATCCATCGCGAGTGTCAGAAGTCCACCATGCTCCGGATCAACTTTGCGAATCGTCTCGAGGATTCTGTCACGAGCTTCATCGTCAATCACCGGACCAATCTTCGTACCAGGATCTTCAGCCGTACCAATTTTCAGGCTCTTCGTTGCTTCGATCAATCGATCCACGAAAGGCTTGTAAGCGGCCTCCAGAATAATCACGCGTGAACACGCAGAACATTTTTGTCCGGCATAACCAAACGCACTGCGGATAATTCCCAGGACGGCTTCATCGAGATCCGCGTCGTCGTCGACGATGATTGCATTCTTGCCACCCATCTCCGCGATGACACGTCGAACATTCTTCTGACGCTTGTCGGTATCCGCAGCCGCGCGGTTGATTTCAAGACCGACGTTCTGTGAACCCGTAAACGCGACAATATCAACGTCCGGATGTCCGGCCAATGCTG
>JBILXT010000266.1:0-9975 GCA_044378235.1 Planctomycetaceae bacterium
GGCTAAGCAGTTGAGTCTGCAGGAGCACTGTTCCCAGCGACAAAAAGTGTGGCACCAGATCCTTGCCCGGGTCCGTTGGGTTGATGTTCGCAGAGGCTGGAAGCGATTCCTTGTCGAGAGCCCCATTAATCGCCGTCAACCACTCTTCCCGTGTAACGCAGCTGGAGATCACGATATGCCCCTGATCGCGCAGTGCGGAACGCCATTCGTGCGGCATCCATGATTCGGAGGCGGAAGGGACGAGGATGATTCTGCGACCGGGGTATCCGGAAAGCGATTCGGCCTGCCGAAATAAAGGGATACTGGTCGACAGGCGAAGCAATCGAGGGTGCCAGGCACAGGCCACGGCGTTCAACAGGCTTGATGCTCCGTCTTCGGGGAGATCTGTTGGCAGATCTTCGATGGAATAACCGGGGATCAGAACGCTGATTTCAGAAAAATCGTTACAGACTGACATAGTGCGGTGAGGCTTGGATGGAGTTTGTGTGAAAGGGGCGACCGGTGATCGCAAAATCACAAGTTCTGCATTTTGCAGGGAAACTGCGGATTCTGGCACTTTCCCGGAACAAGAGTGTGGCAGTTAACGTCAGAGATTCCACCCGCAGCGAGGAGATTTGCCTCCTGCGGGTTTAGGACAACCGATAATCATGGAGCTTTATCAGTGCAATGTGTCAAAACGCTGTTTTTGGGTTTTGAGGCATCCGACAGGTAAAGACGTCGGTTGGGCCGGGAGTGTGAGTCCTGAGAAGCCAGCGATTTCAGGATTTCAGGGAATTGCCGGGACAAGCCGTTTCAAAATTGGTTGACGAGACCGCAAATCTGCTGGTACTTTTGCCGCAGAGTGTTACTACAAAACGACTTTTGGCGGCAAAGACCGAACTCGCGGAGACTGAAAACTCCGCGAATGATGGGATTTGTTGCAGTCGTATTGGTTCTTGAACTGTCCGGAACTTCGGGATTGTATAGAGGCTTCACATGGCAGAATCAATCAGCGCTTGGGGCATTGACATTGGTCAGGCGGGCCTGAAAGCAATCAGGCTGCGATCGACCGAGAATGGCGAACGCGTTGTTGCTACGGCTTTTGACTATGTGCCTCATCCGAAGATTTTGAGTCAACCGGATGCGATTCCGGAAGAGCTGATTCGCGAGGCGATGAAGACCTTCCTGGAACGCAATAAGGTCAACAATGATCTGATTGCGATCAGCGTGCCGGGTCAGAGTTCTCTGGCGAAGTTCATCAAGCTTCCACCGGTCGAGGCTGGCAAAGTCGCAGAAATCGTCAAGTACGAAGCGCGACAGCAGATTCCGTTCGACCTGAACGATGTGATCTGGGACTACCAGCCCATCGGCGGTGGTGTTGAAGAGAGTGGCTTCATGCTGGAGGCGGAAGTTGGTTTGTTCGCGATGAAGCGAGACCTCGTGTATGAGGCGATGAAGCCTTTCACGAACAATAGTAAAGAAGTCGAGTTGGTCCAGATGGCACCGCTCGCGCTGTACAACTATTTGTCTTATGACGTGCTCGGATTTCGCAAGACGGCAGAAACGCCGGAGCCACCGGCTGGCGAAGACTACTACGTTATTCTCGATATGGGTGCGGACAACACCACCCTGCTGGTTTCGAATGGCCGCAGCATCTGGATTCGAAATGTGCCGATCGGTGGTAACCACTTCACGCGCGCGCTGACTCGCGAAATGAAGCTGACGTTTGCCAAGGCCGAGCACCTGAAGTGCAATGCCACGAAGGCTCCGGACCCCAAAGCTGTGTTTCAGGCGATGCGTCCTGTCTTTAACGACTACGTATCAGAAATTCAGCGTTCGATTGGTTACTTCGGCAGCGTGAACCGTGCGGCGAAGATTCGCAAAATCATTGGTGTCGGTAACGGATTTCGTCTTGCGGGGCTTCAAAAATTCCTGCAGCAGAATCTTCAGTATGATGTGGAACGGCTGGACAGTCTGAATGGAGTCACGGGTGACTCAGTGCTGACGGATCCATTGTTCATCGACAACATGATGACGTTCGCAGTGCCTTACGGATTGGCGCTTCAGGCAATCGGTAAGACTCGCATTCGCACCACCCTGCTGCCTCCTGAAATTGCAGTGGATCGTAAGATTCGCAGTAAGAAACCATGGGCGATTGCTGCGGCCGCAGGGCTATTGCTGGCCATGGGAGTCAGCACCATGGGCAGTGCGTCTGTGCTGAAGTCATACGGCGTTGAAAAGTGGGATGACGAACAGAAGCTTGTTGATCAGGTTCAGTCAGAGATTAGTTCCCAGGACAGCGCGTTCTCTGCGGAAGAGGGAAACCATACGAAGATCCTGGAGAACATCGGTCAGCTTGTCGCTCCGCTCGAAAAACGTTCGTTGTGGATGGAGCTGTTCAAAGCGATCAACGAGTGCATGCCTTATGATGAAGGAGACGCTCTTGATGAGTCTGACATTACACTCCAGAGGAAACTGAGGATCACATCGGTCACGGCCAAGAAGGTCGATGACGTTTCAGCCTGGCATAAGAAGTTTGTGGATGCCGAGAAGACTCTGGACTTTGCGGAGCTGGATCAGACTGCACCCGATGCTGAAAAGGGCTACATCATTACCCTGAAGGGGCACCACTACTTCAACAATAAAGAGAAGCACGACTTCTCGGAGATTGACGGGTTGTTTGTTGAAAAGACCCTTGTCGCGAACTTGCGGAAATGGACTTTGCAAAGCGGTGGTATTGAGGTGCCGGTTGGAAAGATCGGCATCAGGTATCCGATTGTCGCATGGAGCCTCCTGGAGCGTGAGCAATACGATCCGAATCGCCGCATTGGCGGTCAGATGACCGGAGTTGGTGGTGTTGGTGGTGGTTACGCGGGGATGATGCCCGGTGCATCTGGAATGATGGGCGCGGGGGCTGAGTACCAGCCGCCAGGCGCTGCTGAGCCCATTCTTGGTGGAGAAGGTGTTGTATCGGGTGGTCCGGTGGGGCTGACGCCAGGATCGTCAGGCGGAATGTCAACTCCGCCATATCCCGGGGCCGCAGGTGGCGTGGGTGCGGCTGGCCAGGTCCCAGGAAGCACTGGACCGGTCTTTAAAGAGGCAGAGAAGAAAGAGTTAAAGGTTGTTGATCGAACTGATTTTGTTGTTCAGTTCATTTGGACGCCGACTGTTGAACGAGGTCGGAAGGACGCGGACCCACGAGTGCCAGCGACGACTGGTGCTGAAGGGGCTGCCGCTCCGGCCGATGGGGCTGCTCCGGCAGCGACGCCGACGCCGTAGTCTAATCATCGCACGCTGTTAATTGTTGTTTTGGTCTCATAGAGTTTGCAGTCAATCAGGGATTACTGAGATGGATAAGCTTCAGCCGCTCATCAAGCATCGTTACTGGATCTGCTTCGGGCTGTCCGTGGTCTTTGTCGTTGTCGGCTGGTGGATGGCGAGTGGCGCTATTGCCATTGAGATCGAAGACCGGATGAAGAAGGTTGAGGAATCCTTTACGAAGGCAACCCAGGGGGCAACAAAGCCAAATAAGTCGTGGGTTGAGGCCGCGAAGAAAGAAAACGAAGCGGATACTCAGTCCTATGATCGGGCCTCGAAACAGCTTCTTCAGCGTCAGAAGAATGCTCGCAAGTGGCCTAATGCGCTGGTCAACAGCATGAAGGGCATTTCGTATCGACAGGATCTAAAGGACACAACCACACGTGCTCGCTGGGCCTCGATCTACCGCGATCAGATTGAACAGTTGCTGCAGATTGTGAAACCGTTTAAGGGCGGGGAAGGTCTTGTTGTGGTGGATACCAACAAGATTTCACACAAGCCGTTCAATTCCTGGCGTACCTCGCGGCCTTCCTCAACGGAAATATGGAATTGTCAGGAGGATATCTGGCTGCTTGAGTCTTTGCTGAAATCGATTGCTCGCGTGAATGAAGGAGCAACAAGGCTGACTGAATCACAGATTAGACAGATCTATAAGCTCCAGCTGCGAGGTGGAGATCGAAATGCGGCGCCAGCGGGCGGTGCAGCGGCCGGAGGGATGGGCGGTATGTCCATGTCTGGAGCCGAAGGCATGGGGGCTGGTTATATGGCAGGCGGCATGGGACTCGGTGGAGAAATGGGTGGCGGTGGTGCCGCTTCGTACCCCGGAAAAGAATTTGAAGGTTCTGCGGGAACCGATATTTTGACGGAAGAGTTCGGAGCATTCTCGGCTGGTGGCGGCGGGGGCATGGGCGGCATGGCTGCCATGGGATCAATGGGATCAATGGCCATGAGTGGTGGTGCGGAAGGAATGGCCGGGGGGGCTGCTGGCGGTGCTCCGGCTGAAGAAAAACGGTACGTTGACGGTGGGGATGGCGATACGACTCTGGGCTATAAGACTCGCGCGTTTCTGCTGGACGTGATGATCCGTGATGATCAGGTTCCTAACCTTTTGGCATCCCTGACGAATTCAGATTTCCCGGTGGAGATCGTGCGTGTGGAAATCGTCTCCAAGTTGACCCCGTCAAAAGGGGCTGGCGGGATGACCGGGGGGCCGGGGATGGGTGAAATGGGAATTGGCTCTGAAATGGCCGGCGGAATGACAGGGATGAGCGAAATGGGTGGCACCGCTGAAGGTGGCTACGCTGCGGAAGATCCCTACGGTGGTACGGGTGGATTCGGTGCAGAAGGTGGAATGCTGGGTAGTGGCGGAGCGGAGTACGACCCAAGTGCACTTGCTGGAGGTTCAGCCGCCATGGGAATGGCACCTGGCATGTCTGGACTCGGCGTTGCCGGTGGCGGCATGCAGGGAGCAAAGGGGAAAGAGGTCGTACAAGCGGCTATGAGCGACCCGATGCTCGTGCTGGTGAAAATTGGTGGACTGATGACTCTTTATCAGTCTGCCCAGGAAGCCAATGCCGAAGCTGCTACAGCTGAGACAGATCAGGCAAGCGCACCGACTGTGGCACCTGATGCAAGTGGAGCCCCAGCGCAACCGGGAGCAGAAGGGACAACTCCAGCGGAGGGAACAACACCAGCTGAGGGAACGACCCCAGCTGAAGGAACGACTCCGGCTGAAGGAACAACACCAGCTGAGGGAACGACACCAGCTGAGGGAACGACTCCAGCTGAAGGAACGACTCCGGCTGAAGGAACGACTCCAGCTGAGGGAACGACTCCAGCTGAGGGAACGACTCCACCTGAGGGAACTACTCCACCTGAGGGAACTACTCCACCTGAGGGAACGCCGCCAGCAGATTCGGGGACAGCGGCCCCCGGTGCTTCGCCTGCTCCTGCGGCTCCAGCAGAGACTCCAGGGACAGGTTCTGTTGGTAGTGATCCTGCGTCACCACCGGCAGGCGATGCTCCCGCGAATCCGTGATGCCGTTGGTTTTTGGAACGAACGAGTTTTTTGAATAAACCGAACAGACGTTGAAAATTCACTGGGACTTTGGGGAGATTTACGATGGCCAAAAAACGTCTCGATTTTAAAGCCCTGTTTTTGAACCATGGAGAGAAGTTCGGAGCGGGAATGATTGGAGTTCTGGCCGTTACTGGTCTGGCGACGGCCAATTGGTCTGCTTGTAGTCGGTTGGAAGTTGAGCTGAAGGATGCTGCCAACAAGACCCGTGAGACCTGGAATTCCCCGACGAATGTGATCTCGGAAGAGAAGAAGCAGCTTTTTGATTCCACGCCTGATGTTGAGTTGATGGCAAATCGAATGGCATCGCCGAATGAAGATATTGAGCAGTTTGCGTGGGTGCGTCATCTGAACGAACCTATTATTCGCGTTCGCGAAAAGCTTTCGCCGGTCGTGGTGCTACCGCCGGAGTCGCCCGAATCAACTCTTGTGACATTTGCTTTAGTGCAAAAGCCGGATGAAGAAGAGAGTGACGCTACCTCTACGGAAACTCCGGAAGAAAAAGAGGAGATGTCAGAGTCTGAAAAGGATCTTGCTGATCTCTTTGGCGACAACAAAAAGTCAGGTGTTGGTGCAAGTGGAGCCCCGGGTGGGTTAGGAGTGGCGTCAGATGGCGTCGCTGTTGGAGTTTCCACGGCCGCTGGTTATGAAGGGATGCTTGGAGGGGCCGAAGGATACGCTGCTGGTGGAGCTGGAATGCTGAGTGGAGGGCTCGGTGTGAAAGAGCCGCTGGACGGGTACGGAATGGACGGAGCCGTTGGCTACATGGGAATGGAAGGCAGCATGGGTGGCGCTGCGCCTGTGGAACGCAAGGTGCGGTCTTGTGCAGGTGTTTCTGTCAGATGCGTCTTCGATCTTTACAAGCAGACGAACATGTTGGCTGAAGCATTGCATATGCCAGCTAAAGATGGTCAGCGATATATTGACTTTGTGAATCTGGAGATTCAGCGAAAAGCTGCGATTCCCGGTGCAGATCCCTGGGCCGGTGAGTGGGAGCCTGTGTCCCTGAAAGACATTGCAGAGATCCTGGAAGAGGCTGCGTATAATGATCGGGACATTGTCAATCCCTCGGTCGTACGCAGCGAAATCACAATGCCGCTTCCGGCTCGAGCTGCGGGGAATTGGACGCCGGCAAATGCTTCTCACAAGCGGCTTGAACAGTTCCAGTTGTCTGACGAAGAAAAGGAACTGATTGACCGGCATCAGGCGAAATTACTTGAAGAAGCCAACAAGCTGAAAGCGATGCTGCCTCCTGAGCAGGCCAAGAGTGAGGGGTTCCGCCAATGGGGACTTGCGTCGCAGGATCTCGGCACAGCTCTTGGTGGCGGCATGAATGTTTCAGGCGCCATGTTTACCGACTACCAGTCATCTATGAATGTCGGCGCTGCGGAAGGGGCAGAGGGTGATGCTGCCGCTCAGAAGAAGGATCCTCGCTTCAAGACCAAGGAGGATATGGAGAAGTTTCTGAATAACACGCTTGTGGCAAATCGTCTGTTGCTCGTGCGATTTATGGACTTCACCTGTGATCGAGGGAATTCCTATCGGTATCGGGTTCGTCTGGAAATGCGAAACCCCGCTTTCAACATGCCAGTGGATGAATTGGAACAGCCGGAGTTAGCCTCTCAGATGACCATCTTTTCGGGATGGAGTGAGGCAACTGAGCCTGTCTTTGTACCGGGTGCCTATCGCTACTATACGCAGAAAGTTGATTCACGGCCTCGTGTTGATGAAGTTGCTCAGCTCAGCATGTTTTTTCAGCACGAAACAGCGGGAACGCCAGTGATGGGAAGTCTGCGTGTACCTGTCGGTGTGCGTATTGGTGGAAAGCAGAGTCTTGAAGTTGTCGATCTTGGTAAGAGCACGCTGGAACCGCAGGAGATCGAATTTAAGTCGCTGGATTACCTGGCCACGGTGACAGAAGCACCTCGTATTTCTGCCTCCGAGTTTCCGGAGATGCGGGATATTTTGAAAGCGGTTACGGGCGGGCGAGCAATTCCTGATCGAATCTCCGTTGTCGATTCAAATGGTGCGATTGTGTCACGCTATGTCGGAGACAAGGTGAGTGGTGGAGCGAAGCCGACCTCTGAAGCTGACGATCTTGCTGTCACAAAGTTTGTGCTTGAGACCTACAAGCACTTCCGAGTTGATGAGTCTGCTTCGGCGGCGGCTGGTGTTCCATACGGAGCTGAGGGAGGCAGTATGGATGCTGCATCCATGGGATCCATGATGATGGGCGGTATGGGGAGTATGGGATCTGAGTATACCGGGTCTGCAGGGCCTGGAAGTTCGCTCGGAAGAAGCCGCAATTCGAGCCGCCGTGGCAAAGGCTCGAGTGCATCGGGCGGTGCAAGCTCTAACCCCAACCGATAACATCTCCTGATCGAATTGTATTGTGAGATCTTGTCAATCAATCTGATTTTTCTGGTCTGACGTTTCCGCAGTGATGTTACGACGGCTTCCGCAGTCGATGATCCGGATCAGGATACGTGAAGATTGGGTGATTTTTGACATTCCTGACGATGAACGTTGATCGCGTGAATTGGGACTAAGAATTGGGGCGAGGCAGAAGACGTTTCTGCCTCGCCCCATTTTCTGGCTAACGTTTTCGTGGGCTTGTGACCCAGGGCTGCAAGCGTCTTTGATCTGCTTTTTGCCGACAAGGGTGATGTGCGAAAACGAAAAGTGGCATTGACCAGATGGCAGGCTGACGTTTCAAATTCAGTCTCTTGATCATCGAAATGAGATGAGTTTAAGACGGTGTGACTCGCTTTTTATTCTGTGGCCATGAGCGGACAATATGTTCCGATACCTGATAGCTATGCTGATAGGTATCGTTGCTTGCAACGCCCTGGCCGCAGACCAGAAATGGCTGGTTCAAGCTCAGTTTGAGTCGTTCTCGTTGTTGTCTGATCATCTGGTTGATGCCGATAGAATTCACAAACAGCTATGTGATCTCTCCGTTGAGTTGCAGGAGACACTGGGAGTAACATCCACTGGCCAGCCAGTGCAGATTGTGCTGTTTGAAAGTCGAAGCCGCTATTTGGCGTATCTCGATTCTGCTGTACCGGCCAGTCGTCATCGTCGTGCAGTTTTTGTTCGTAAGGGAAGCCTGACAACAATCTACTGTTATCGGTCAGACACAACGATCACCGATCTTCGCCACGAAATGACTCATGCAGTGCTACATCAGCACCTGCAATTCCTGCCTCTATGGATGGATGAAGGTCTGGCTGAGTACTTCGAAGAGGAGCCAAACCAGCGACACTTGTCCTCGCGAACGAAGGGTATTCGCTGGAAGTCTGCCACGGGTTGGATTCCTGACCTTGAGCGGCTCGAAAAGATTTCTGCAGCAGATGATATGGATTCATCGGACTATCGTGACAGCTGGGCTGTTTGCTGTTTCCTGATCAATGACTCTGATGATTCGAAGGCTCTGTTGCGAGACTATTTGCAACAGATCCATAGCGGGAAGGCTCCGCCGAGATTCAGCATGTCACTGAATTCAGTCGGAATCGATTGGAAGCGGCGATCAAAAGCCTATTTTCGAAAACCCGTCTTTCGGGTCGCGGGCGAATTGTCGGGGGCAAGTAAACATGAGTGAGACACGCTGATAGACGTCGATTCAAAACCGAGACTGGCTCCCGACCAAAGAGAGCCTTTGTGGATCTTGCTTTGGCGAGTCTGTTTGTCCCTGTCTTGAGACTTGTTTCCGCCAGTTTCTTTTCAGAGATATGAGATTCGATGATTGTCCCGGACACCCGCATAGAACTACGCCCCACTATCAGTGAAGTAGGAAACTCGGGGCGTTCGATACCTGGATTGCCCGAGATTCCCTTTGGATGGACCGAGGCAGAGTTTCAGGTGGCGGGAAGAACGTTCCGTCTTCTGGTGCCGTTTCGCCCGGACAGCTTGCTGGATTCGCCTGAAGTCCTTTCTGCCAATGCCAGGGATGACTACATGCCCTATTGGGCCTATCTTTGGCCGGCTTCTCTTCAAATTGCAGAGTCAATTTTACGCAGTGAATGGTCGAAGAGTACACGTGTTCTTGAGTTGGGCTGTGGGCTTGGGCTGGTCGGGATTTCGGCATTGGCCGCTGGCTATCAGGTCGCTTTGACGGACTATGATGAGAAAGCCGTCACGGCAGCGAGAATGAATGCAGGGATCAATGGATTTCCAGATGCTGATGCGTTTGTTCTCGATTGGCGCGAGCCGCGGATATCGAGTTATGGGGTGATTGTTGGATGTGATGTCACCTACGAGAGTCGAAATCACGCTCCGCTGCTGACGCTGATCGATCGAATGCTGGACCCCGATGGTTTTTGCTGGATTGCAGACGGGGGGCGAAACGCGGCTCCGGCTTTTGTTGAATTGGCTCGGAATTGCGGGTTTTCGGTCATTATTCGAGATATTTCAGGGCGGGAGGTCATCGACCCGGGATTGAATTATGTCCTTTTGGAAATCAGGAGGGGACGAAAGGCCGCGATTTGCACATTGTGAGCTAAGGGTAATCGTGTCCCGGGCCGGGGCGAATTGGTACTTGTTGGTCCTTGCGACGAGTTCAGGTTGCAGAAAAACTCCGACCGAGGAGCCCCAATGAGGAC
>JBILXT010000676.1:0-2794 GCA_044378235.1 Planctomycetaceae bacterium
GCTGCTGGTGGCACCTGCCTCCGCTGACGAGGCATCAAAAGATTTCGCGGGGACCAGGGGCAACGGCGACTTCATCATCGGCCCCGACTACAAAGTCGATCCCGATCTCACGGACAAAGGCAATCCCCAGGGGCGCGCATTCCAGTTTTCAATGGCTCTGGCGGACAGCAAAATCTATCGAGGTGACGACAAGACGCTTGATCCTCGCAAACCCGCTCGTAAGGAACGAAAGATCTTTGTCTATGTTCCGGCCGCCTACAAGGACGGCACGAAAGCTCCGATTCAGGTGATTCACGACGGGCCTGCTCAGTTCAAACTTGTCAGCAACGCACTTGATAACCTGACCATTTCAAAAGATCCCGATCGCAGGTTGCCAGCATTTGTCGTAATCGCCGTAGAGAACGGCGGAGATGACAGCTACGGTAGTCAACGAGGGCTGGAATACGACACGATGTCTGATCGACTGGCTCGCTTTATCAACGACGAAGTCCTGCCAGCAGTCCTGAACAATGCCGAGATTCGTGCCGCGTATCCTCAGTTGGCATTTACCGACGATCCGTGGGGCAAAGGCGTGATGGGTTGCAGCTCCGGCGGAGCGGCGGCCCTGACGATGGGATGGTTTCGCCCAGATCTGTTTCGACGTTTGATTACGTATTCCGGCACGTTTGTGGATCAACAGGACGACGATGCCGCCGAGGAAGCTGAATATCCGCTGGGTGCCTGGGAATATCATTCCGGCAAGAAGCTCATCGAGAACAGCGAGAAGAAGCCGCTGCGAATTTTCACTCACGTTGCAGAACACGACAATCGAGCGAAGGACGCCGAAGAAACCTATCACAACTGGGTCATGGCGAATGAACGCACCGCCGCTGCCTTGAAAGCCAAAGGCTACGACTACCGCTACATCTATAGCCGCGAATCACGTCATTGCGACGGCCGCGTCTTCCAGCACACCCTGGCCGATACTCTGGTCTGGATGTGGAAAGACTATGAAGCTCAATAAGTCGTCTCATTCCCACTTCCAAAGGAGATTCACAATGCGGGAGCATTCGATGATCACACGTGGCAACCATTGGATGAAAGAGTTGCTGCTGTGCGGTTTGGTGTTGTGTTGTGGTTCGCTGGAGGCGGGACCGGTCAATATCGGCTGGACTCCATTCGGCACAGTGACCACCGCTGGCTACGTGGCTCCTGACGGAAAACTGATCCTGTTCGACGGGGGATCTCCCACCTGGACTGTGCGAGGTACGGCCTTTCCACATCTGCTGGTCCCCGGTGCTCCCATTGTGTTGCGATCTCAGGCTGCAGGAGACATCTGGCCGACTGTGATTACCGTCTCTGGCGCCAATAAACTCGTGCAGGTGGTCAACGGTGGACCAATTCAAACTTTGCTGCCAGCGCACAATTTCCCGGTCGGCGCGTCGTTGGAACTGGTACAAAACGGTGCTCAGCAATTAGTGCTGGGAGTCACCGGGACAGGTGATTTGTGGTCGGTTGATCCAGTGACAAACACCGGCCACCAAATTAATAGTGCTGCGGAATCGTTTCCATTTGGCTCGGTGGTGTCCGCCGTGGCCGCGGCTGGTCAATACCACGTTTTTGCGGTCGATCATTTCGGCACGATGCACTACTACTTCGGCAGCGGTGCAGTCTGGAACTCTGTTGCGATCGCTGGAGGGCTGATGCCCGGGACTCCGGTCGCTGCTGATGTGTTTTCACTGACCATCCCGCCGGTGCAGCGACTGAATGTGACGGCCGTTGATCCTGCCGGAAATCTTGTCGTCTGGAGCAAACCCAGTGGCTTGCCATGGTTGCCACCAGAAGTCCTCGCCAATGGTCAATCTCCTGGTGCCCCGTTGGAAATCGGCCATACGGCATTCGGCCCGATGGTGTCCACAATCAGCGCGGGGGGAAGCTGGAACGTCTGGATTCACGACCCGATGGCTGGCTGGAATCATCATCTGGTCGGTCCGGGATTTATGATGGGAGCACCAATCGCCTGTGCTCCTGCTGTGGGGACATTTTTTACGATCGATCCCCTCGGACGACTGGTCTGCGCCAACTGGAGCGGTTCCGCATGGTCGACTGGTTATGCGATGCCCTTGCTGACCTACACACCGCAGCTTGTCAGTCGCCAGTTCATCCCGAATCCCGAACTGCCGCCGGCTTCAGTAACGCTGCTGAACACCAGCGATGATCCGTTGGTTGTGCAGGTTGTCGATCTCTTCGATCCACGACAACCGCCGGAAGAAAAAGTGGCCGCAGGAGGAAAGATCAATATTCGACTGACTCGTGAGTCCGGTGGTGTTCTTGAAGAAGTCTTTCTCGTGCCTGGACCCGGTGGTGTCTTACTGGAGCAAACAGCCAGCCATCCGATTCCGCCTGAGCAACGATTTACCCTTGCCGTCTGGTCGGACAAAGAAACTTACAAAGTACTGCCGTTCAAGAACGCGAAGAAGGGCGCTCCCAAATCTGTGACGGAGGGATTCAGCCGGCGATCGCAAGTGAGTCAGGGAGTGATCCCGGTGCCTCCCGGTGAACTCCTGCGAGATGGCGAACAGATGGATCTGGTTCAGATCACCAAACGTCTCAAGAACCCCGGCGCCGTGGTGCATTTCCCGAAGCCCTCTGCCAATTGAGCCTGAGGCGCTAGCCGATTCGTTATGTCATACTAAGCCTAAGACACTAGTGGAGCGTCAAGCTCTGAAAGTGGGGTTGGTTGCATTCGAAGATCATGGGAGACTGCTGGCCACAAGGAGGTGTGCCATGGAGAAGAAGTACATTGTCCGATTGT
>JBILXT010000675.1:0-2794 GCA_044378235.1 Planctomycetaceae bacterium
CATGGAAGACATTCCATTCGATGAGCCGACGGATCTGGTGGCGATCAGTATCGAAATCTATGCGGCTCGTCGAGCCTACGAGATTGCTGCCGAGTATCGCTCACGAGGTATCCCGGTCATTTTGGGCGGCGCGCATCCTTCTTTGTTTCCGGAAGAATGTCAGGCCTATGCCGATTCCATCTACATCGGCGATGCGGAGTTCCGCTGGGCAGAAGTTGTGGAAGATGCAAGGCAAGGACGACTGAAGCCGCGATACGATGCTGCTGTCGGGGTTGCTCAGGCTGGCGGTTCGCTGCCTCGCCGCGATCTGTTTGTCGGAAAAGGGTATCTGCCACTGACGCTCATGCAGTTCAGCCGCGGTTGTCGCTTCGCCTGTGACTTCTGTGCTGTGAGTGCTTACTTCAAAAAGACGCAATACATCCGGCCGACTCAGGAAGTGCTCGAAGAGATTCGTCGACAGGACCGCAAATTTGTGTTCTTTGTCGATGATAACTTTCTGTCCAACCATGATGCCGCCAAGTCATTTCTGCGCGATCTGATCCCGATGAAGATTCGCTGGGTGTCTCAGGCGTCAATCGATATGACGAATGATCTGGAACTCATGGAGCTGATGGCAAAAAGTGGCTGCATGGGACATGTGGTCGGGTTCGAATCGATCAGTCCGGAAAGCATCAAGCTGATGAAGAAAGCTCCCAACCTGATGCACAAAGAAGGTTGGGATCGTTATCAGGCTCAGGTTGAAATTCTGCGACAGTTTCATATGCAGACCTGGGCGACGTTTACGCTGGGGCATGATTTCGACACGATTGAATCGATTCAGGAGACGCATGAGTTTGCCATGCGAAATCGCTTCTGCTTTGCGGCCTACAATATCCTGATGCCCTACCCCGGCACTCCGCTTTATGACCGGTTGAACCGTGAAGGTCGACTTCTGTTTGATGGCAAATGGTGGTTGCATCCCGAGTATCGATTCAATCAGGCTGCGTTCGTTCCGAAGAACATGACTCCGGATGAATTGACTGATGTGATCTGGAGTTGCCGAGACAAATGGAATAGTCCACGGTCAATCTTCTGGAGAATGTGGGACTTTAAGACTCATATGAGTTCATTCACTCGGCTGTTCATGTACCTGGCGTACAATCCGTTGTATGCGAAGGAATCGTATAAGAAGCAGGGAATGCTGTTTGGTCGACATCGAAAAGGGCCGATCGGTGTTCCTGTTGGTGAAACGTCGACTCGTCGGTCGATCGAGAGACCGGCCGAGACGACGTCTGTGCGTTGATAGTGTGTTGATTTTGGAGTGTTGGCTTTCGCTCTGAGGATGTGAATTTATTCGTAGAACGTCGTCGTTGCTACAAAACCCCTGTGATTTCGTCGCCCTGAAAAGGGCGTCCTACATTTCTTCACAGCCTCTCGGCGAAAGCGCCGTTGCTTTCACCGAGCGAAAGGCGACACTCATCCTGAAAACAGTCCGCAATAGTTTTCGATCATCCGCAAAGTAGACATTCAGATGCAGGAACCTTCACAACGCCAGGAACGACTGACACCCGCTGAAGTTACAGCGCGGATTGTGCAGATCGTGTCTCAACAGGAGACCACCAAGTACTGTACGAAGTGTCAGAAGCATGTCCTGGCGTTACGTCCTGGCACCAGTCGGCTTCGACAAATGCTGTTGACCATCATTACGCTGGGGTTATGGTCTGTTGTCTGGATTGCTGATGCGGTTCGTCGGCCGGGGTGGCGATGTTCGGAATGTGATCAGCGAGTTGGGTGAGATGTGAGCGATGGATGGTGCCATTCTGATCCTGCATCGCCCGATGAAGTCATTTTCAACGGTTCTTTTCTTCTCTCAGAGTGTTCCCGTTTGGAGTATCCATGCAGACGATTGGGGTCGGAATCATCGGCAGCGGTTTCATGGGGCTGACATACAGCGAAGTCGCTGCAAGGCATGTTCAGGGGTGCAAACTGGTCGCGATCGCCGGCGGGCGTCGAGCTGTGCAGTTGGCTGCTGATTACGATGTTCCTGCCGAGACGACGGTCGAGTCGTTGCTGTCACGCGATGATGTGCACGCTGTTGTTTTGGCGACGCCGGATATTGATCGGCTTAGGTTGACTCAAATGGCGGCTGCTGCGGGCAAGCATGTGCTGGCCGAGAAGCCAATGGCTCCGACGGTCGCCGAATGCGATGCGATGATCGCGGCCTGTGCAGCGGCGAATGTGAATCTCTCAGTGGTTAAGACTGAGCGGTTTCGCAAGATCACTCGAAAGGCCAAAGAACTGATCGACGATGGGACGGTTGGGCCCATTCAAATGCTGCGAACGGTTTCGGCTTTTCCGCTTCCGCTGTCACACCAGCTATTCGACGAACGGGCCTGGATGTCGGATCCCAAAGGCGGTGGACTCTTTATGGGAATGGCATCGCATAATACGGATTTTCTGCGATGGCTGACCGGCCGCAATGCCGTCAAAGTGTTTGCTCAGGCCACAACCTACAGTGACATCGCCGGACCGCCACTTTCGGTGATGGCTCAGATTGTGTTTGAAGACAACATCATGGCGCAGATGTGGATTACGGGCGAGCTGCCGAATCCAAGTCTGCCCAGCAGTGAAGTTCGGTTTCAGGTCTTTGGTCGAGATGCCATGCTGGACCTGGAGAACTTTGAGTTCCTGGATGTTGGCAAAGGCGACAAATGGGAGCGTGTTTATACTCCGGAGCGGTTCGATTACCTGAAAGAACCGAAGTCGCCGATTCGCTTGTTTCCGCACATTGGCGTTATTCAGGAATTCATCGACA
>JBILXT010000677.1:0-2792 GCA_044378235.1 Planctomycetaceae bacterium
ACCTTTGTCTTTGGGAACTTCAACACCAAAGTGCATGCAACCAAAACCCACGCCGCGAGCAATCAGTTTCTCGAACAGCTGCAGCCGGTTCTCCTGAATCGCCGGATGTCCTCCGCCACCATCTGAGAAAATCACAACCGCTGCGGCGTCATCGAATGTGGACTCATCCTTGACCCAGCCCATTTCGTGCCGCTCAACCGTCAGGCCTTCAATGCTCTGTAGGCGTTTCTCAAGCAGAATCGTCCCCGCGCGGAATTCATGCATCATCGGCGGATGACTGGGCTTGCCGGCAATCAGCACCAGCTTCTTCGCCGCGGCATTGCGACTGGCAGCAGAAACAAGCGAAGGCGCAGAGGCAAGTCCGGCCAGCATGAGACGCAGAAAGGTGGAACGTTGCATGGTTTCAATTCCGTACAAAATAGAGACATGTCGCTTCGATAAACTAACACCAACAGCCAGCGTTTTCAATGAGTCGCCTATTAACGCAATTCATGGTTTTTGGGCCAGAACCAGGCTGCAACACTTCTGCGCGGAATTCGAACGTCGCACAGAACTACTGCTTAACCTGGCATGGAACTGCATCTAATCGACCTTAACTCCGGGGTGCGGGCAAAGATCTGGTTCGGCTCATCACCGATTCCGCTGCAAAACAACGAACGTCAGACGCTTTGAGAAAAACAGGACGCCATTTTCAGGCCGTCGAATCGCGCGGTTTTTTTAGCAACGACGGCCTGCGATGGCCATGCTGCGAAGGAATTCACACCTTCTTACTTGTCGCTCTTCCGAATCACCAGATGCCGTAACAAATCCGGCACGTCATGAGAGCACTCATTCGCCTCAATCCCCACTTGATCTCCGACGGAAGCCTTGAGTTCCCCAGCTGTTGTTTCAAGCACATACGCGACGGAACGATCGCCCGCCAACATTCTCCAAGGTCGCACTGCGGAATGAAACTCAACAACAACGCCACTGTGATTGAGCATAGCCACATCAATCGCGAATCGCATCCAGTGAGTATGAATGGAACGACACGGAGCAATCAACAGTCCTTCCTCCCCAGGAAGAGACTTCCTTAACTGAAGCCCACGGAATCTTGTCCAGAAGGTCGCCGCAAACCTCAATCGTTCCACAATGATGCAGCCGGTCGACTGATTGATCAGACACGAATTATTCATCCTAGAGATCCCGCACCTGAATAAACGCTTCCGCCATCTTGAACAATTGGACGAAAGCGGGCCCCAGTGTCCAGACGAAGAGACCGGGAAGAAAACACACGACAAGAGGAATGACTCGCTTCGTGGGCAACGCATTGGCGAAAGCAATCGCACGTTCGCGTCGACGTGCTCTGACATCATCCGCCTGCAATCGCAGAACGCGAGCAATGCCCATTCCAAGTTGCTCCGCCTGAACCATGGCGGATGCGAACACAGAAATCGACGGGACATCCAGCCTTGCAGAGAAGCGACGCAGGCTTTGCGTGCGAGGACGGCCGGCCAGAAGATCCGACTGAAAGAGACGAAACTCCTCTGCCAGTGGCCGACCAGCCAGTCGAGTCTTCAGGATTCTGGCCAATGCCGCGTCAAAGCCGAGTCCCGCTTCGCTTAATGTCGACAGCAACTCCAGAGCCAGAGGCAAATCCTGCTCTACCAGTTCGACTCGCTCTCGCCGCGCTCGACGAACTATGAGCCAGGGAACACAGGTCAGCATAATCAGCAGCAACCAGGGGGCCACCCAAACAACCGGCAGAAATGTTTCTCCCACTCCACCCGGAACCAGAACGACGGTTCGCTCCATGGCAGCCTGGAGCCCGGAAAGCTGCATTCCCAGAGCGAGGCTCAGGCCAAAGCCCAGGCAGAGTCCAGTCGCCGTGAGAAACAAAAGATCGGCTCGCGGCTGGCGATATCCAGCCAGATACATCCATCTCGCGAGCCACCAGCGAGATTCCTGCTGCGCAAAAGTGTCAGCATCCGCCGAAGCATCACTCGGAACCTGTGACAGGATGGCCCATCGCTGCTGTGTACGCGAACGCAGTAACAGCCATCGCAAAGCGAAACCGGCTGTGGCTAACAGCAGGGCGAGGAAGAAAATCAGTCCAAAGATCTGAATCGGCGTCATCAGAATTTTGCCTTACTGATGAAGTTCATCCAGACGATACCCACAGCCTGAAGAATCACGGATCCCGCAACAAACCAGCTGCCAATTGACGAACGAACAAATTCTTCCATCTGATCACGACCGTTGTTCCAGACAATCAAAGCAATAAAGTAGGTCAGTCCTATGAGTGCAATTGTCGAAAACTGCGACTGAGCGGTGTTCGATCGAATTCGCCTGGAGATCTCAATGCGGTCCCGAATGGTTCGTCCAACAGTTGTCAACGTCGATGTCAGCCGACCGCCGACTTCCCAGTGCACTGAGAGTGCCGATGTGAACAGCAGAAACGTTTCGAGCGGAACTCGCTGGGCCAGTGATCGAAAAACCTCCGATGGTTCATCGCCCAGGCGAATGCGTCCGGAGATCTCTTCCAAATAAGGACGCAGCGGAAGACGCGACTCGGTCACAGCAGAATCAATCGCCGTTCCGACACTTGCTCCCGCTCCAACAGCTCCGATCATGATGTCGATCGCATCGGCCAGCTGATTCTCCAGTCGCGCCGCCATTTGTCCAGCAAAGAAAATTTCAATCTGGCTGCAGAGCAGACTCAGCATAATGGTGATGGCCACCACATATGGTGCGCTCAGTCGAAACACGAACGCAGCAACAAGTGCGGATAATAGTCCAATCGCCAATGGAAC
>JBILXT010000267.1:0-9957 GCA_044378235.1 Planctomycetaceae bacterium
AGAAAACAAATCACGAGCTGGGTAAGGCAAAAGAAGGAATCTCTTCTTTTGTGGCTCGGGATGATTCACTTACAATCCAGGAGGACTGTGGCTGTTTCCTCGGTTCAGTACACCAAGTATTGAATCAAATCTATCGTGAGTGCCTGATTCATGACCGTCGGTTATGTACGTCCGGATGTTGCTGATATGGTGCTGAGGGTGCTGGAACGCTCAGTGCATCCGGAATTGTTCGAAACCTTGTGTCAGACAACAATCCCGGTCGGACGCAATCAGGCGACTTTGCGGATCAGCAACTTTGGACATGCCATCGAGTTCAGGACGGCTCAAAAGGTTATCACCGAAGTTGCGACGAGTAAGTTTTCACCTCTGCCACTGACCGGGCGAATGGTGGATCGTCGATTGATCGGCTATCGAACTCACTCCTTTGAATGCCCCGGACTGAAGTATCACTGCAGCTATCAACTGGATGTTGTGCCAGCCGAGGTTTTTCTGCAGGTGCATCGAGAGATGGAAGCCGATGCTCGCAAAGCGATTCTGACGGCTTCGCTGCCCGGTTCCAGCGCGAGTAGTCCGGATTGTCTGAGTTACCTCATGAGCGATCTGTTGCCGGAAGGCCTCGTGATCCACTCGTTTCACACGTTTCCGGACAACGGAGCGGTATTGAGAATTCAAACGCTGTTTGAAGTCCTGTAAATCAAACCGCGTGCGCTACACACCATAGGCTGGTGACGGTTGTCGAGCGTGTTATCGCCTTCAGATTAACGAACCGGCGGCTTTGGTCGGAGGGCAGTCGAGAAGATTTCTCCCGCGATAAGTTTGCCCGAAACAATGCCATCATACGCATCAAAAGGCCAGTGGATGCCAAGATAAATCCGGCTCCATGCGTTCTCCAGGATGGCTTCCTCGAGATTGCGATACGTGCGAGTCACAACGGGTCGAATTTTACCGTCGCTGCCTCTGTTCACCCCGTTGTATTCATCCGAAGTGAACGAGAACTGAATTCCGGCAGTCCCATAGAATCGGGCCGTCATATTGAAGGCCGCAGTGCCAAATACCGAGTGGCCGGATGAGTACGCAGGAAATGGTGGAGTGAAGTCGACGCCATCGCCTGCTCCGTTTGTGGCTGGTGCTCCCAGCGGACGCCAGGTCGGATCACCGATGGTGTAAATGTTTGTGTCATTGTTGCCCTGACGGATTCCAACGACCGGCCGCCAGAGTTCGTAGTAGTACTTGGTATACCAGCACTGAATTCCGGGGTCTGCCATCGCAAGGTTCACCAGAGCGAAAAGGCGAGCATTCTGTTCTGTGGTGTTGCGTCTTTGAATCGCAATTGTCCGAACAACCTGATTATAAAGACGCGGAGGCGTTCCAAGGCCGGGTACTCCATCGTACGCCCAGAAGATTCCTGTGATGGTATCCTTGGGACTTCGCAGCGTTGGATACTGACCAGCAGCTCCTCCCCAGTTGAGCAGTGCCTGATACGCAACTGCGTATTCGAACGAATTCAACGCGGGAGGAGGCGGTGACAAATGTGAATGGATATCGGCAATCACAAACGGATCAACATAACCCCAGTGCGGTGTGTTAAATCCCTGATTGGGATGCAACGGATCCGGCCGATGGTAACCCGGCAGTGTGCTGACGTTATAGGGAAGATTCAGGTTCGAATTGTCGTTCCTGCGGTCATTCAGAATCGCGAGGGCCACTTTCTTCCCTAAATCAATCCCTGTTGTGCGTGGCGCTCCCGCAGCAATACCGCTCATCGCGTTGGCGTAGGCTGTGCGGATCCTTGTCGCCTGCTGAGGATAGAGTGACAACAGTGTATCCTGTGCGGCCGCAGAGACCGCCGCTGTTGTGTTTGCTGAGTTATAGCCGCTCAACTCCACAAGGTAGGGGCTGTACTTGTGGTGGATCGAATTCCAGGCATCGAACATCGCCACGGATGCGATCGCGAATGCTCGTGATGTCCGAGTCGGGCCGCCCTGATCCGGAATCAACTGGCGACTGTCGCCGACATTCATATCAAGCATCACCTGATTCCAGACCAGGATAATGTCGGCTGACGGATTATAGGGTGGTAAAGACTGGGCCGATGCACGCTGCGAGGTGATCAGAAAAACAGAGCAACAGAGGATCAGCAGGAAACGATGAATCTTAGATGTAAACCCTGTGTTACAAACGACGACAAATAGACATCCGGTCGTGCGCAATAAACGGCGTGTGGACGTTTTCATTCCGGTCGCATCGTGGGATGCTGTCCAGGGGCAACACAAGGTTAAATCCTTCGCGACCTTCGCAGGCCAACTCAAGGCGACCGACTCTGCCGATTGCAGCGGTTGTGCCGAATCTGACGATTCTGCAGGCTCCCCGCATCATCGCTTCTCAAGGCATCTCGGTCCGGGCTGCGGAACGCCGACGCTTCGATGCAACGAATCAGAGATCAGTGCCAAATCTCAGGGCGTCCGCACGCACTCAATGGTCCTGCATTCCTTCGAGCGGAGGATTTTGAGAATGGTCTGTGTCAATGATGACTGACCTCCGTTGCCCGATCGTTTTTCTCAGAATCTCAGGCTTTTGGAGACCAGTCACGACTGAACGAGGAAAAAAGACGGCCTGTCTCGAACACTACAATTGCCGCTCAGTTTCCTGATTTGAGCATCGAATCTTGGAGCCCATTCGACTGTCTGCCTACAATACCGAGATTGCGCGGGCGATGTTTTTGACTCGCCTCACCGGATAAATCCTCGCTTCGGAGAGAAGTGCGAACTTATTTGCGTGTTATGGACAAAAATCTCTCTCGGCACTCCTCCTGATTATTTCAGCATTATCCCCGGTTCACTGACTGATTCTATGACCATCGACTGGGAAGCGTTCACCAATCACACACTGACAACTGCGGAAGTGCGGCTGCTGGGGATGGTGGATGTTCCGTCGGTACTTGCGTTGCAGAAGTTGATGGTTCACGAGGTCCGACTTCAGAGCCGGACCAATGCGGCGATTCTGATCTGCGAACATCCTCCCACGGTGACTGTTGGCGAAGGAGCGACGCTGCTGGAACTTCCCGCTTCTCCCAGAGAGCTGGAATCTCGACTGATCGCTGTCCATAAACTTCATCGCGACGGTCACGCCATTCTCCATCAGCCCGGTCAACTGGCAGCCTACATTGTCGTATCGCTGCCGGAATGCAGCATGAGCGTGGATGAGTATCGATCCTGCTTGCAGCGAGCAGTCGTAAAAACCTGTGAAGAAGTTCAGGTGGTTGCTTCAAGTCAGCCGTCTGATCCCACCGCCGTTTTTGGTCGCCACGGTGTTGTTGCGGAAATTGGCATTCACGTCGACAATGGCGTCACCAGCTTCGGGATCTTTCTGAATGTCAGTCCTCGCCTGGACGAAGCTCGTGAAATCGGTCGCGGCATGCTGGGCCAGAAAGTGTCGTCGCTGAACGCAGAACGAGTCCGCCCGACGCAGATGCCTCAGGTGCGATCCGCTTTAATTCAGCACTTGTGTGAAGAACTTGGCTATCCTGACTATCATTTGCACACTGGTCATCCTTTTTTGAAACGAACTCGGACCCTGATCCATGACAAGTTTGCCAATCCTCAATCAGCCGACGAATGAAACGCCTGTTGATGAGTCTGCACTTTCGGGCGTGAACATCATCGCCGGAGGCCCCGTGCGCCGGTTACCGCGCTGGCTGAAGCGTCCGCTGCCGCAGCCTGGAATGGCCTACACCAGCGACGTGATCTCCGACTTGAAACTGGAGACTGTCTGCGAAAGTGCGAAGTGTCCGAATCGCACGGAATGCTGGTCTCAGAAGACCGCCACGTTCATGATCGGCGGAAACGTGTGTACTCGACCGTGCGGATTCTGTTCCGTCCCGAAAGGCAAGACGGAACGACTGGAACTGGACGAGCCAGAACGCGTTGCCGAAGCGGCTGCTCGCCTGGGACTTCAGTACGTGGTAATCACCTCGGTGACTCGTGACGATCTGAAAGACGGTGGTGCCGAACATTGGTATCGCACCGTCATCGCCGTCCGTGAAAAGACGGGCGCTCAGGTGGAAGTGTTGGTTCCGGACTTTCTGGGTAACCGAGCAGCGATCAGTCGCGTGATCGAATCGCGTCCGGATGTGTTCAATCACAATACGGAAACGGTTCCTCGCCTTTATCACCGCGTCCGCCGCAATGCCGATTACCAGCGTACACTGGATCTACTGAAGCAGGTGAAAGACGAAGCTCCGGATATGCCGACAAAGAGCGGCCTGATGCTGGGACTTGGGGAAACTCGCGATGAGCTGATGGATGTTTTCGCCGACTTGCGGGCTGTCAACTGCGACATGCTGACGCTGGGACAATATCTTCAGCCTACTCCCGAACATCTTCCGGTTGAACGATTCCTTCCGCCGGAAGAGTTTGATGAAATCGGCGAGATGGCTCGCAAGCTGGGCTTTGGAATGGTTGCCAGCGGTCCCTTCGTGCGAAGCAGCTACCACGCCGGGGAGATGGCCGAGCAGATGGTGTGATGCGGAAAACTACTCCGTCACAAGTTCACTCTCAACGTTGTCACGAATTCGGCGGAGCTTCATATCCACCTTCTTAATCGTGACTGGCTTGAATTCTGAGACCGGTGCTGCGGAGTCTTTTGCGTCCGTGGTGACCGTCACGATCCAGCGAGCCAACCCAAACGGGATGTCCTTGGAAACCCAATACTCGCCTTCGTTTGTGGAGCGAGTCTTCTGGCTCTCCATGACCAGCTTGCCCTTCATTCGAGCGGCGGAAAATGTTTCACCCTGAACCAGTGTTTCTGGCTGATCAGCCGAAGCAACGACTTCTGGTTCGGCGTAGCTGGTCAGCAATGAAATCGTCGGATAGAAACGCAGCGCCGGGGTCGTAATCGGAGTTACAGCTTCTTCACCCAGGCGACGAAAACCTTTGACGATTGGAAGCATCTCGTTGGGAATGCCATCCGCATCTTTGGCTTCGGCAATGATTTTGCTTTCCGGGACCAGCACCTTGTAGATGCGAGCTCCCACAGGCCCTGGGTCGATCCCGGCGGCTCCGGCTTTGCCAGTCAACGTCTTGATCTCCAGCCAGCGACAGGGCTGGACCTTGCCCTCAAATTCGGCTTCCTCCTGCCCAACCGATTTGATGCTCAGCTCGCACGTCCACTGAAGAGGTGCCTGATCGTCCGGACCTGTTGACTGGGTCAAAGTGCCTTCGTACTCCACGGACTTGCCGTCTTCAGGAAGATTATAAATCAATCCCTGAGCGGACACGGAAGTCCCGCTGAAAGTCATTGTCGCGCAGACGGAGAAAGCGATAGCCAGAAGATTCAGGCGAGCCATAAATCAGAGCCTCAGCGGATGTCTTTCGAGTCGTGGGGACACGATGTGTCTGAACGCACGTCTGCCGAGCTAAATTGCTCGAAGAGATGCAGAAATCAGCCGGAAACAGGAATCCCGGCTCCGGAAGTGTCGCAAACCCAACGTTCCAGAAGCAAGAGTAAACGACGTTTCGGCACGGAATCGACCGACCCTGGGGCAATTCTGCGGATTAGCGAACGGATATCGAGCGTCAGAAAGGCTGTCTCCTGGTCAGGTGAAGTCTTTACGGGTATTCTCCCGGCCGCTTGCGGGCCTTCGATTTGAACCGTAGTGCCGACTTCCGTCGGCATTGAGGGCCGTAATCTGCGATTGAATCACGCCCCCAGCTTCCCTGACACTCCAAAACACGACCAGGAAATAACCATGCCCCGCCACGATGATCGCACGCCAGATCAGCTACGCCCGATTTGCATTCAAAAAGGATTCACGAAGACTTCGATCGCCAGTGTGCTGTTTCAGGCCGGATCAACGATGGTTCTGTGTACGGCGAGCCTCGAAAAATCGATACCTCCATGGCGAAAATCTCGCGTCGAAGGGGCACCAGTACTTGGCTGGGTTACGGCCGAGTACAACATGCTGCCCGGCAGTACGTCACCCCGAAAACAACGAGATCGCTCGAAGGTAGACGGCCGCACCACCGAAATTCAGCGTTTGATCGGACGAAGTTTGCGGGCCGTCGTGGACTTCGAAGCGCTCGGCGAACACACGATTACGATTGATTGTGATGTCCTGCAGGCCGACGGAGGAACTCGCACCGCCAGCATCACCGGTGGATACATCGCGCTGGCGGAAGCCGTAAAGCAGATCAATTCGCCTCGTCCCATTCTGCGCGATTCAGTGGCCGCAATCAGCGTCGGCGTTGTGGACGGAACTCCGGTTCTGGATCTTGATTACAAGGAAGACAGCACGGCGGAAGTGGACATGAACGTCATCATGACGGGTGCCGGAAAGTTCATCGAAGTTCAGGGCACTGCTGAGGGTGCGCCGTTCGATCAGATTGCGCTGAACGCAATGCTCGACCTTGCAAAGTCAGGCATTCGGCAGTTGACGAAACTTCAGCATTGATCGGCTACCGAAAAAAACAATACCACTTTTTCTGCTCGTGCACGGTTCAATCCATGGGTCTCCAGGACTTGCAATGAGTCCACTTATTTATCTTGTGTTTCCATCGTAGTCATCATTGGGATTTTCGTCTTCGCATTCGCCGGGAAGGCGCCATTTCGTTGTGCAGGCAAACCCTTCCTGTGGATTCGCCATTGACCTCGCGCTCCCATGCGCCTGCTGATTTATTTTGTACGGAGTGTTTACGGGCAGGGCCAATACCGCACAAAGCTGAAATATCAGATCCCGCATCAATTCGTACGAGACATGATCGCCCGGGAGGGAACAGCGAACCTGCAGTTTGTGAAAGCCCACGCAAGGGTAATGCACATCGAGCCAGCCTAACACGATGAAAACCCCATCTTTTCCACAGTAACTTTGAGATCCATCAGCGTACTTGATGTAGTCGCTTTTCTTGCCAAGCCTAAACGAAATACTTGCGGATGTGTTGAACTCTATTTTCCCAATCAGATCAAAAAATGTGTATTCCGCTTCCACGTCGAGTGCGGGCAAGGAATCAGGCAGGTCGCATCTCTCGGCATCTTGGCTTGCTGTCGGATAATGACAATTGATGGCCGCTTCGATCGCGTGCCGATCACACGTATCGAAAGTAATCGTGCGATTCAGTACGAACTCCAACTTGTCGATTGTGGATGATGGATCGGAATCAACAGGATGAAGAATGTGGAGAGATGATTCGACCAGCCTGACAGGTAGAATGCAGGATTCTCGGGCGATCGATTCTGGAAGTTCATCGAGTGCTTCAATACTAATTTCGACGGTGGAAATGTCATAAATGTGCATCCTGTTCTTCCCAAACAACGAGTTGCAATCTGCGCTGCAGCTGATTCACTGACGAAGAGATAGAGCGTAGGACATTTCAGCTACGCGGACAGGAGCCGGAGAGTTTTCAGCCGTCAGCATTCACGTTTCAGACGAACACATAACTCTCCGCGTCGTCGATCATGTGTACTCGGCGGCCCGGGAGAATCTACCATTGGCTGCGATCGTTGTCATCCGGGATGGGGCTCAGGCGGAAGGCTTGCCCTTGTCCAAATTCATATCACCGGACGTTTTCGGTGGGCGGCGACCATTTTGAACTTAGCGATGGGTCGTAAAACATCGAAAACGAATTGGCAACACAAATTAGTTCGCCAGCATCGACGGCATCGCGCAGCCAAGCGTCCAACGGGCGCGGGTCATCAACGGGATTCGGAAGCCCAAGCCGAATATGCCGATGGAGTGAAAGCCGCCATGTGTCAAAGCAGTCACACTGCCCATCAGGCCCGTAGTCATAGTCGATATGGAAATCAGGGTGCGTGACTTCGATTCCGGCCCCATGAACGTAAAGAGTGACACCCTCGGCGGTCGCAATCGCCGACGCAGTAGTCAGTTGTTGCTGAGCGTTCATAGCCCAAAGGAACGCAGTGCGAGGAACTGGAATACCCAGTTTTCCGTGAATGTAGTCGAGCGCCAATTCCTGATCGTGGCGAAAAAGTTGAATTGCGTCAGCAAGGTGGGGGTGCATGGTTCATTCCGGTGAAGAATCGCGGTCAATGCGTCTTGCGATCCGGTGAAGTAAAAGCTGTGGGTTTAGTATAAAGGAGTACATTCTACTTTAATAGCGTTCCGAGTGAGGCTAAAGCCCCAAGATGCCACTAACGTCACGAGCATCACAAGGTGTTTTTTTCATGTCTTGAACCAGAACAATGGCCGCACCGACGGCACCCAGTCAAGTCGGCAATCTTGCCTTGAGTTGCGTTTAACGCGGTTCACTGTCATCCTCTTCCGCTTGCGATTTGTGTCCTGCCCCAACCTCAGGCCAAATGCAGCCGATGATTCGTCCACTAGCGAAGAGCGAGTGACAGGAATGACACAGCCGCAGAATCCTTACGCGTCTTCAACGGGAACGGATGATTCACAAACCCTGAACAGCTCTCAGAGCCAGGCGACAAAAGTTCGCTGGCTGATCGTCGCGATGCTGATGGGATTCGCCTTTCTGGGGCACTTTAATCGTGTCGGGATTACGGTTGCGGCCAAAGAGAAGTTCATTGGCCCGGGATTGTTGTCTGAAGTGCAGATGGGGCAGGTTTACTCGGCCTTCCTCTGGGTTTACACGTTGACGATGCTTCCCGGCGGATGGATTATCGATCTCGTTGGTCCGCGACGAGCACTCACCGGGATGGGACTGGGGCTGGGCTTCTGCGTCGTCATGACCGGCGCATTGGGACAACTGGGCTGGCCGATCGCTTCATTACTAATCCCATTGATTGCAGTGCGAAGCATTGCGGGTTTCTGCAGTACCCCCTTGCATCCGGGAGCAGCTCGGAGTGTGTCGCTGTGGTTTCCGTTGACAAGCCGTTCTACCGCCAATGGACTCGTAACGGCCGGAGCGTTGATTGGCATCTCTGTGACCGCGCCGGGGTTTGGATGGTTGATGGATCGATTTGACTGGTCGATCGCATTCATGGTTTCCGGTGGGGCGTTGATGGCGTTCTCTATTCTCTGGCTGGCGTTGTCGACGGATGATGTCAACGGGCATCCGCGAGCCAACAACGCCGAAAAGCAGCTGGTCGCGATGAGTCATGTGCCGGCCGCCGGTACTAAAGCGTCCGCCGCAGATTTTCTTGCGCTGTTCAAGAACAGCCAGTTGATGATTCTGGCCTCCAGCTATGCGGCCTACAGCTACTTTCAGTATCTGTTCTTTTACTGGATCGATTTTTACTTTGGCAAAGAGTTGCAGTTGCCGGACGGTGAAAGCCGTCGAGCCACCTTCATCGTCATGATGGCCATGGCGATCGGAATGGCGTTCGGAGGAATGCTGACTGATCGGTTGAGTCGACATATTGGGGTTCGCTGGAGTTGTCGCAGCATTGCTATGGCGGGCATGTTGTTGAGTGCTGGCTTTGCCTGGTTTGGAGTCGCGGCGAAAGATCCGAATGAAGTGATTCTGTTGTTCTCTCTGGCCCTCGCAGCCCTCGGAATGTGCGAAGGGATTTTCTGGACGTCAGCTCCGGCTCTGGAACCGACCAAGGGCGGCCTGGCCGGCGCATTCTTGAACACGATTGGTAACGCCGGGGGAAGCCTGGCACCGATCTGCACACCGTGGATTGGCGTGAATTATGGCTGGCCAGCAGCCATTGGAGTTGCGTGTTGCACAAGCGTGCTCGGAGCGGCACTGTGGTTACTGATTGACACGGGAATCAGAAGCCGCAAAACATCAGAGGAGCTTGTGATCGAGGAACGCTCGGCGTTTTAGCGCAACAATGAGTAATGGTCACATCAGCCGGAACGCGTTAGCGTCCGGTTCTTGCCGCACAAACCCAGCAAAAACAACCGGGGGCTAACGCCCAATAGCGTTCGGCACGAAATTTGCGCAGTGAGGTACTTCTGAAGGAATGATGCCATGGTGGCAGCCTCAGGAGAACTCATGTCAGATCAGAACATTCAGGATCAGGAACCGCCCATTCAGG
>JBILXT010000268.1:0-9954 GCA_044378235.1 Planctomycetaceae bacterium
CTGAATGCGACCCCGACGGCGGAAGACATCGCCAAAGAGCTGGGAATCCCGAAAAAGAAGCTGCGAATTGTCAAGAAGGCCATCACCCTGTACAACGCCACTCCACAGGCGGAACAGGAAGACAGCGGCATGACTCTGGGAGATATCGTCCCGGATGAACGGATGCGAGGCCCCGAGGACGAACTGATCAACTCGGACAACCTGACTCATGTCTCCCGCCTGCTGGATGAAATGGACCCCCGCGAAGCGACGATTCTGCGGATGCGATTTGGTCTGGATGACAGTGAGCCTCAGACGCTGAAGGAAATCGGCGAATCACTCGGACTGACTCGGGAACGAGTTCGTCAGATTGAAAGTGAAGCTCTTCGCAGACTGTATCGAAGCCTTAGCGGCGAAAACTAAGCTGCCAGGCTCCCTGCTGAATTCCGGTGATCATCACAGGACTCACACGCCCGGTTGCGACCCAGCCGGGTTGTGTTATTTGTGCACGGCGAAAGTTGAGGCCAGGTGTTCGCGGGAGACCGCCAACAAGGAACACCTCAATCGTTGCCGCGCACAGAATGTTTGTGAACTGTTCCCTTCGCGAAGACAGCAGACGTTTAGACTGCAGCCAATTCGATGACGACGCCGCACGATCCAGAGTTCAACGATCACGAGCCTTCCGAAGATGATCTTCCGCAGGCCGAGCAGGAACCGTTGCCGGATCTGAACGATGCGTTGCTGAGCGGTGCCAAACCACCAGCCGACGCGAGCCTTTCCGAAGCACCACGCCCCGTGCCGCGAGTTCGCAAGCCGTCAGATAAGCCGGTCGCCGTGGTGACCGGGGCTGCTCGCCGAGTCGGTCGCGAGATTGCACTGGCGATGGCGGAACGAGGTCTCGCGGTGGTGATTCATCATGGGACTTCCGCCGTTGAAGCCAAAGTGCTGATGAACCGTATTAAGGCGGCAGGTGGAACGGCCGTCGCCGTCGGTGCTGACTTGCGAGATCCACGAGCCGCCGCAGCGACGATTTTTGATGCGGCCGCTGAGCTGGGTGAAGTGACAACGCTGATCAACAGTGCGGCCGTGTTTCAGGATCGAGCACTCCCGTGGGTCGATCTTTATCATTGCAACGTACATCTGTCAGTGAATTTGCTGGCTCCGATCTTTCTGGCTCAGCAATTTATTCGCCAGCTCGGCGAAGGTCAGCGCGGGCACATTATCAATATTCTCGACTGGCGCGCTCAGCGGCCTGGGGCCGATCATTTCGTCTACACCGCGACTAAAGCGGCACTCAGCAGCGTCACCAAATCGCTCGCGCTGCAATTGGCGCCGTTGATTCAGGTGAACGGGATTGCTCCCGGAGCCATCCTGCCTCCCGAAGATCGTCGCAACTGGCACGAACAGCGCGCGATCTCATCGATTCCTCTCCGCCGCACCGGCTCGCCGCAGGAACTGGTTGACGCGATCAATTTCCTGCTGGATGCGAACTTTATCACCGGCGAAATTCTCAACGTCTCCGGCGGTGAAGAACTCTGAGTCCTCCTTCCCCTTGAAGCGGAACGGCGCGAGCCGTCCGGTGAGTGTCAGCCCAGAAAAACACCGGACGGCTCGCGCCGTTACCACTTCAAGAGCTGCAGATCCATTGTCTTCTCACCGCTGCCCCAGTGATTCAATGAACGTTTTCTGATTCTCCGAGACACTGCCAGATCACTCGTAGATGACTGGCTCGGAGGCTGGTATCATCCGCCGCATGACAACGTCTCCTTCGAAAATCAGTCTGCCTATTCTGAATTCTTCCGTCGCCGATGCGGATCCGCTGGCCGCCTTAAGAGCCCAGGATCGCCGCGCGAAAGATGCCAGGCCATTGCCGATGACTATGGCCGAAGCAAAAGAACGCGGCTGGGACGAGCTGGACGTTGTGATTATCACGGGCGATGCGTACATCGATCATCCCAGCTTTGCGATGGCCATTCTTGGGCGAACACTCGAAGCTGGTGGTTTTCGAGTCGGGATCGTGAGTCAACCAGACTGGCGTTCGTGTGACGCCTGGAAGACGTTCGGAAAGCCGCGACTATTCTTCGCGATCAGCGCGGGGAATATGGATTCGATGATCAACCATTACACAGCGAATCGCAAAGTTCGCAACGACGACGCCTACTCGCCCGGTGGACGCATTGGGCTTCGTCCGGACCGAGCGACTTTGGGATACTGTCAGCGAGCTCGTGAAGCCTTTCCCGGAGTTCCCGTGATTGCCGGCGGAGTCGAAGCGTCGTTGCGAAGACTTGCGCATTACGATTACTGGAGCGACAAAGTTCGCCGATCAATTCTGCTCGACGCCAAAGCCGATCTCGTTGGGTTCGGCATGGGCGAAGACACGATTCTGGAGATCGCTCGCCGTCTGGCTGCTGGCGAAACGGTTCGTGACCTTCGCGATATGCGCGGGATGGCGTATGTGCTGGGAGCAAAGGAGTCGGAAGAGAAGTTCGGCGATGATTCGAAGTCGCCCGAGTTCCTGCGACTGCCGACCTTCGAAATGGTGTCTTCCGACAAAATGCAGTTCGCGGAAGCCACGAAGATTATTCATAACGAAACCAATCCCTATAACGCCAAAGGACTGGTTCAGTTTCACGATCGCCAGGCCGTCGTCTGCAATCCGCCGCGGTTTCCGATTTCGAAGCCTGCGATGGATGCGATTTATGGAATGCCGTACACGCGGCGACCTCATCACTCGTATACCGAAAAGATTCCTGCGTTCGAAATGATCAAGGACTCAGTCACGATCATGCGTGGCTGTTTCGGTGGCTGCACGTTCTGTTCGATTACGACTCACCAGGGCCGCATTATTCAGTCACGCAGTCATGAATCGGTGCTCGGTGAAATCAAGACGATGACCGAGGATCCTCAGTTCAAAGGCGTGATCAGCGACATCGGCGGTCCGACGGCCAACATGTATGAAATGCGATGCACTCGGCCGGAAGTCGAGGCTCGCTGCCGACGACAGTCGTGTGTGCACCCGACGATCTGCAAACTGCTCGGCACAGATCACGGGCCGCTTGTGAAGCTCATGAAGGATGCTCGCGAAACGCCGGGCATCAAGAAAGTGTTCGTCGCCAGCGGCATTCGCATGGACCTCGCGCGACGATCTCCGGAATACATGAAGGATCTTGTGCGACATCACGTGGGAGGACATCTGAAGGTTGCTCCTGAGCACTCTGATCCGAATGTTCTGGATCTGATGCGCAAACCTGCCAGCGACGACTTCGACAAGTTCGCGGAAGTCTTCGATCGTGAATCGAAAGCGGCTGGTAAGAAGCAGTACATCATTCCGTATTACATCGCCAGTCATCCGGGCAGCGACCTGCATGCGATGATCGATCTGGCTCTGTTTTTGAAACGCAATCATTACCGCCCGGATCAGGTGCAGGACTTTATTCCCGCTCCGTTTGATGTGGCGACGGCGATGTACTACACGGGCGTTGATCCGTTCACGAAGAAGCCGGTCTACGTCGCTCAGCATCTGCGAGATCGCAAGTTGCAGCGTGCCTTGATGCAATTCTTCAAGCCGGAAAATTACTTCGATGTCCGCAAGGCTCTGGAGCAGGCAGGCCGACAGGATTTGATCGGTTCCGGTTGTGACTGTCTGATTCCCGCAACTCCGCCGCGCGAAGCTCTCGACAAGCGACGTTCCGAAGCGAACACTCGTGTTCGAGGCGATTACGTGCATACGATCCCTGCGGCTGATGGTTCCAAACCCAAGGGCAAAGGTTCAAAGAAACAGTCTCGCAATGCACCGGGCAAGGGCTATCGGCCCGGACGATCCAGTGCGAAAGAGTAGTGCTTTGTCAGGATAAAGTACCGAGGTGGAGATAGTGGATCTTGCTAAAGATCCCAACACCTGAGGACCTTTAGCAAGGTCCACGACCCCAGGATTAAAGCGTGGCAAAGCACTAGTGCTCCGTCAAGATAAAAAGTTCGGGTTGGTGGTAGTGGATCTTGCTAAAGATCCCTTCGCTGCAGGACCTTTAGCAAGGTCCACTACCCGAAATTCAAGTCTTGACAAAGCACTAGTGCTCTTTGCGGATTCAGTTTTGGGGGGCAACGAAGTGGACGAAGGTACGTGTCTCCGTTGGACAAACAGGGATCGCTGGACTCGTAGCCTCGTCCACTACATTCATCTCGAAGTAGATCAGGAACATTTGGCCGCAATTCATGCTGCGTGGAGAATCGTCAGGGAAGTCTCAAAAACTGTTCGATCAAGTCTTCAACGGATTCCGTCGTGGCCTCAGGCACTCTCCAACTTCTCACTGTACCGGAATGACTGGCAGTAATCAGCGACTGGCCGTCTGGACTAAACTGAACTCGGTGAAGTCGACCGTGAGGGATTGGCGGGCCAATTGGTTTTCCGACATGGCTCCAGAAATGGATTTCGTCGCTCGCACCACCTTCGACTGTCACGTAGAACTTCCCGGAGGGATGCAGGCTGGCCTCACTGAGGTGAAGAGCGGAAGAGAAGTTATCCGCCTCAGTACGCGATTGGTCCGGAGTCAGGTCGACGATGCGCCAGTGCCCATGATCGTGCCAGATCTTTACGTATCGCGACTGTGGGTCAATGACTTTCGACGATGCGCTACCGTCGGTCGCATTCCAGCGAAGAGCCACCGAGTCGGGATCGGTGGCAACGGCGAAAACTGTCGCACCATCATCCGTGAAGCCGCCAACCAGACTCGGTTCAGCAGTTAACGCAGCCACAACTTTGCCATCGGGAAGGCTTACCAACCTGGTTCCGGCCGGACCACTGATTAGTGCTCGAGTGCCCTGAGGGCTGATCGCTTTAACGCTCTCGCCGGACTCACAGATTCTTGTGGCGGGTCCACGAGGATCACGAGTTCCCGCGTCCCATTCCTGGAACTGCCCGTCCTGAGAAACGGTCTGAAGGGTTGACCCTTCGGTGGTGAAATGAATCATTTGAATCAACGGAGGAAACTCGGGCGGCAACAAAATCGCTGAACCAGTATCGGCGTTCCACAGTTGAGCGTTCTTCATAACGTTTTCGGATCGATTTCCATAAGTCATCAACAACTTGCTGTTGGGGCTGAATCGTGCCCACGAGACGGTCGGGTGTGGCAGAATTGCGATCGTATGGCCGTCCGTGTTGTCGATCAGATGAAACTCGCAGGGGCGTTCGCCAAATCCTCGCTCATTCAGCGGCAGAACATTCAACAGCAACCGTTTGCTGTCCGGGCTGTGGTAGACATCGCTGCGTTGTGCGAACTTCCATTCTCGCACGGGATGAACGCCGGGCGGTAGCGTCCACAGCCATGCGCGGCCATGTTCGCTGACCGAAGCGAGCTTTCGATCTCCATCACCGAACGCAACGACGTGCATCTTCTGGCTGTTTGCGCCAATGCGTTCAAACGGAGGTTCGATGATTCGAGTGCGAGTGGCCATGTTCCAGATTTGAACCTCGCCTGTGCCCGTTCTTGAATCAGGTTCATGATGCCCGGATGCGGCCGCCAGCAGACTTCCATCCCGGTTGAATGCGAGACTGTTGATAGTGCGCGTTTGGTACAGGGGTTCTGCTTCGACGATTCCTTTCGCAACATCCCACAGCCGGATCAGGCCATCACGACAACCTGTGACAAGTTTTCCTGAATCAGGGGCAAAAGCAACAGCACCGACGGCATCGGGATGCACCATCTCTGAGCCGACGATTGCGGAAGACGCTATGTCGAAAATCAACACCGTGCCAGCGGTTCCTTTTCCTTCGTTCTGGACGTGCATTCCTCCAAGCACGAGCGACTGACCAGAGGGATGCCACGCCAGACAGTTGATTCTGAATGGAAAGGCATGTGGCTCGCCGAGCAATGTTCCTGTAACGGTATCCCACAGCCGTAGTTCCCCGGAGACTCCCAGATTCCGAAGTGCGGGATGGTCCGGCATCAGTTCTCCGCCGAAATGTCCTCCAACCGCAAGGGTCTTCCCGTCGGGACTGAATGCAACCGAATAGACCCGACCCGCATGTGGCAGCAGAGGTGTGGTCACTGCACCAGTCATGGCATCCAGCAGGACGGATGTGCCGTCGAATCCACCAATCGCGATTCGCTGACCGTCTGGTGAGAACGCTACGCTCCAGATGCCGGCCGGATGGCTGACGGTCCAGATCGGATCACCGGTCCAGTTGTTGACATTGACAAGTTTAATCTCGGCGGGGCCGTTATCACCAAAAGCATTGCCCCAATCGCCGATCGCGGCAGTGCGGCCATCGGGACTGAATGCAACAGAGATATACGGCGTACCTCGGTTGTTCCGGTACTCCGCGAGGCATTGCTGACGGCGCCAGCCATCAATGTTGGCACGGATTGCGAACTCCAGATCCCGTTCGTCGTCCGGCAACAGCTCCAGAGCTCGAACCATCGACAGCAATCCCTGGCGAAACCGGCCTGCTCGACAACTTTGGATGCCATGATCCAGTGCGTAGCTGGACGAGAACAACTGAGCTTCACGACGCGATGCCGCTTCGGCCTGTTTGGCGAACGCTTCGGAATCGGCTCGCAGCGATTCGCGATTGCGAGCATCGACGGCACGAAGCCACTGCCACGTTACCAATGTCAACGCCACAACGACTGTTGCCAGAAGCGCACCAGTCAGTGCGGCAATTCCGGGATTCCTACCGGCCCACTTCTGCAGTCGCTCAAGATCCGATATCGGTCGCGCGCTGATCGGCTGGCCGTTGAAGAATCGATGCAGATCGTCGGCCAACTGTTCGGCAGTCGCGTATCGCTGCTCAGGTTGTTTGTTGAGGCAATGCAGACAGATGATCGACAGGTCGTGAGGAATGGCGGAGTTGATTCGTGACGGTGACACGGCGTCGCGGTTCTTCACCGCTTCCAGAGTTTCCATGACCGTGGTTGATGCGAATGGGGGACGTCCAGTCAGGAGAAAGTAGAGCAGAGCCCCGAGAGCATAGATATCAACCGCCGGACCGATGTGATGCTTGCCTGGTTCGACTTGCTCCGGTGCCATGTAGTCGGGCGTCCCGAGCAAAGCTCCCGTGTGAGTGAGCCCGATGTCGAGATCAAACCGCCGAGCGAGCCCGAAGTCGGTTATCTTTGGAGCGAGTGGCGAAGCCTGAATTCGCAGAACTGAAGTACTCGCGGCAGTTCGTCCGTTTGTGGACTGTCCGCTGGCCCGCGACTGCGTTGATTCCACGTTCTGCAGCAGGATATTCGCCGGCTTCAGGTCGCGATGCACAACGCCGTGTAAATGAGCCGCATGAATCGCCCGTGCGACGTCTTCAATCAGTGCGGCGGCGTCGCGGGCTGTGATGTTGTGCTTCTTAGCGTATTCAGCGAGCGTTCCATCCTCCAGGAGTTCCATCGAGAAATACGGGACGTTGGCATGCTGCCCGACTTCAAAAATCTGCACAATGCCCGGATGTCGAATTGCAGCGCAAGTCTGGGCTTCGGTGAGAAATCGGACAACCTGTTCCTGAGTCGCGAACTGCGAATTCAGAATCATCTTCAACGCGACACGGCGATGAAGTTGTGACTGCCGTGCTCGATAGACAACCCCCATACCACCGCGGCCGATCTCCGCCTCAATGTCGTATCCAGGGACTTCCAGAAAGCCCGATGCGTTGAACTGCGGTGACCGGATCCAGCCCTTGTTCTGTTCGGGCAATAATCCTCGTAACCGACCAAGTTCTTCGCCCGACAATCCAGAGGCCTGTTCTGATTTGTGGATTCGCGTCTTGCCGGGTGTCTCGGCCGTCGAACCCGGTGTCTCGTCAGGAGACTTCTCGCGTTCCATGATAATTGGCGTTGAAGTAAGTCGCTCCAGGGCCTGCACGCAAACGCTGCAGGATTCAAGGTGCTCGGCGAGTTCCGCCTCCTCTGTTGCTGACAGCGCATTAGCCAGAAACCGAGTGAGGTGTTCATGGGTCGGGCAGGTCATGGCAGCACCGACGCTGGTCGCTCAAGACTCGAGATCTCCTCCTGCAGCATCTTCTGAATATTGCTTCTGGCCTTGAAGACGGACGCGATCGGCATGCTCAACGCAGCAGAAACAATCGCGGCCGGTTCTTCCAGCATCGCCATGCGACGAAAGGCTTCCCAGGTCTTCTCTTCCACACGTGCCTTCACTCGGCTTGTGGCTTCTTCGAGTAGTTCGAGGTCGAAAACTTCGGCCAGCCTCTGCTCAAGATCTTCACGTGCCTGAGCAGATTCGAGGACGTCAGAGGGATCGCCCTCCACAGCCTGCTTTCGTCGGTCAGTCACGAAGTCGGACCAGGCATGGCGCGCAATGGTATGTAGCCAGCCGCGAAAACTGAGCGACGGGTCGTAGCTGAGCACTCGAAGTTTTGACGCGAGTCGAAGCATTACATTCTTCGCAACTTCCTGAGCATCCGAATCCTGCAGTCCCCAACGCCGACACCAGGCCAACAGACGAGGCTGGTAACGGCGCACAAACTCAGTCCACGCCGACTGATCGTCTGGTGAATCCCTCAACCGACCCAGCAAACTGGGGGATGTTTTGAGTGAGGAATCCTGGCTCATCAACAACTACTCCGAAGGGTCACGAAACTGGAATCGAAATTCTGATGATAATCCGGGTTTCTCCACAACGCGAGTGGCGTGCGAACCATTGTGACCACCAATGCATTCTCTGCCTCGTTTGTTGATGAGGGTAGCATGATTGTGGGCAGCAGGCCTGTCGGAATTAATGTTGCTCGTGCTTTCCGCTGGCGCGAACACGATGAGTGTCCGTTCTCCGACTCGGGGGCCTGGGCAAACGAGGTGCCAGCACAATGACGCTCAGTGCGGCGAATACTTTTGTTTCGATTCTTCAACTTTCCGATTCCAGTTCTCGCCGGTCGGCCGGTAGTGCTCATCGAACCATCTTTCGATGGCACGGTCCGCCATCCGAAACGGAAAACTTTGTAGCCGCGAGGACTCCGATCATGATCAACAGGAATTTGCTCGACCGACTCAGAAATCAGTGGAATCAGGCATCGCGTCCTGTGCGAGGTTCTATGTCCATGGCACGGCGAATAAGGGGAAACTCCGTCGCGCAGGTCGAAGCGATGGAGCCGCGTCAGCTCCTGACCGTTCTATTGAATGAGAACTTTGAATCGCCAGGTAATGCCTTGCCGTCTGGATGGACCACGATCAACCAGGACGGGCGGACCCCGGACACTCAAGTTAACTATGTGAACGACGCCTGGATTGTCCGCGACGATATCATCACTCAGAATGGCAATCACGCCGCATTCTCCACATCCTGGTATTCGCCTCCGGGAGCGGCCGACGACTGGCTGATTACACCACAATTGTCGTTGGGCTCGGGCACCCAATTGCAGTGGCGATCCTTAACGCCCGATGCCGAATACCCCGATGGCTATGAAGTCCGGATTGGGACGTCTCCCACGATCGCGGGACTCGACACGGTGGTGTTTTCCACGCCCGTTGAAAACACCACGTACACGACGCGCACAGTTGATTTGTCGGCCTATGACCACCAGAACGTCTATCTGGCGTTTCGAAACAATTCTAATGATAAATTCCTGCTGCTGGTGGATGACGTTGTTGTCACCAGCCAGCTCGAAGACTTTGGCGACGCGCCGGCACCTTATCCCACGACACTTGCCGAGAACGGAGCACGTCACACCGCGACGGGTCCGACACTCGGCGCAACCCGCGATGCCGAAGACGATGGTACGCACTCGGCCAATGCTGATGCCGATGGAGCGGATGAAGACGGCGTCAGCGCCGCCGGGCCGCTCGTCGTCGGGCAGACGACGAATATTGCGATCAACGTGCAGGGTGGCTCAGGCTTCGTCAATGCCTGGGCGGATCTGAATCGCGACAACGACTGGGATGATCCGGGGGAACAGTTTTTACTGAACCTTCCGGTTGTTGTCGGAGATAACGTGATTCCATTCTCCGTCCCGGCCGACTTCACACCGGGCAATAT
>JBILXT010000678.1:0-2788 GCA_044378235.1 Planctomycetaceae bacterium
CACGCTGCGAAGAGCATTTTGCCATTCTTCCAGTGTGGCGGTTGCCCCGGAGGAGCCAAGAATAATTGTCCCGAAGCGATTTGAGATCTCGGCAATGTTTCCAACAGGTGCAAGTCCAGGTTCGAAACTCAGGACATCCTGTTTGGCCGCGAAATTACTGAGCCTGATTGTCGCAAGTGCCAGTGCTATATGATCCGGATCGGACACGGTCACCAGATTGTTGATGACCTGGCTTGAGTTGTTTTCAGTAAACTTCAGCTCACCTGAATTCTGCAGGATGGGGCGGTTGGTCAACGGTGCCTCAAAGAGTACGGCCGGATTCTCCGCATCCCAAAGTCTCCACTCGTTATCCAGTTCAGCTGCCAATTCGGGATGCACGCTGATCAGGTTATTGGTTTCGCCGGGATCGACAGACAAGTCATAGAGCTGCAACAGCGGCGGAACAGAATAGACCAGTTTCCAATTGCCCCTTCTCATCCCATAACTTGGTGCGCCCTGGATGCGCCAGAACAAACGCTCATGAGGTACGTCTGAAGTTTCGCCAAGAAGATAGGGCAACAGATTGACACCATCGCAGGGTTGCGTTGGTGGTAAGGTTGCTCCGACAGCGGCAGCAACTGTTGGAAGGATATCAAGTGAGCTGACAGGATTGTTATAGACCTGACCAGCAGCCAGCCGAGCGGGCCACGAGAGGATGAATGGAACCCGGACTCCACCTTCGTAAACGGTCCCTTTATAGCCTCCCAACGGAGCGTTGCTTGCGCCCGAGGTAATCGGGTTGCCGCCATTGTCGCTGAGGAAGATGATGAGTGTGTTCTCGCGCTGGCTGGTGGATTGGAGAGTCTCCAGGACTCGCCCTATCGCGTCGTCCATTCCAACAACCAAACCGGCATATCTTTGTCTAAGCGGATCGGAAATATTGCTGACGCGCGCCAATTGTTCACTGGTTGGCTCCAGCGGCGTGTGGGGAGCATTCATCGACAAATACATAAACCATGGTGCGGCCGTGTGCGATGAAATGAACTGCAAAGCATCGTTGGCGAGTGCGTCCGTAAGATGCCCAGTGTGCACTTCATGCACCCCGTTACGATCAAGCGGCAAGGTATATTCGGTCCACAGTACGGGTCTTGGGAGATAATAGAGACCACCGCCAATGAAACCAAAAAAGTGGTCGAACCCTCTTGTATTGGGATGAAGTTGCGGATGAGCACCCAAATGCCACTTTCCGATGGCTGCTGTGGTGTAGCCGACGTTCTTCGAAATCTGCGGCAGGGTCGTTTCAGACAGGGGCATACCCGTCGTGATGCTGTTTGGGACTACCGGGGGATTATTCTCAAATCCAAACCTTTGCTGATATCGTCCTGTCATCAGACCGGCACGTGAGGGCCCGCAAACGGGATGGCTGACATAGCCAGCGCTGCAACGAATTCCGGAACTCGCCAAAAGATCAAGATTTGGCGTGGGGATGTCAGTGCAGCCCTGAAATCCTACGTCACCGTATCCAAGATCATCCACGAGAATGACCAGCACATTTGGCGGAGCCTGCGCTATCGCCACGGTCTGCATGGCGAAGAAAACCAGGGCCGCGAATAGGACTCGGAAGTGCATAACCTGTTTTCGGAGCAAAGACGGGCTTCACTGGATGGTGTGAAACGTAGAAGTTAGCTTAACGGCGTTTAATGGTCGAAGCCAGAAGTATCATTTGTGCGTCAGACAAGCCGAAATCTTCCAGTTCGCGAGAGATCACATATGACAGCTTCAATGGTAACGATCATTTGGATTTGTGATTTCCGAGCCTGTCTCCAGGAGCCCAGGGCCGCGGGAAGATAAATCGACCCCAATCTGCAATACGATCCTTTGCATGGGAGTTCAGATCGTTTTTTCAGGATTTTTGATGATCCTCAGTCCGCTCCCGGGGCCTGTGTGAGGGATTCCGGATGTATTCAACTCTCTCGTTTACGATCGAAAGGTTGATCCTTGAGGAACAACGGCAATGGTGACCGGAGATTTCAGTGATCTACAGGTTTCTGATGGGTATTAATGGATGTGCCGGAGTTTGAAGTCATCGTTGAGCGTTATGCTGACTCTGTTAGCTTGGGCGACTCTACCTGATGTTTTGTTTATGATTGTCACCGCAGGATTTCCAGGCAGACTTTCGTCGGAGTTGTGATTCAATGTGCAATGTCAAAACAAGCCCGATGCCGACGGCTATCCAGATACTGATTGCGATCGCGGCATTGTGTCCCATCCAGAGTGGCTCCGGCTTCATAGGGCAGGTTGTTGCGGCTGAACCTGACTTCTATCGGGATGTGCGTCCTCTTCTGGCGAAGGCGTGTTTTCACTGTCACGGGCCAGACGAAGAAACTCGTGAAGCAAGCCTGCGACTGGACAGACCGGATGGCTTGTTCGGCACCATCGAGGATCGACGAATCGTGACGCCGGGTGATCCGGATCATAGCGAACTGATCCGACGAATTCTGTCAGATGATGTAGATCTGCAGATGCCGCCTGCTGACTCAGGAAAGTCTCTGACGCCAGAGCAAAAAGATGTGCTTGTAAAATGGGTAAAGTCAGGCGCGCCATGGAAAGAGCATTGGGCATTCATTCCGCCGCAGCTTCCCGAGGTCCCGGTGGTTGTTCAAAAGGATTCGTCGAGCAGAGAAGATGTGAGTGAAATCGATAGCTTCATTCTCGAAAGACTTTCGGCGGCTGGACTGAGTCTTTCATCACCTGCGGATGAGGCAACTCAGATTCGCCGTGTATTTCTTGATCTGATCGGATTGCCTCC
>JBILXT010000269.1:0-9923 GCA_044378235.1 Planctomycetaceae bacterium
CCGGTTCTTTCTCATTGGGATCCGGCAACCAGTCGTCTTTCTCGCTCATCGTTTCTTTCCAGCGCAGCCAGATTCTGCGCGAATGTTCCGTCAGCAGATTCTCTTCCTGAAATCCGTGGGCTCGAGCAAAATCCAGAGCTCCAGCGCCGACGAGCAGAACATGATCCGATCGTCGCAGGACCTGCAAAGCCACTTGCGCGGGATGTCGAATATTCTGCAAAGATGCCACCGCTCCGGCATGATGAGTCGGCCCGTGCATCACCGCGGCATCCAGTTCGACGATGCCTCGTTCGTTGGGCAGCCCGCCGTAACCAACGCTTGTGTCATTGGGATCATCCTCAACGATCGCAACCCCAGCGACGACAGCGTCCAGAGGATCACTGCCGGCGGCGATCATTTCGTAAGCTTTCCGAGTCGCCTCGGCCCCATTGCCGGACGAGATGACTTTGATCTTTCCCGCTGCCGCGGATGCAACTCCGGCCTTCGCTGAAACCGCTCCCATCGCAGCCGCAGCAACGCTGGCCGCCTGCATAAATCCACGACGCGACACATCCGACATGATCAAGCATCCTGTTTGGGAAATCCGTGATAGACAATGAGATCAGAAACTATTCAGCAACAGTCCCGAAATAGTCTCCGTCTTCTGAAAGAAGCGTAAGGACGCGAGCCCTCCGGTTTCGCATCACCGGACGGCTCGCGCCGTTCCGCGACATCGGGAAGCTATTTCGGGACTGTTCCTCAGCTGCGTGGACAGATTCGCGTGACCCTCTTTACGCCAGACTGTTCGCCGCCTCCCGTTTTCATGATGCCGAAGCATAGCAGCGAATGAGCAAAATCTGGAGTTCACCACTGCATCCTTTCAGAGTGTCGCCGTATTTCATGAGACCAGCCCGCCATTTGGGTCCGTTTTGCCAGCGAATGCCCCACTGTAAAGCACTCGTCGAACACCGGGGGCAACGCAGATGTGGCGAAGTCCTTTGCAGCAGAGAAAACCTCCCCGGCAATCCTTCGCAACAAACCCAATTCCTGGCTTCTCTTCGGTTGCTGGCCTCTCCATAGAGAACTCTGTTAGATTGTTCGACTTCTCAAACGGGGCTGGCCCCGGGAATGCGGACCTTCGGACACAAAAGGAACTGATCATGCGAATTGCGAAGATTTCGAAATCCTTTTTACTTGCTGCAGGACTCAGCTTGATGACTCTGACTCATTCGGCTTCGGCCGACGAACCGCTGGTTTTTGTGTCTTCATTTGCTGGGGGCGATGAGGGCGGTATTCATGCAATGACGCTGGACGAAAAGTCGGCCACGCTCAAGCCCATACACAAAACCGCCGGGGTCGAGAATCCGTTCTTTATTGCGGTCTCTCCCGATCAGAAGTTTCTTTACTCGATCTACGCTCCGACGTTCGGAGGAAAAGAGCCAGAGCAAGTCGCAGCCTATAAGCTCGAAGGCCGCAGTGGAAAAATGAGTCCGCTCAATCGTCAATCGACGAAGGGCACCGCGTCATGTTTCCTTGAAGTGGACGCTACTGGCAAGACTGTGCTGATGGCCAACTATTCGACTGGAAGCGTGGCGTCCTATTCGATCAAAGCCGATGGCTCTCTGTCAGAGCCCGTTTCGTTTGTTCAGCATCACGGATCCAGCGTCAATGAAGCTCGCCAGAAGGAACCTCATGCTCACTGCTTCGTCATCAGCCCGAATAATCGCTTTGCGTATTCGGCTGATCTTGGCATCGATCAGATTGTCTGTTACGCCCTGGACTCAGCTACAGCAAAACTCACCCCGGCCGCTCAGCCCTTTGTGCGAACTCCACCGGGAAGCGGTCCGCGTCATATGACGTTTCATCCCAACGGTAAGTATCTCTACGTTATCAATGAACTGCTTAACACAGTCACGCTGTTTGATTTTCTGCCCGACTCCGGCATGCTGATCGAACGACAGACGATTTCGACGTTGCCAGCGGACTACGACGGAGTCACTCACACGGCCGACCTGAAGATCACGCCGAACGGAAAGTACCTGTACGGCACGAATCGTGGCCATGACAGCATCGCGGGCTACAAGATTGCGGAGGACGGGACGTTGACACTGATTGAGATTCTTCCAAGTCTGGGCAAGGGACCTCAGAATCTGGCGATCACGAAAAGCGGCGGAGTGCTCCTGTGTGCCAATATGCCGGGCAATAATGTGGTGGCTTTTCGCATCAATGCAGAAACCGGCAAGCTGACAGCCTCAGGCTCGCCAGTTGAAGTGACCGGGGCGTCGTGCATTCGAATTCTGGAATAGCTGCGGTCGGCCGGCTTTGGGGCCGCCTGGTTTTCTGGAAATCAGGCGACTCCAGCGGTTCATTGCGGTGTTAGAGTTTCAGTGGGATGGGAGTTCTTGCCCATCGAACCCCAGTCGGACAAGAATGTCCAACCTAAATGCCAGAGGTAACCGCCATGATCTCTTCACTGCTCACATTGGCTGTGTCCACTTTTGCATCAGAAGGCGTCTCCGCCCCGGACTTATTCGCGAAGCTGGACAAGAATTCAGACGGCAAAGTAACACAGGCGGAAATGACGGGGCCGCAACAATCCATGTTTAAACGAGCGTTGCGCGTCGCCGATCTCAACGAAGACAGTGCTCTGAGTAAAGACGAATTCGCAAAGGCTGTTTCTGATCCCAGGCCGATTGAGCTTCCCGGTGCAAACATGGGTGAGCGAATGGCCTCATTCGACGTCAGCCGGCTGGATCGTAACGGCGACGGGAATGTTTCTCTGGACGAAGTCCCCGCTCCAATGCGAGAGCGTTTCGAACAGCTTCTGGATCGTATCGGCCAGGAGAGTGTACCGGTCGACAAAGTTCAGGCTTACCTCCGCGGTGAACGTCCAGGAACCCAGCCGTCTTCCAAAGAGCCTGAAGAGATGATGGAAGCCGACAAGGAGAAGATGAAGAAGGACGAGCCAGAAGTCGAACCGAAGAATTCGTCACCCGGGCCATCCGGTGATCGCAAGAGTAAGCAAGGCCGTCCGATGGAGAACGGCGGACCAGCAGCCATGTTCAAACAGCTCGATCGCAACTCAGACGGCAAACTGACTGGAAACGAAATCCCACCGCGAATGCAGGAAAACATCAAGGCCGCAGACACTGACAACGACGGCAGCATCAGCCAGTCTGAAATGCAGGCTGCATTTCAACGCCGCATGCAGAACCAGAAGAAATAGTTCCGGCGGCATTGAGTGACGACGCCGATCGACTCTTGCCCTCACACCGCGCTGCCGGCCTTTGTTCAGCCCATGAGAACATCGCCGGACGGTGTTGGAATCTGCCCGGAATGAGATCGGCGAGACAAAACGACTGATCTCGCTATCATCCGGGTTCTCCGGGATGGTTGTTGGGAACTCAACAGGAAGTTTGGTCCGCCTTCCGGAGTGTTTTTCTTCGGTTTTCAGGCCAAATGGAATGGTTCGAGATTTTACGACTGAGAGTTTGTCACACGATCCGATTCACGGATACATCCCGTTCATATCACGGGTTGGATTGCCGGCGGGCGAGGCTGCTGAACAGGATCTGATTGATCATCCATGGGTTCAGCGGATGCGTCAGATTCATCAATTGCAAACGGCCTGGTGGGTATTTCCATCTGCCGAACATATGCGATTCCAGCACGTGCTTGGCGTAATGCATCTGGGTTCGATCACCGTGAACGCATGGTACGAGTCGCTGGCTGATTGTTGCCGCAACGTACCTTCACGAGCCTGCGTCGAAAGCATGGTGCGTATTGCGGGTCTGCTGCATGACGTTGGACACGGTCCGTTCGGCCACTTCTTCGATGATCATTACCTCGAGCAGTTTGATCTGACTCACGAAGACATTGGCGGTCATGTGATTGAGCATGAGCTGGGCGACATCATTCGTCGCATCCGCAGAAATCCCAACGGCAAGCTGCAACCGTTGGAGGAGCTTGATCCCAAACAGATCGCATGGTTGATTCGTCGACCGTCAGGACATCCGGATGATCAGGAAGGCCATCCCGACTGGCTGAAGAAACTTCGAGCCCTGTTCAGTGGCATTTACACTGTCGACAACATGGACTTCGTGCTGCGTGATGCGTACATGTCCGGCTATAACACCAAGGCATTCGATATCTCTCGTCTGATTCATTACAGCTTCTTCACCGAGAACGGCCTGACGATACATTCGCGAGGCCTCCCGACGCTGATCAATTTCATCGAAACTCGCGCCAATCTGTTTCGCACGATTTATTTCCATCGCACGGTCCGTGGGATCGACATTGCGCTGGAGGAATACTTTGCGGAAACGATGAAGCGATTGTTCCCGGGGAATCCTCTGCAGCATCTCAAGGCCTATCAGGGACTGACGGAGACTTCGTTTCTTGTCGACGTCTCGCGATGGGCGGACAGTGCGGACCCCACTTTGCGCGAGCTGGGGACTCACTGGAAGGCGATCATCAATCGCGAAGAAATGTGGCGAATGGCGTGCGAACGCACGATGCATTTCCATAGTGGTCAGGCCGAGAGCACCACAATCTTTTCTGAACCGGATCTGGTGGAACGACGAGTTCGTGAATCATTGCCGAAGCCGCTGCGGGAGATTCCTCTGCGAATCGACGTGGCGCGCCACTATCACCGACCCAGTGCCAGAAAACCAGCTGGCAAGCAGAACTACTGGTACGATACAGCCAGTGGAGTGTCGCATGAGCTGGATGATGATGAACTGTTCCGCAGCCTTCCAACCAGTTTTATTATCTTCCGGATCTACAGCCGCGATCATGGTCATGATCGTGAACTGAATGCCGCGCTTCAGAAAGTTGCTGGCGGATCGGGCGGCGATACGAAGACAAACATGTGATTGGCTTACTCTGGGGATTGATCACCGCTGCATGGTGGGAACCATGCAGTGGCTCGTGGTGACCCTGCGCGCACTCCGCGTTGTTCAAATAGGTATTCAATCCGAAATCGTTAGACATCGTGTCTCGAGGTCGGCGTTCGGTGGTATCTGAAGGGACTGCTGCGTTATCCTGCGTCAACGAATTGTCGTGGAATGCTCAGGCAAAAACTCGCAGAGAGTGAATGGGCGGTTTCAGACAATTCCTCCGCGTTTTCAATTCCCGCCTAACAACCTCCTGGAGATGAACCGCATGAAGTTCCTGCTTTCCAAGGCGCTTTTGTTGTCCGCCATTGTGGCGACAGCATTTTCGTCGCTGACGTTGGCCGTTGCTCAGGATCAGAAAGTAGATCCCAATGTCGCCGCCGCAAAGACCGCCCAGGCCATTCTGGACTCCGCAACCTGGACGGATCTGTTCAATGGTAAAGACCTGACCGGCTGGACCGGAGACGTCAAAGGCTACGCGGTTCAGGATGGTATTCTGATCTGCAACAAAGGTGGCAAGCACCTGTATACCGAAAAGGAATACAGCGACTTCGCGTTGCACTTCGAATTCAAGCTCGAAGAAAGTGGCAATAACGGGATCGGCATTCGAGTTCCCAAAGACGGCCATCCTTCCAAAGATGGGATGGAGATTCAGATTCTGGATCACGACGGCAAGGTCTACAACGGCGAAGCCGTCATGCCCGACGGGAAGACTCAGAAGCTCAACTGGTTGAAGCCGTGGCAATATCATGGCTCTGTTTATGGAATCTACCCGCCACGACTGGGTTACCTGAAACCAGTGGGCGAATGGAACACAGAAACCATCGTCGTTATCGAAGATCATATTCTGATCATCCTGAACGGAGCCGTGATTGTCGATGCGTTCCTGGACGACATCACTCCGGTCGACGGGAATCCACATCCCGGCATGAAGAACAAGAAAGGGCATATCGTCCTCGCTGGGCATGATGATCGCGTAGAGTTTCGAAATCTGAAACTCGCTGATTACGCTCCATCACCAACAAAGCCACAGACGTCCGCCGACAATACTCCGCCAACAGGCTTCACGGCCTTCTTCAATGGCAAAGACCTGACCGGCTGGAAAGGCCTGGCTCACGAGAATGCAAATCAGCGTCGAGCACTCACCGGGGACGCTCTGAAGGCCGCTCAGGAGAAAGCTGATGCGGTCATGATGGAACACTGGAAGGTTGCCGAAGGTATTCTGACTTACGATGGAAAAGGCCAGAGCCTCTGTACATCAAAGGATTACGGCGACTTCGAATTCTACGTCGACTGGAAGATTCCGCCCGGAGCTGACAGCGGGATCTACCTCCGAGGTACTCCGCAGATTCAGATCTGGGATCCGTGGGATCCACGAGTGAAACCAGGGCAGCCTGATCCATCAAAGCCGGAAGAATGGGTGGCACAATACACCAATGGCCGCAACCTGGGCTCCGGTGGTTTGTGGAACAATCGCCGTTGGCGCAATGCACCGACGTCTTTGGCTGACAAGAAGCCGGGCGAATGGAATACGTTCCTGATTCGCATGGTGGGCAATAAGGTCACGATCTGGCTGAACGACAAGCTCATCGTTGACCGAGTCGAACTGGAGAACTACTGGGATCAGTCCGGGCTGATTCCACTGATTCGAGCTGATCAGATCGAACTGCAGCACCACGGCAGCGAATTGTTCTTCAAGAACATGTACATTCGCGAATTGCCGTATTGATTCAGCGTCGACATTGAAGCTGAGATTCTCTCTGAACGCAAAGAAACGAAACGCCGCCGAGCCAAACTCGGCGGCGTTTTTTATTTCCCTGGAACGAAGGGAAATAGCAACGGGGATTGATAATCCGCAGACTCAGCGCCAGAGTTTACGACAGAACCATTTTAACGCGGTCACCCAATTCAAAAGCCTGCTCCTGGAGGCCGATCGAGCGAAAGGCAGCAATTCTCCCGCCGCATCCACGGTGCATTTGAGTTGCCCGTTTGGTATCAGAATAAAATCGCAGTATGCGGGATTGTTGTCGAGCTTTCTTATGATTTCCACGTCTTGTCCCCCGTATCGAACTGCATTGGTGCAACAGACTTTCGCCGCACTAACAGCCTGATCGACTTCCTCGGGAGTCTCAGGCTGACGAATGAAATACGTGTCCGTGTAGGTCTCGTCGAACGGGGCGAAAAGTGTCGGTGCCTCTGCTTCCGGAGCACCGCACCAGAGACAATTGCCGCACCATCGTCGGGGCGTATTGGGGTCGATATGATGACCGGAGAGTTGCCCGGTTGTGTAGAACGGTCCGTTCACGTTGAGTGGGAAACGCAACGGATGTTGAAAACAGGACGGATCCATAACAGAATCCCGGACGCGCAATTCAAAATGGTTGGCTCTTCGAAGAACAACACCTGCAATGATTTCGGACTCAACACAGGCTATGCAAAACTGCCTGCAATTATAAACAGAGACCTGGAAGATTTTTCGTCTGGAAATTCGCGTTCGGCGGAGGCTCAATCGCTTCTCGGTGCTATTCTTGTCAGTTCGATCTTCTTGCCGGCCATGCTTCCCGTCTTGGTTCGACAATTCAAGTGATGAATACGCCCAAAGTTGTCAGCTCTGGCGTTCGTAGTGCAATCGTTTCTCTGAGAGGCTTCAATGGACAGTTCCCCGAATCCTGATCTTATCAAGGTGACAGAAGTCTTTCTGATCCCGAGCAGTTTTCTGGTCGCCGCGCTGGGAACAGCCGACACGAATCCTCATCGAGCAGCGGTGTCTGCAATAGGCCTTGTGGTCAGTGTGTTGTGGTGGATCAGCAGTTGGGAAGCTCTGGCGGAACAGACTGCGTCAAATGTCGCACCGAAGGCCTCTATGCTGTCGCGCAGGATTCGCATTATGTCCTGGTTGCCTGTCATCTTCGTCATGTGCTGGATTCTGTCGGTCGTTGCTCATCTGATGCTTTGGAACCGACCGCTTGGCGGATAAGCAAAACGCAGACGTCCGACCGGTTACATATCAACCGTGTTTCGACAGTACGGAGAAGAACTGAGCAAGTTTCAGCAGCCCGATACACAACAGAAGAACCATAGAGCCGATGTTGAACTCATTGCTCCAACGGGGACAGCGCCCCTGAGGCCGACAAAGCACGGGCTTACCGCCTGCACCAATAACACTTTTTCGCCTTCGCCCGGGAAGAAGTCTTTATCATTGTCACGAAGCAGGCTTTCGATATCAGTTGGAACGCGAATTGGCGAGCCCACTGGCGTCAGCCGTGCGGGTTTATTCTCTGACACCCCAGTACCGCATATGGTCTCGAATGTCGCCATAAAATTCCTCAGATGACGGACAGGGTTTAAACCCACAGTTAACGCTGCGGGCTCGCCGTTGTCGTGTTTCCCGGCCATCTCCGCAAACGGGATTGCACGGAATATCGTGCCTGGGTTTACGGAATGCTGAAATCCGTCAAGAGGCTTGCTCGAAGAAATCCGTGCGATTTGATAGTGTTCCGCGCTGTTGAGCAGTCCCTTTGCGAGGTGGCTTGTTAGCTGCCAAACGGAATTTTCCGGGACTGTCGGGAAACATTGACGTCGACGACAACGAAACTGGAGCGAGGGCCGGGCCCTTGTTTTGCATTTATGGCGGAAAAAACCTATCTGGCGGTGGATCTGGGCGCGGAAAGCGGACGCGTCATGGCAGGACGGTTCGACGGGAAGCATGTCTCGCTGCATGAAATTCACCGCTTTGGCAACGGCCCGATTCGACTGGGCGGAACGCTTCGCTGGAATCTGGTCGGGCTGTGGACAGAAATCCAGAACGGTCTGCGAGAAGCCGCTTCCCGATATGGTTCTTCGATCTCATCCATCGGTGTTGATACCTGGGGCGTCGACTTCGTGCTGATGAATCGCAATGACGAGATGCTTGGTCAGGCCTGGAACTACCGCGATTCTCGCACCGACGGCATGCTCGCGAAAGCACTGCAGCGAGTTCCTCGTGCGGAGATTTTCAGTCAGACCGGTTTGCAGTTTATGCAGATCAATTCGCTGTACCAATTGCTGGCGATGTGTGAACGCGATCCGGAATTGGTCTCACAGGCGACTCGTTTTCTGATGATTCCGGACTTCTTCAACTGGTGCCTGTGCGGCAGTCGAGTTGTCGAGTTCACAAATGCGACAACCACGCAGATGCTCAACGCGACCACTCGCACATGGGCTGACGACATTCTGCGACGTTTGGATATTCCGACGCAGATGTTTCCCGAGATCGTGAATCCAGGAACTCAACTGGGAGGCCTGAGAAAAGATGTCAGCGAATTCACCGGCTTGAACAAAGTGAATGTGGTCGCTCCGGCGACACATGATACAGGGTCCGCTGTTGCTGCTGTTCCGACATCGCATACGGGCAATCCGGACTGGGCTTACATCAGCAGCGGGACCTGGTCCCTGATGGGCGTTGAAGTCAACAACGCTGTGCTGAGCGAGAAAGCACTGCAACGCAATGTGACCAATGAAGGTGGCATCGATGGAACCTATCGTCTGCTGAAAAACATCATGGGCCTGTGGCTCGTGCAGCGGTGCAAGGTCGCGTTTGAAGAACGAGGACTCAAGGTGGACTATGCGGAGCTGACTCGCAAAGCCGCCGGGGCAACTCCGTTTCGTTCGCTGGTTGATCCGGATCGTCCTGAATTTCTGCGACCGACCGATATGACCGAAGCGATCGCTTCAGAATGTCGTCGCACAGGACAGCCGGTTCCGGAGAACGAAGGTGAGTTCGTGCGATGTGCTTTGGAAAGCCTTGCGTTGAAATATCGAATGGTGCTCGGGTGGCTGGAAGAGCTGACCGGTGTCAAAGTGAAGGTAATTCACGTCGTCGGCGGCGGTGCTCAGAATGCATTGCTGAATCAGTTCGCGGCCGATGCCTGCGGAGTTCCGGTCATCGCAGGTCCGGTGGAAGCGACGGCTTTGGGGAATGTGCTGGTGCAGGCGATGTCAGCTGGCGATATTTCGTCGCTGCATGAAATTCGCGAAGTGGTGCGTCGGTCTGAATCGATTACAGAGTTT
>JBILXT010000030.1:0-35094 GCA_044378235.1 Planctomycetaceae bacterium
ACTGACCTGCGTCATCGATTGGCAAAGACGACCAGCCGGAAATTCTCCCGCCGCTGCCGTTACAGAAACTGGCCGGCAGTCGTCTCTCGAAGCCAGAAACTGACGACTGTTCACGAAGCGAACAACGTCCGCATCCGGAGCGGAGAATTGCAGGCCAAGTTTGCGTCCCAAAGCGATTGCAGCGTTGCTCCAGCCCCAGGGTTGAAATCCATACTCGGCGAGGTTCATTCTCGAGAGCGAACTCAGAGTTTCGAATCGCACATGCTGTAATGCTGGGGGAATGTCAGACGGGATTTCATCATCACTGACGATCACAATATCGTCGGGGTCTGAGACGTTGCCGACATGCGATGCCAGCAGGCCCATCACCGCGGCCAGTTGCCCGGCCGACTTTCGAGCCAGCGCGGGGACTTTGTGAGCGGTCCCGTCCAGCTCATCTTCGAACATCAGATTCGGGAGCAGGACACGAGGCATGAAAGAGGCACAGACGATTAAATTCTGGAGAGAAGGTGCTGTTGACATCGACCGACGGATGGTCGCATGCAAAGCATCCGTCATGTTAATGATAGATTATCAGGCGGCGTGAACATGCTTTTGCCTTCGAGAAGCAATCGCATAATAGGCGACGCCCGAAGCAATCAGCCCCAGAACTGCAATAGTCTGCGAAGGACGCTCGATCAGAAGGCTGATAAACGCACCGAGATATGCGAGCAACAACAACGCGGGAGTCACCGGGTAACCCCATGTTCGGTAAGGTCGCACGATCTCCGGGCGAGTCTTTCTGAGAATATAAACGGCCGCGACAGCCATTCCGTAAAAGATCACACCAGCACAAATGACGGAGTCTGTCAGACTGTCGAAGGCAGCTTTCAAACGCCGAGAATGCTCTTCACCGGAACTGATCGCGGCGACCGGGGCGGGGTTTGTGTTCGCTGCCGCTGAAGAAATTTCGGTAACTCCGGCAGCGCTGATTGTCGTTGAAGTTGGCGGCGCATTGGGATCCCAGACGGAAAACAACAGCACCAGAAAAACGGCCCAGACAGCCTGCAGCACAATTGTGTTACAAGGAGTGTGGTAGCGACGGTGAATGCGATGCAGCCAGGCCGGCACCAAGCCATCGCGAGCGATCGCGAGGTAAATACGCGGACCGGTGATCATATTGGAGTTGGTGGCTCCGAAGGTGGAAATCATAACTCCCACAGCCGCAACCTGAGCACCCACCGGCCCGAACATCACCTGAAAGACATCCGCGGCCACAGTACGACTGTTCGCGAGATGATGAATGGGCAGCACCAGATGATAACTCAGGTTGGCTCCGAGATAGACCACAATGACAAGTCCCAGTCCGATCGCCATCGCTCGCGGAACATTCCTGCGAGGATCCTTGATGTCTTCAGCAACAGGCCCCAGATTGATCCAGCCATCGTAGGGCCAGAGCACAGCGACCATCGCGATTCCGAGGGCTTTCAGAAATCCCATCGCCGCACCCGGCTGATCGGGCATCTGAAACAAGGGCTGCAGATTCGCGGTATCCGTGCTTCGAAACAAAAACGGCAGCATGATCAGCGCAACGAGGAACGCGACTTTGGAGACGGTGGCCGTTCCCTGCACCAAAGCCCCCGCGCGAGTACTGAAGAGATTGACAATGGCCAGTCCCGCAATGATCACCACAGCCATTGAAGTCTGGCCGATGGGTGAAAGTGGCACGACCTGGTTGAAATACAAAACCGTCGCACAAGCCAGGGCACCAACGGAACCGGTTCGCACAACCCAGAACTCGGTCCAGCCCCACAGGAATGCCGGCAGCTTGCCATAGGCTTCGCGGATATAGAGATACGGACCGCCCGCGTGAGGAAACATGGCTCCCAGCTCCGCCAGAGCCAGTGAACCGCAGAGCGTGATGATTCCCACGAACAGCCACGTCCCAATGATCGCCAGAAACCCATAAGGCTCCAGCGCGCTGTCGACGGAGCTGACTTTCAGGAAGATCCCGGAGCCAATAATTGATCCAACAACGATCATCGTCGCATCGAACAACCCCAGAACCTGCGGAAGACGTTGAGGTTCCGAATGGCCAGCAGGCTTTGACGAAGATCCAGCGGTCTCTTGAGGCACAGGCGTTCCCGCTCAAAAAGGAATCCAGGAAAGCACGGGTTTTAACCTGACCTGATACGCTGACGCAAACGGCGGGGGAGGAAATACTCTATGGGTTGTTTAAGGATTCCTCAATGAGCGGCACAACGCTAGCGGTCCGTTGTTTCAGACGTTTACCGCCCAGCCGGAGGCGCCGGCCAGAACAAAAGCCGGCGCCTCCGGCTGGGCGGTAAACAGAAGCATCGCAGAACACCCATGACAAGCAAACTGTTGTTTCGATCCGCCGGAACGCGTTGGTGTCAGGTTCTCCTCGATTGATTTGGCGCGTAACGGCGAGAGTCAAAAAGAAATGCCCGCCATGGTTCTGGCGGGCGTTTCTCTACGTCAAACTGGTATGGATGGCCCTGGTGATTACGCTGGTGATTACGATCGGTGATTTCTATCCGACGAAATCTGAGAACAGCGGACCAGGAGTTCAATGAACAGAGCTCTACGGCCTTTTCTCTACGGCCTTCTATAGTTCATCAATCACCTCGCCGTTCAGATCGGTGATCAGGTCAGTCAGGTCGCGAAAGAACCAGTCCAACGCCCCAAGTCCGCCCGTGAGTTCATCGAGCTGGCCGTTATCGTCCTTAACGGAGGTTCCGGCTGTCAATGCGATGGAATCTGGCCCAACTCCCGAGCGAAGCTTTGTGATTCGGGTGCCGATCGGATCTGAGGATCCCCATTCCGCGATCAGAAGGTTGAGATCTTCGTGAACTTTATCAAAGTCGGTGAATCCGGCAATGAGCATGTCCTCGCCCTCGCCACCATCCAGCGAATCAAAGTTCAGTCCGCCTATCAGAATGTCTCGGCCGCCGAGTCCCAGAAGCTGGTCGTCGCCTTCGTTACCAAGCAACACGTTGTTTCGACTGTTGCCTGTGAGAATGTCGTCTCCTGTTCCACCCGCCGCGTTTTCGAACTCTACAGAGGAATTGAGCCGGAGAGTTCGATTTTCATGGACGACTTGTGGCACAGTTATGCCAAGGTTCAATGTGACATTGCTCGCCAGCGTGCCGAAGGAGAGCGTATCCCGGCCCTGACCGGCCAGTTCATTGACTAAATCGGATTCCGCAACTGGTGCTGCCGAGAAAATGTAAACGTCGTCACCAGGGCCTCCGGACATTTTGTCGTTGCCTCGGCCTCCCGTGAGTTCGTTGCTGAGGACATTGCCGTTCAGAACGTCGCTGCCGTTTCCGCCTTCGAGATTCTCAAACGTGTCGACGGCATTCAATGTCACGGTTCGATTCAGGTGAGCGGACTGCGGAGTCGTTAAGCCCAGTCCGAGCGCGATTGGCGCATTGATTCCGCCAAAGCTGATGGTGTCGACTCCTTCATTCGGAAGCTCGACGATCGAGTCCGCTTCAGCGGTAGTCGCTGCACTGAGCCGAAAGACGTCATTCCCATCGCCGCCACCAAGCAGATCGCTGCCGTGACCACCGGTGACGACATCATCGCCTTCACCAGCATCGATCGTGTCATTGCCGTCTCCGCCGACGATAGTGTCATTGCCCTCTCCTGCGTGAATGACATTCGCGAGCGAATTCCCAGTGAGCACATCATCGAACGAACTGCCGATGATGTTCTCAATACCGTCGGCCGAAAGCAGTTGCAAATTGATGCGATTGCTCAACTGCTGCGGCGTCGTACGAAGGAGGTCCAGTTTGGCGCCCGAAGTGAGTTTCGAAAGATCTAAAGTATCCGTCCCGATGCCTGACTCGGAAATTTTGAAACTGACAGAAGAAACTCCAAAGATCGTGGATTCATCGAACTGATACGTGTCGTTCCCTGAAAGGCCAGCCAACGTGTGAGTACTGAAATCGTGCACACCGATGAGGGCTTCGTTCAGTCTCAATTCGGCGTAGATCGAACCAAAAGCCACACGGAACGTATCATGGGAGAACGTGCCGTGGAGAGTCATTGAATCTACTCCCGACTCAGACTGAATCAAAATGGGCTCGGTTGCGGGAAGAGTCGCCAGCAGAATCGGAGCACCCTGTGCCTGCTCTTTCAGGATTCTCACGGAGTTGCCCCCCTGAGACGAAACGTACTCCGCGACATAAGCATCGTTGCCGGCCGTCTGATCAAAAAGATCGTCAACGTAGAGTTCCCGTCCAATGCTCTTTGTGATCGCCGAGACGTACAGTCGATTTTGTACCCTCACGATGCCTGCAGGTGTACTATCGACGGCACCAGCCTCAAAATCCTGTAGCAACACCGTCCCCGAACTTGTTCCGTCACTACGCCATAGTTCGCGGCCATTGGCTGTGTTTGTGGCCGAAAAGTACAGGTATCCGGCGACATTAGTCAGGCCGATGGGTGACGAACTGCCTGCTGGATTGATGTTTCGTACCTGAACGGTTGTGGCTGCCGTTCCGTTGCTTTTCCAAAGTTCCGTGTCGCCACCGACGGTTGTGGCCTGAAAGAACAAGGTGCCGTTCAAATTTGTCAGTTCGCTCGGCAGCGAACTGGCCGCACCGAGGGCGATGTCACTGACGCGAACAGTACCGGCATTGGTTCCATCAGACTTCCACAGCTCGCGGCCGGTCGTGGTATCAATGGCTGTGAAGTACAGTGTTCCTCCGACGTTGGTCAACTGGGTCGGTAACGAACTGGACGTCGGATGAATATCCTTGACCAGAATTGTCCTTGCAGCCGTTCCTGTGCTGCTGAACAGTTCGTATCCGCTGTTGGCATTCCGAGCCTGGAAAAACACTCGCCCGCCGACAGCGGTCAGATGTTTTGGTTCCGCACTCTCGGCGCCCGGTCGCAGATCAACCACCATTCGCGTTCCGACACTGGTGCCGTCGCTGGTCCACATTTCCCGACCATGGATGCCATTGTTTGCTGCAAAATAAAGTTGATTGCCGACCGCAACAAGGGAGGTCGGATCTGAACTGTCGGAACCTGGACGGAGATCCTTGACAAGACCGGCATTACCACGGCTGTCGACTCGCCAGAGTTCTCGTCCCTTGTTCAGCGAAGTGGCTGTGAAGTAGAGCGAGTCACCAACAACCGTCAGGGATGTGGGATTCGAACTGCTTTGAAAGGAAAGTGGTTCCACGATCACGGTTCCTTCTCTAGTTCCGTCAGTCTTCCAGAGCTTCCTTCCTGTCGATGTTGTCGCAACGAAATAGACTCGGTCTCGAAACACAGTCAGCTCCGCGGGTGCAGAACTGTCTGGTCCCTGGAACACATCAATTGTGCCGTTGCTAAGTGTCCGAAGTTCGGTTCCGACTTTGCCATCATCTGCCGTAAAGAACAAAGTGTCGTTATGCGACAGCAGGTTTGACGGGGCGGAACCAAGGGTCCTCACGGTCTGGACACTCACTGTTCCTGCGGCGGTCCCGTTGCTGCTATAGAGAACCCCGCCATCGCTTAAGTAGAGACGCGAACTTGTCGCGCCAAGAATTCTCGAGCCCTCCTCCGCCAAAGTGACGACTTCTGTTGTGACAGAGGTAGTGCCAGTGCTTTTCCAGATTTGGCGACCATACACTCGAAAATGAAGAGTGCCGTTCCAGTCAACAAGATCTTTTGGCCCTTCACCACTGTAGCCTGGCTCAGCACTGAATGACTGGATCCGATAGGTGCCGGCTTTTGTGCCGTCGGTTCTCCAGAGGCTTGGATTACTGGCCCCTTCTTTCGCACCGAAATACGTGATGCCGCCAACCTGCTTGAATTCTGAAACCTCTCCGACAACATTTCTTAACAACAGTTCATTGATAAATCCGTTTGCAATCCTGACCCGAAACAGCGACCCCTGAGATTCATAATAGAGTCCATCGCCGACGACAGTCAGCGACCGATACTCCCGCTGTACAGAGATGCGGACCGTACCACTCTCAGTGCCATTGGTAACCCAGAGTCCGTAGTGCACATAGGGCCCCTCTGTGTCTGTTGTCGCCACAAAGAAGACTTGCGTTCCAACTTTGGCAAACTGCCTCGGATCAGAGCTTTGTGGAGACTTGACAGCTCCCGGAAGGGAGATGTCACGAACAAGTTTCGTTCCGGAACTCGTCCCATCACTTTTGTAAAGCTCTGTGCCAGTTAATGGTGTATTGCCTGTGAAATACACTGTGCTGCCGACGGCAATGATTTCCTCATTTGACGGTATTCCATCGCCAGCTGCGGTCGTATTCAAGTTGAGAACCATCGCTGTCCCGGAACTTGTTCCATTCGACTTCCACAATTCACGTCCATTGACACCGTCGTTGGCCGAGAAATACAGCACACCATTGGCGTTGGTAAGACTCGATGGATATGAAGGCACCTGTCCGGCCGCAATGTCCTTCACCATCATCGTTCCGCTGGCAGTTCCGTTCGTTTTCCATAGTTCCCTGCCATGAATGCCATCATCGGCAGTGAAGTACATGGTACTGCCCATAACCAGAAAAGCCCCTGGATATGCATCGGCTGATCCCGCAGCAATGTCCTTCACTATCACTGTTCCGCCGGCAGTACCATCCGTTTTCCACAGTTCCCTGCCACGAGTGCCATCATCGGCAGTGAAGTACAACGTGCTGCCTATAACCAGAAAATCCTTTGGCAACGCATCGGCTGATCCCGCAGCAATATTTGCAACAACCCTGGTGCCGACATCGGTGCCGTCGCTTCTCCAGAGTTCTCGGCCTTTGGACGTCGTCTTGCCGCTGAAGTAGAGGACTCCATCCATCATGACGCTCTCAGTAATATCTCGAGCGACCTCGTCCACGGTATTGATATCCTTCACCAGTTTGAAATCAGCCGCCAGCAGCTGCCGACACTCAAGGGTTTCCGTTGCTGTTCGCTGCCGGCTTCGTCGTCGCTGATTTGGATGGAATAGGCTTGAAATAAGCGTGCTCAGGCTTGATTGAAGGGACATGCGATGCCTCGGGCATTTAGGGATGAAAACTATAACAGGCCACGTTTTCCTGCTTCTGCCTGCACCATCGAAAGCCAGTTCCGTGCTCGGCCAAATCTTTTTGGATTTTTTTTGGGCGAGCGGCTGGGCGTAAGCCCTCCGTGTTTTTCACGCCTCTCGTTGAGCCTGAGGCGCTAGCCGATCGTCTCCAGTGGCTTGATTCGGCTAGCGCCTCAGGCTCAAGTGACAACAACAGAACGGGCTGACGCCAAACCGCTCGCCTTCTCCGAAAACCGAACACCTCAAGCTGAAAACCCCGAAATCAACAACTCACCTTCGCCCATGCGGCCGGCCCTGTGCAGACATCAGTCCCGTCGCCACCGTCCACACTGCCGAGCTGTGTGAAGAGAGAATCGATCGTGATCAGGTCGTCGCCACCAAGAGCCGAGATCAGGAACTCATCCGTGGCGTCCATTGTGATCGTGTCCTGCTCAAGCACACTCGACAGGCCACGTGGCTTGCGTCTAAACAACGCGCTGGTCGAACTGACTCGCTGCAACTGCAGATCCTCGGCGTTCTCGGTGCCCTGAAGTTCGTAGAGATCGATGCCTGTGCCGCCGGTGAGAGCGTCATTGCCGAGGCCGCCGCTGAGAAAATCATCGCCCGCATCGCCGTTGATGATGTCATTGCCTGCGTCCCCAAACAACTGGTCGTTGTTGTCGCCGCCGCTCATTGTATCGTCATCGGAACCGCCTCGCAGGATGTCATTGCCTGCTTCTCCGGACAGACTATCGCTGTCATCGCCGCCCCAGAGCTGATCATTGCCGATGCCGCCTGTCAAAACGTCTTCACCAGCATCTCCCCAGAGCTGATCATTGTCATCCTGTCCCTGCAGATTGTCGTCGCCGATTCCTCCATAAATCCGGTCGTTGCCGGTACCGCCGATCAGTGTGTCGTTGCCCGATCCGCCGCGGATCAGGTCGTTGTCTGATCCGCCATTCAGCGTCGCATCGCCGCTGAACAGGCTGGCATTGAGGTGATTCTTACCAGTTCCACCAGTGAGTGTCGATTTTTCAATGTCATCATGCAGGATCCGCCCGCCTCCGGCACTGACCAGACGAGTATCATTCAGATCCCAGTTCGTATTCCCGCTCGCGGACAATCGATCAATGCCAGCCCCACCGAGAAACCAAAATGCTCCGTTGGGGACCGGCAAACCAATATCCGGGCCATTCACGGTCAGTGTGTCATTGCCCTTCCCGGTGCGAACAAACACGTTCTTCAGTCCCTGAGCTGCATAACTGCCCGCAGTAAAAGTCACCGTGTCGTTTGACTGTGCGAGCGCTGCATCGGAAACTCCCGTGTCAATCGTCAGGTCACGGACATTTGTGAACAGAAGCGGCACGATTGTTCCACCGCCTGTTGTGCCCTTGATGTCCGAAGTTATCGGGCCTCCCAGACTGATCGGTGATCCCACAGTCAGCACATCCGCAGAACCTGTAGGCTCCACCGACAATGCCTGCACCTGTGTCACAGCGGTATACTCGACACCCGTAAACGAAACCTCTTCACCATACGCAGCAAACTTCCCGCTGCCAGCAACGGACGAAGGACGATAGGACACTCCTTCATTTCCGACACCGATCAGCTGCACCGAATCTCCGCCACTCGTCCCCGCCGAAAACTGAATCCCCTGATCCACTGCAAAGCTCCCGCCGCTTCCAAAGTCCAGACTCAGAGCGTTGTTGCCCGTGTTATTGCCTGTGATTTGAACGGATCGAATGCCATCCAATAGTCCACTGTCCTGAAGGACAAACTGTCCGAAGGTAAATGTCCCTTTAAACCACAATTCCAGCTTCGCGCCGTTCCGCTTCAACAGAACATCTCCAGTTGCCCCTGACCCGAACGTGAATCGCAAATCAGGCGATAAAGACCACAGGAAAACATGGCCCTGACCCAGCGCCGACCTCTCGACAAATCCCGCCGGGTCAAAGTTCGTAGTGCCTGAGAATCCGCCGGCCACGACTACGCTGCCATTTGGCAAAAATGCCAGACCCCCGCAGCTCTGTCCCGAAAGTTTGACGTCGCTCGTAGTACTTCGAGCCCAGCGAAGATTTCCATCACTGGAATAGACGGCCACGAACACATCGCCCGTTCCTGATCCGACACTCATCACTCCTGCCCCAGGATCTGCATCCATCGAACCCTCAACATCTCCTCCGATACAAATGTCGCCAGCAGGGCTCATAGTGACCGTACTGATCTCGACGCGTGAAGCTGGCATCGACTTTGCCCAGCGGGTTGAGCCGTTGGCGTCGAGTCGCACGAGGAAGGCTGATGTCATCTGAGATGGTGTCGCCACCGTATGCGAGTCAAACGTGATCGACCCCTGCTGCAGTTGGCCGTTGCTGACAGAGGGCGTGAGGCTGCCGCCGAAGACAACAGATCCGTCCGAATAGGCCGCAATTCCGCCGAGCTGCAGTGATATCGTCGCATCAAACTTTCGCTCGTAGATCACACTGCCGGTCTGCCGGTTCAAAGCAAGCACATTGACGTGTTCCACCTGGACCACTGTCAGGTTTTTTCCGACGGCATAAACCTGGTTACCCTGAACCACGAGATCCTCGACCCTGCTGAGTCCGCTCGTCGAATTCCCTGATTGAACCCAACTGAAGTTGCCGGAGGATGTCAGTTTTAAAACAAAGCCGGCAAAACTACCTCCCGATGAGGAATTCGTGTTCCCCGCTCCGGGATCGAAGTCAACTGTTCCCTCGAATTGACCTCCTACATAAATCGCGTTACTGGCGTCTGTCGCGACACTGGTTGATATATCATTGCTGACATTCCCGAACGTTCGTACCCATAGAAAGTTGCCGCTGCCGGAGAGTTTGACGACGAAGATGTCACGAAGCCCGGAAGCCGTTCGAAGTGCTGTCCCGGCACCTGGGTCAAAATCCACGCTGCCCAGGAAGTTGCCGACGACAAGAATGTTGCCGGCCGAATCAAGACTGACACTCCCAGCTTCTACGGACTGCTGCGACAGAAATGATTTCACCCAGACAAGGTTGCCGAGAGAATCTGAGCGAGTGAGGAACATGTTTCCGAGGCCGCCTCCGCCACTGAGCGACGTGACATTGGACGTCGCGGATCCGGGATCAAAGTCAACTGTGCCATTGAAGTTGCCCAGCGTGAAGATGTTTCCGCTCGCATCATTCGTGACATCCACGGCCCGCGAATTCGCAGTCCCACTTAATGTCTGTACCCAGTCAAAATCCCCCGTCAGCAACTGTCGAACTTCCAGCGGCTCGGTCCTGCAACTCCGTTGGTCGCGGCTATGCCTTCTGGACCGCTGCCTGGCCATGAACGAACGATTTGCAAAAACCTGCATGAGAGAACTGGCCAAATTCGATCGCAACATGGGGACCTCCAGGTGAATAGATCTTTAGAATTTGAAATTTCAGATTTGAAATTTGAATTCCAGGTCCGACCGATTCGGAGCCCTTTCCCACCCCATCGATAGCCACCAGAAACCTCGGCCAAAGATTCTGAAAGAATCTATTCCGGCGAGCGGCTGGGCGTCAGCCCTCCGTGTCCGTTGACGAAGTCTTCCATCTGCGACAGCGTTATCTCTGCCTTCGACGCAAACCATTCCGGTTCAACCCGTAGCCGACAGGCTTAGATTTTCACACAGCGTGCCAACTACGGATGGAATGATGGAGGACGGGCGAGAGGTGCGGTCGGAAACGCAACACGGAGGGCTGACGCCCTGCCGCTCGCCTTTGCTCAGTACTTCCTCAACAACTCACCTTTGCCCATGCGGCCGGGCCGGTGCAGACATCAAGGCCGTCGCCGCCGTCCACACTACCAAGCTGCGTGAAGAGGGAATCGATTGTGATCAGGTCATCGCCACCAAGAGCCGAGATCAGGAACTCATCCGTGGCATCCATCGTGATGGAATCCTGCTCGAGAATACTCGAAAGGCCGCGAGGTTTTCGCCTGAACGACGCACTGGTCGCATTTACGCGTTGCAGGCGAAGATCTTCCGCGTTACTGGTGCCCTGGAGATCGTACAAATCGATTCCGGCACCACCTGCCAGTGCATCATCACCAGTGCCGCCGCTGAGAAAATCGTCGCCCGCATCGCCGTTGAGCGTGTCAGCTCCATCACCACCAAACAACTTGTCGTTATGGTTGCCGCCATTGACAATGTCATTTCCCGCATCCCCAAACAACTGATCGTTGTTATCGCCGCCGCTGAGCGAATCATCACCAGAGCCGCCGTGAAGAATATCATTGCCTGCTTCTCCGGACAGCTCATCGTTATCATCGCCGCCCCAGAGTTGGTCGTTGCCGATCCCGCCTGTCAGAATATCTTCACCAGCATCTGCCCAGATCTGATCGTGGTCATCCTGCCCCTGCAGATTGTCGTCCCCGAGTCCTCCATAAATCCGGTCGTTGCCCGCACCGCCGATCAGTGTGTCGTTGCCCGATCCACCGCGGATCAGATCGTTGTCTGATCCGCCATTCATCGTCACATCGCCGCTGAACAGACTGGCATTGAGATGATTCTTGCCAGTTCCACCAATCAGCGTAGCTCTCTCGATATCGTCATGCTGAATCCGCCCGCCGCCAGCACTGACCAGACGAATATCATTCAGATCCCAGTTCGTATTGCCGCTCGCGGACAATCGATCAATGCCAGCCCCACCGAGAAACCAAAATGCTCCATTGGGGACCGGCAAACCAATATCCGGGCCATTCACGGTGAGTGTGTCATTGCCCTTCCCGGTGCGAACAAACACATTCTTCAGTCCCTGAGCCTCATAGCTGCCCGCAGTAAAAGTCACCGTGTCGTTTGACTGTGCCAGAACTCCATCGAAGAGCCCCGTCTCAATCGTCAAGTCACGAACGTTATCCAGCGTCAAAGGAGTGATCGCCGTGCCTCCGGACGTCCCCGCGATCCTCGTCGCCAAGTTGTTCTGAAAGCCCGTTCCGGGCGAAACAGTGAGCACATCTGCGGAACCTTGAGTTTCCACTTCTAAAGCCTGGGTTTTGGTAACGAAGACACTCTCGACTCCAGTGAATGTCACCTCATCGCCATAGGTCCGCATGGTCCCGGCGTTTGCCGTGGCGGATGAAGGGGCATAGGTAAACCCTTCATTCGATTGTCCGATGAAACGAACGGAATCTGTGGTGGCTGCTCCGGCGGCAAAGTGAATCCCGCCATTAATTCCGAAGGCACCTCCAGACAAATAATCCAGAGTCAGCGAGTTCGAAACCCCGACGGAATCGCTGATTCGAACGGCACGAATATCACTTAACGGCTCCTGATCGAACAGAACATAACTTCCAGACGTAAAGGAGCCGTTAAAGAACATATCCAGCAGGTCGCCATTGCGAACCAGTTTGATGTCACCGACGAAACCCGAAAAATCAAACAGCATGTCGGGCGACAGTTTCAGCGTGAATGCACCGGCGGATCCTGCATTGGTGCGATGTGCCGTTCCGAAACCGGGGTCGAAATCCACCGTTTCAAAAAAACTTCCTGCAATGTGAATGTTGCCCGCGAAGTCCAGAGCGATCCCATTAGCGTCATCCTCACTGTTTCCTCCGAGACTGCGAGCCCAAACATGATTGCCACTGGCATCCAGACTTGAGACGAAGACGTCGCGCCCGCCGGCACTGGTCAGGCTGCTGATTCCGACGCCTGGATCAAAATCTGCTGTCCCCAGAAAATTGCCCGTGATGTCGGCGTTTCCAGCCGAATCCAGAGCAATGTCGGTTGGGAAATCGCTTTCGCTTCCGCCCATTCGGCGAGCCCAGACATGGTTGCCGCTGCTGTCGAGTTTTGATACGAACACATCGTCAGCTCCGGCGCTGGTTAAATTGCTGACTCCCGCGCCGGGATCAAAATCTGCCGTCCCCCTGAAGGCGCCCGCGGTATAGACGTTTCCCGATGCGTCCACCGCGATACTGTAGCCGGCGTCGGAACCGCTGCTCCCCAACTGACGAGCCCAAAGGTAGGCTCCACTACTGCTCAGTTTTGACACGAACGCATCGGCCGAGATGTTGCTGCCATTCGATGTCAACGTTCTCACACCAGCGCCTGGATCGAAATCAGCCGTCCCTAAGAAGAAGCCTGTGGTGTGAACATTGCCGAAAGCGTCGACAGCGATGCCCGTACTAAAATCCTGACTTTCACCTCCCATCCGGCGTGCCCACTGGAAGATGCCGGCACTAGTGAGTTTCCACACGAAGACGTCACTTTGTCCCGCGCTGACAAGCTGCGTGGTTCCGCTGCCTGGATCAAAATCCGCCGTTCCCGAGAATTGCCCCGCCGTGTAAACGTTTCCAGAACCGTCGACGGATATTCCAGTCCCTCGATCCACCTGCACCGATGAACCACTACCCCCCACGCTCCTCGCCCAAACGAAGTTTCCTGAGCTGTCCAGCTTCGAAACGAATGCGTCAATATCCAAAGAACTCGTGATGTTCGTGACTCCGACACCAGGATCGAAGTCCACGATCCCAGAGAATTCGCCTGTGGTCAGCACGTTGCCAGCCGAATCTACAGCAATGCTTGCCGGGGATGCTGCACCAAAGCCGCTCCCATTCAACATACTGCGAGCCCAGATCAGCACGCCGTTGCTGTTCACCTTAGTCACGAACATGCCAGTACCGCTGGGGCTTGTCAGATTCTTAACGCCCGAACCGGGATCAAAATCCACGGTTCCCGAAAAGATTCCGGTTGTGTAGACATTCCCGGCGGAATCCGTGGTCACATCGGCTGCCTGATCGTTGCCCGTCGAGCCCACGGCATTCACCCACACAAAATCCCCGGTCAGCAACTGCCGGACTTCCAGCGGCTCGGTCCCACAACTGCGTTGCTTTCGCGTGAGCCTTCTGGACCGTGGATTGGGGAAAAACGAGCGATTTTCAAAAACCTGCTTCAGTGAACTGGCCAGTTTCGAACGCAACATGGGAACGTCCTGGAGAATGGATTCTGAATTCGAAATTTCAGATTTGAATTTTGAATTTGAGGTCCGACCGATTGGGAACCCTTCTCCCACCCATCGAGAGTCGGTCGAATCCTCGGCCAAAGATTCTGAAAGAATCTATTCCGGCGAGCGGCTGGGCGTCAGCCCTCCGTGTTTTCCTCGGTTTTTCTGTGGGCTGGAACAGCGTTCTTCATGTCTTAGCGGCGAGTCCGAAGCACTACACGGAGGGCTGACGCCCAACCGCTCGCTTTTCCTGAAGACCTGATCAGCAGCTGATCTTCGTCCATGCTGCCGGGCCCGTGCAGACGTCCGGTCCGTCGCCACCATCAACGTTGCTGAGTTGCGTGAACCAGCTGTCGATTGTGATCAGGTCGTCGCCACCAAGAACCGTCGAGACGAGGCCTTGCATCTGGCCCGTGACTGAGCACACTCGGGCCCAATCTCCAACGCAACTTCATGAGTGCTGGCGTGAGAGTCGCGGTTGGTTTTGGCTGATCAACATGCACCGTACAAGGCTCGTCTCGGCGGAGCGAGACGGCCACTTTGAGAATCGCCAGTTACAAGTCCAGCCAGATTGTTTTTGTTACCACGAAAGACACGAAAGACACGAAAGGGCTGCGTGCGTCTGCGTGACTGGCTTGCGATTCTTTTGTGTGTTCTGTGTCTTTCGCGGTTCACCCATATTCAAGATCCAGGAATCATCAGGCGACGTATCGTAAGTGTCGGTCGAGGACGCTCTGGTGCCTTTTCAGTGTGTCTCCAGGATTAAGACAGTGCTCAAAAATCCTTCCCGCGAACACCATGGGAGAATTTCTACGTGAAAACGTGCTGGCCAGCGACCCATACGGAATGTTCGCTAGAATGAGTCGTCTTTCATCAGGTTGGCGGGATTTGGAATTGCATGAGTGATCGTTGGCAAAGTGTTCGGTGTGTCTTTTTCGCCGCGGGTTTGATCTTCCCGCCGGGCCTTTGCAGCAGCGCGGATGAACCGGTTGCTGTCCCGACGAAGCCCGCAGCCGCGTCGCGGAGTGTCCAGGCGGCCTTGCATGAGATCTTCGCGGATCAGCATTGTCCCGATTCGGCCCTATGGATTTGCCGACGTGCTCAGCAGATGGCGGCCGAAGAACAGTTTGACTATCTGTTTCGAATGGTCTTCCCGACGACTGTTCCGGAGGCTGTTCAACTTCCGACCGTCCGAATCGTGATCGACTTTACTCCAACAGATCCTGCTCCTCCGTTCGCCTCCGACAGCCCCTCCAGCGGCACACGAATTTCTACGGGTGGGCAACTTGTTTCACCGGCGTTGGCACTTGTTGAGGCGGCCGAAGCGGCAGGAAAGCTTGATGAGCTCCTGAACCACCTGGAGACCGTCCCGGAAAACAACTTCCTTTCCCAAAAGAACCGTGCGGCACTCATCGTGGTGGTTTACACAAGACAAGGGGAGCAGCAAAAGGCCATTGAGGAACTCGAGCGATTCTGTCAAGTCTCCCTTCAACCGCAGCCGGATGACAACATCTTTCGTGCTGCGGAGATGGTTGTCTCGGAAGCGTGTCGAAAGCTTCCTGGAGCTGCGGAACTATTGATGAGCACGATCGAGAACATCGTGACTCGCCACAAACAGGCCAATTCCTACGTACCCTGGTACCGGCAAGTCCGAAGTCGGCAGTCCCTCTATACTGCGGTGGCTAACAAGGAGGCAGGCGAAACGATGGTCTCTGACTCGCGTTGGACGTCTGCCCCGGCAATGTCGCAGTTCACTCGAGGAACCGGCATTCCGGCATCGCAATGGGTTCAGTCATCCGGTCGTGTGACGAATACGGTGAGCCATGGAGATGACTATCTGTACTTCGCGATTCCGATGCGAGGTGCGTTTCAGGTGGAGTGCGATTTATCGGCCTTTAACTGGTCGGAAGTTCGTCCCTGCGTGGCTGCTCAGTGGGTATCGCCAGTCTACGATCACAAGAATTTCGAACTGGGGAATCTTCGTGTGACTCATCAATGGCGTCCCATCGCTCCGCCGCTGACTCGCATTTCTGACTCCCTGCATATGCGGTCAAAAGTGACTGACCAACAGATCACGACGTCAGTCAATGGGCGAGTCATCCATCAGCATGAACTTACTGCCAACCATGATCCCTGGGTGGCTTTGCGCAGCGGGGCGATGCAGGAAGGCTGGGCGTCGAATGTCCGGATTACCGGGACTCCCGAGATTCCGGCGACGATTGAAATGACGGCCACGACAGAACTGGAGAGCTGGGTCCCGTACTGCGACGGCGGTGTGGGCTACCATTGGATGCCCGTTGACGGAGGAGGAATACGGAGCATGCGAACTTCCGAAGCAGTGGAGTCTCCTGCAGCAGTGAGTTCTCCCGAAGCCGCGACTGGCGAAACAACTTCGGACATGCAACGCGAATATCGCGAAGAAGCGATTTTCTATAATCGCCCGATGCTCGAAGATGGCGCGATCGAATACGAGTTCTTCTATCGTGATGGCCAATTCAATACTCACCCTGCCCTTGATCGACTTTGCCTGCTCATGAAGCCTGATGGCATTCGAGTTCACTGGTTGACGGACGGCAAGTATGAACGCACGGAACTGGCTCCCGACAACGAAACCGTCGAGCCGAAGAATCGTCTGCTGCCGGACAATTTGCCGCTGATGAATGCTGCCTGGAACCAGGTACGATTCTCATTGCAGGGCGACATCATTGAACTGTCGCTGAACTCGAAGCCGGTTTATCGTCGTGAGCTGGAATCAACCAATCAAAGGCGATTCGGCTTCTTTCATTTCGCGGAACAGGAAGAGTTGCTTGTTCGGAACGTTCGCTGGACTGGTTCGTGGCCAAAGTCACTGCCCGAAATCTCACAACAGTCACTGGCGATCCTGGACACCGAGTTTCTCGACAGCAACAACGAACATCTGGCGGCTTCGTATCAGCATGATTTTGCTGCCGACGGACTTTCCGAAGAAGGCATGACGTTTATCCATGGAGCATTGGACAAAAACTTTGTGGTGACCGATCAGGGAGCGGTTTCCACAATCGTTGGTACTGGCGGATATCGCAACGCCACAGTCGCACCGCGATTTTCGGTCGAAGGTGATTTCGATATCACAGCAGAGTACTCAGATTTCGCCGGTCAGCCTTCATTGAAGGGCAGCAGCTCCCTGATGCTGGTTGCATTTCTGCAGAATAAGGCCAGCGAGGAATACTATATCACACGACGACACATGATCCCCTCCCCCGGCAGCCTGCAGCACATTGTCCAATGCGTCGTGGTCAGCAATGTGGGTGAGAATTCGAAGCGAGAATACTTCGCGACGAAGAATGTGGAAGAACAGAGTGGTCGACTGCGTCTCGCCAGGCGTGGCACGAAGATGTATTATCTCACCTCGGAAGGCGATTCCCCCAATTTCAGACTGATGGGCACTCACGACTGCCCTAAAGATCCTGTGCAGATGGATGGAATCCGTCTTGTGAATCAGATTCATGAGGTCGGTGAGTCGCAGGTCGTCTGGAAGAATATTTCCGTACGCGCCGAACGTCTCACCGGACCGTCACTGGGGGCTTCGGATGTTCGGCTGGTCAAGCTTAACGAAGACCGCGAGCTTCTTCCGATCCACGTGAGTTATGACTTCCAGAACAAACCGCCGTCGGAGTCTGCACTCTTTCGCTGGGGTGATAAACGCCCGTGGAACAAGGGCCTTCGAGGCCTGCCGATTCTGGCTTCCGGGACGTCGAACTGGACGTCATCCGGGATCAAGACACAGCAGCCCCTCGTTGGGGACTTCGACATTCGTGTTGCGTTCGATGAAATTCAACTGAAAACGCCTCAAAAAGGTCAGGGCACCGGAGTCTTTTTGCAGCTCGACTTTACGGATGAGAAGAAGACTCAGATCAGTGCCATCTTCAATCTGACAGACTCAGGGATCTACGAGTTCGATAGTCAGATCCGGATTAATGATCGTTCCGGAAAGCCGACCTACCGAAATACCGGACGCAGAAACACATCGTCGGCTTCGTCACTGCGGATTGCTCGACGAGGAACAACGGTTACGGTCATCTCTCAGGCCAGTCCTGAAGCGAACGACCTGATCGTTTCTGAGTTTGAGGCGAACGACACGGCCGTCTCCGACGTAAAGGTGCACGTGCATACTGGTGGCCCTGTCGGCAATTCAGAGGTGACGTTCAAGTCTCTGGACATCAAGGCCAGCTTCTATGAGCCCCTGTCTGCTGAGCAGTAATGCGTTGTCTCGGCTAATGAACTGGATTCGCGTTATCAGCCGGAATGCGTTAGCGTCCGGTTTTCGCCCTTGAGACCGAAGAAAAACAACCGGGGGCTAACGCCCTGCGGCTGATGAACCACCGCGCATGAACGGACATCATCGTGTCAGGAGATTCATATCATCGAGATTTCCGCCCGAGATCAGCGCGACAACTTTTGATCCTTGGAAGCGATGAGCATGCTCAAGGATCGCCCCCAGCGGAACAGCGCCCGAAGGCTCAGCGACTAGTCGGCATCGCTGAGCCAACATGGCCGTTGCCCGAAGAATAGTGGCTTCTTCGACACACAGGACATCGTCCACGTAGTGCTGGATCACGGGAAAGGTCAGCGTTCCCAGCGGTGTACGCAGTCCATCGGCGATGGAATCTGTCCTAAGAGCAGGCTCGATTTTTCCGGACTTCAGACTTCGGAACGCATCATCGGCCCACGCTGGTTCTGCCGCGAAGACTCGCACATCAGGACGAATGGACTTAATCGCTAACAGAGTTCCAGCCAGCAACCCTCCGCCTCCAACCGGCACGACAAGAGTTTCCACGTCGGGGACTTGTCTGAGGATCTCCAGTGCGACCGTTCCCTGCCCGGCAATGACTCGAGCATCGTTAAATGGATGAATCATGACGGCTCCGGTTCGTTGCTGAACATCGGCCGCGGTGGCTTCACGCGAGGCTGAATCAGGTTCGCAAAGGATCGGCTCGACACCCAGACTTCGCACGGCCTGCAGTTTAACTGTGGCAGAGTTATGAGGCATGACGATGTGGGCCTTGATTCCTCTCAGCACAGCCGCGCGAGCCAGAGCAGCCGCATGATTTCCGGACGAATGGGTGACGACGCCTTTGGCCGCCTCTGCATCCGACAAACTCAGGACCGCATTGCACGCCCCTCTGGCCTTGAATGCAAAACCGTATTGCAGATTTTCGCATTTGAAGCTCAGACGGCACCGCAACTCCTGATGAAGGTGCCACGCATCGACGACAGGGGGCAACAGGACATGCGACCGAATCCGTTCTTCAGCCATGCGGATATCTTTAAGGTCAACACAGAACGGCTTGACGTTTGTTGCGGAAGGACTATTCAACACTCAACTCCGAAAAGAACTCAATACAGAGATCGCCAGCCTGCCAATGTCGCGGAACGGCGCAAGGCGTCCGGTGAAACGTGATCGGAGGGCTCGCGCCCTTACGCTTCTTCGAAACAACGGGGACAATTTCGGGACCGTTCCAACGCTGTGAAAGCAGCCACAATAGTCTCGTTGCATGGCCCGAGTTCTCGCCAACGACAGATTTCGTTCGGTCGGACCTTCGATCAATCCACTCAGCTTGAGACCGAACCATCAGAACAACCGTTGAATGGGTTCGCCGGTGGTTAGACGATGAGGTCGTCCGGTTTGATCGTGAATATCGGCGGCGTGATCTAATCCGAATCGCCAATAGATCGTGGCAGCGACATCACCTGGGGTAACCGGATCTGTGTCCGGGTGAGCTCCGAACTTATCGCTGGAACCGTACACCGCTCCTCCTCGAACTCCGCCACCGGCCATCAGCACTGAGTAACAATGTGGCCAATGGTCTCGCCCCGCGCTGGTATTAATCGTTGGAGTTCGTCCAAACTCACCCGTCGCCACAATCAATGTGGAATCCAATAATCCTCGTTGATCCAGATCTTCGATGAGCGCGGACAGCGACTGATCCGCAATCGGCAGCAGATGATTCTTGTGCTGACTTTCACAGTTAACATGAGCGTCCCAGTTCTGGCCTTGCTGGCGATAGTCGTAGACGTTGATGAATGGAACTCCCGCCTCAACCAGTCGCCGTGCAAGAAGCAGATTCTGACCTCGCATCTCGCGAGCAATCCCCATCTCGCCTCCTCCGCCGTTCACTTCTCCTCGAGCCACCGGCGCTGCGCCGAAGCCGTAGCGTTCGCGAACGGACACTGGTTCCTGCGAAATGTCCATCGCTTTACGAATTGCTTCGGACTCCAGCAGATGGAAGGCTTTGTCATAATACTTGCTGAGCGAATCGGCTCGATCTGTCGTGGTGACTCTCTCAAGGTCCAGCGATGCCAGAAGTCCTCGACGTTGAGCCAGTCGCTGGTCGTTCATTCCGTCCCGAGGGCGCAGGACTTCAATCGGATAATTCTTCTGCGTCGGATCCACATCAATCAACAGCGGATCATACGCTGTTCCCAGAAAGCCACCTCCCTGACAAGGCGTCGGTACGACATTCTGAAAGACATAGGGCAACGATGCATATGGAACTTCATGGCCATCATTGCGCCGAAACCAGGAAACCGCGCTGCCGTAACTGGGATAGAACTGTGGAATCGGAGCGAAGAGTTCTCGGTCCGGGCCTTCGAGAGGTCGCCCGGTGAGAGCGTGGATCGAAGCGGAATCGTGAAGACTGGCCAGATGATGTACGCTGCGGATGATGGCGACTTTGTCCATCACTTTGGACATGTGTGGCAAATGCTCACAAATCTGCAGCCCCGGAACCGAAGTCGATATTGGCTGAAACGTCCCGCGCACTTCGACCGGTGCGGACGGCTTCATGTCGTAGGTGTCGAGATGACTGGGGCCGCCGTAGTAGAACAGCAAAATGCAAGACCGTATCGACCCGGGCCGCGCGACGTTTGCTGCCGCGACCTGAGCACGAATCAAACTCCCCCAATTAAGACCGAGATAACTTGCGCCGCTCAACTGAACGAGGCGTCTGCGAGATAACGTTTTAGCGGGGGTGTTTGGCATGCGAGCAGTCCTGAGGGAACTTTCGAGACGCAGTGTAACAATTTGAGAGCCCAGGAACAGCAATTTCCAAACATCTGGTACCGGCATGCATTTCGAAATGATGGAGCGTCGTAAGCTGCGGGGCCGCGAATTCGCCGTCTGCGATACCAGGACGTGTCGTCCGTAGACGATTACATCAAAAACAGTCAAACTGAAGAGATCCATGCCCCAGACACGCGACGGTCTCGCGTTCGTGTAGCTGAATTCTTTGATCGCTTCCACAAGTTGTTTATGCCAGAACTGTCATCACGCCCCGTATTGCTGTTCGCCTTCGCGACCGAGGATTCCACAATCCATGTCGAAGAAGAAGCGCGGGCGATTCAGGCCTCGCTCCAGCCCGTGAGCGGTGAGTTCGGGTTGTGTCATCTTGAACTTCCTCCGTTTCTCAAGCTCACCGATATCGTCGAGGTGTTTCAGAGGAACCGCAACCGAGTCTCCATTTTTCACTATGCGGGGCATGCGAACGGCTCCGAGCTGCTGCTGCGAACCGCGCTGGGGACTGGAGCCGGTGCGCGAGGGTTGTCGCAGATTGTTCGAGGTCACTCGGGACTGAAGCTGGTTTTTCTGAATGGATGCTCAACCGAGCGACAGGTTGAACTGTGGATTGCCGCCGGTGTCCCATGCGTGATCGCGACAACTCAGGCCGTTAATGGTGAAGTGGCAAAAAACTTTGCCGCAAGATTTTACAAAGGACTCGCGACCGGCGCGTCGATTCGCTCGGCCTACGACGAAGCGGCCGGAGAAGCGACGGCCTCATGTCGTGGGAACACGCGTCTGTTGTATTGCGATGAAGATTCTGTCGAAGCTGGCGAATCGATGCACGGACACTGGCCATGGTTCATCAGGACAGCTCCCGGGGCGGAATGGGTCGAAGAATGGAATCTGCCGGATGCTGCTGGAGATCCATTAGCACTTTTGCCGGTTCCTCAATCGGGCTCGTTGCCCGCTTCTCCTTATCCCGGGTTACGTCGATTCACCAGTGAGGATGTTGCAATATTCTTTGGTCGTGGGCAGGAAGTCCGCCGACTTTATGAACGAGTGACCTCGCGCAGCTCCGCTCCGATTCTTTTGCTTCATGGACAGTCCGGTGTTGGGAAATCATCGATTCTCGAAGCCGGTCTGATTCCTCGCCTGCAGCAGTCGTATGATGGCTCCGAGGTGTGGGATGTCGTCACGATTCGCCTTGATCCTGCACGCGGCGTTCTGGATTCTTTGCGTTTGGCGTTTGTTGAAGATCTTTGCAATGATGAAGGAAAAGCGATTCGTTCTGCTGACGCATGGCGTGCTCGAGAAGCCCGCACAGGCAGGCCGCTGCTGGTTGTTCTGGACCAATTGGAAGAAGCCTTTACGCACTCGTCCGGTCCAGCGCCGGCGGACTGGGAACGGTTTGTCGCAGATCTCGCTGAGATTTTTGCGGACCGAAACGTCGCTCCCCGAGGGCGATCGATTCTGTCGTTTCGCACGGAGTGGTTTTCTCGAATCAACAGTCGACTGCAGGGGCTCTGGAAGTCGGAGGTCTTTCTCGATTGCCTGAACGCCGCCGGAATTCATGAAGCCATCGAAGGCCCGGCGCGAGATCGGCATTTGCAGGAACACTATTCGCTGACGATCGAAAAGGGACTGTCGCTGCGCATTGCTACGGAGCTGCTGGCCGACTCTGAAGCGTCCGTCGCGCCGACTCTGCAGATCCTGATGAAGAAACTTTGGGACGAAGCTCAGCGAGAGTCTCGCCAACCAAATATCACAGAGTCGTTGTATCGCCGACACCGGGGGACTCTGGGTGATTTTGTGCGCATGCAGATTCAGGCGATCGTCAGTGATCAGTCCCTGTCTGCTGCCGCAAAGAAATCCATCGAGGCCGGTCTGTTGCTGGATTTTCTGGAATGCCATGTGACCCCGGAATTGACGTCACGGCATCAAACTCTGAAAGCTCTGTTGCAGGGAGACCCGCTGGCTGTGCCAGCTTGTCTGCCACGATATCCCGGGCGAGACGCGGTCGTTACAGAACTTCGGAAGTCGTGTATCGATCACTATCTGTTGATCCAGCCGGATTCCGGCAGCAATGTTGAAGCAGAACCGGCAAGTCGGCTGGCTCATGATTCTCTGGCGATGCATATTCACAATCTCTATCAGTCTTCCGAAGCGGCCGGGCCGCGTGCTCGACGGATTCTGGAACAGCGAGCCCTTGAGAAGGCTCAGGGCATCCACGACGACCTGGACGCTACGTCACTGAATGCGATTGATGAGGGACTCGCTGGCATGCGTGCGCTGACGGCTGACGAGATACAGATTGTTCAGGGTGGCCGAAGAACTCGGCTGCTTCGCCGCCTGATGATCGCCTCGGGACTTCTGATCGCAATTTTGACGTTCTCTGCGTTCCAATGGACGCGCTATACCTCGAAACTGGAACCCGTATTTCAATCGCCACCCGAGCAGGTTAGTGAGGGATTGGCAATCGCGGGGCAACATCCCTGGATCAGTAGTCGCCGCGCGGCTGAGGTTTTTGAAGAGTTCAAATCGGAGGAGAATTCTCGCCAGTCTCTCCGTGCGGCAACGATTCTGGTGGACGGCGGTCGTGCGGAATCAGAACATCGCAGCCGAATTGTCGAGGAAGCGGGAGCCATTAATTCCGCTTTCGAACTGCCTGAGTTTCTGGCGATCAAGAAAGTGATTCTGAAAGATTCGCAGGTCAGCGAAGAGAACAGAAAAGCATGGTCAGCGGAGTTCACTTCAAAACTGCAGAGTGCACGAAGTCCAGTCGTTGTGACGGCTTTACTGCTGTCGTTGAACTATGCCGAGCTGATTCCGCAGGAGTGGTATTTGCCCTCTGAAAATCAGGAGACGCGAACTCGTCTGATCGCAGAACTTTCTGAATGGCTCCCACTGAATGAGCTTGATCGCTTCATTCGCGATGTTGATGTCAGAGATGAAAAGGCGACATCGCATCTGAAAGCGGTCTTGTGCCTTGCGATCGCCGAGGCGAGGGAGGAAAAACGCAATGAGTGGTGGAGTAACAGGTCGTCACAGGATAGCTTCGACTTGTCTGCATTTTCTGTTTCTTCCTCGGCCGCAATGCGTAGTGCCGGGCAATTGTTGATGCGACGAATGGAGACTATTCAGCCTCAGCCCGGCACGAGTTCGCCGACCAGTGTTTCAGCACCTTCCGGGGGCTTAGGAGATGCGAAGAGTTTTTCGATCGAGTATCCCAACGAGAACCAGGAACAGCCCGAGTGGGTGACAATTCGAATTCGACAGGCGAGGCTTGATTTCGTCCGAATTCCCGCTCTGTCCCAGAAGACGAAGCCGTTCTGGATGTCAGCGACGGAAGTCAGTGCAGAGCTGTTTGATGCTTTTCGTTCAGAGCAGCCTGAATGCTGGTCAAAGATTTCCGGACGTCCGCCTGTAATTCCGGCAGAAGGTTCAGCAAAGGCCAATGATCCGGCCACGCACATCAACTGGTCTGAAGCGCTGACTTTCTGTAACTGGTGCAGCGTGACCTGCGGGCTCCCTCAGTGCTATGGCCTGAACGGCGAGCGGCGTGCCGAATTCGAATGCTTTAAAGGAGCAGCTGGTGACGTAAATCTTCTGGCATCGGGAGGATCTGATCAGAACGGTTTTCGTTTGCCGACTTCAGACGAATGGGAGTATGCGTGCCGAGCTGGCTCCACGACGCGGTATCATTTTGGAGACCAGGATCAGCTTGAGAATCGAGAGATTCTGGGGCGTCACGCGTGGTTTGCAGAGAACTCGTGGACACGATCTCCGCAAACGGGTCTCGCCCGACGAGAGCACCCTTGTGCGAGCAGACTCCCCAACGCCTGGGGCCTGTTTGATATGATAGGGAATGTTCACGAATGGTGCTGGACGGACAACGCTGATTCATCGCAAACGCTGCGGAGCGGATCAGTCGAGGCCAACCGACATGAATGTGTCTCTTTGGATACAACGCCTGTTCCCGCGGAACTGCTCAGGAATAATTCCCGTGGCTACGGTCTTCGACTCGTAATCGACCGGCTTCCGCGATAAAGCACCGACAAACTCATTCTCACCACGACAAAGACTACGAAGAATTGAAACGGAAGATCGTATGAGTACCCCTGACGATGATGTCGCGAAACCAGAACGCACCCTTGAGGTACGGTATGAGTTCACGCCGGTGTTGGCAGACATTCTGAGTCATCTGAAGTGCTCACTGATGGTCACCACCTACCAGGCTGGCAAGCTGCTGGTATTGGGTGTTCATAATGGATCGTTGAAGATCTCATTCTCGAATTACGATCAGCCCATGGGACTCGCGGTGCAGGGTGATCGACTGGCGATCGGTACTCGAAAGCAGATGAATTATCTGGTCGGTAATCGAGATGTCGCCAGATCAGTGGCTCCAGCAAATACATGGGACGTATGTTATGTTCCTCGCACCTCAACGTGGACCGGCAGTATTCATGGTCACGATCTTGCGTGGGGGACTGAAGGCCTGTGGGTCGTGAACACTCTGTTCTCCTGCCTGTCAACTCTGCATGAACAATACAGTTTCGTACCTCGCTGGAAGCCTCGCTTTATTAGTCAGCTGATCGATCAGGACCGTTGCCATTTGAACGGTCTGGCAATGGTGGATGGGCGTCCGGGCTTTGTGACGGCCATGGCGGAATCCGATGAAGCGGCTGGCTGGCGTCCGACGAAGGCAACCAGTGGAGTTGTCATGCATGTGGATTCCGGAGAAACGGTTGCTCGCGGATTCGCGATGCCTCACTCGCCACGATGGTACAACGGGAAGTTATGGGTTCTTGATTCCGGACGTGGCGCACTGGGGACAATTGATCCTGCCACCGGGCAGTTTACGACCGTGGAAACGTTCCCTGGGTATACTCGCGGACTCAGTTTTGCCGGACAGTTCGCCTTCGTTGGCTTGTCGAGAATTCGCGAAACATCCGTCTTTGGCGGAGTCCCGATTGCGGAACGCCGCAACGAATTGAAATGTGGCGTCGGCGTCGTTGATCTGATCACAGGACGCACTGTTGCGGTGTTTCAGTTTCTGTCCGGCGTGACGGAGATCTTTGCCGTGGAAGCGGCCGAAGGTGCGGCGTGTCCGTACGTGGCGGGAGCCAGTTCGGAAGGCAAAGAGCACGACGTCTGGATCGTCCCGCAGCCCGGCACCGTACCTGCGGTCGCGGCGGGTTTGCCATGGTTCGTCTCGGAGAAATCGGCGGCGGCAGATGCTTCTCGAACGACTTCGCCACCCTTCGCAAATATTCAGCGCTCGGCGGAACCACGTTCGTTAAGTCTTGAAGACTGGCTTGCTCAGAATCCCAAAGACGCGGCCAGCTGGATCACGCTGGGCAATCTTCGGCAGGAACAGGATCGTCAGCCGGAGGCCCTCGTGTGCTACGAACGCGCGGTTGAAGCTGACCCTCGCATGTCTGCCGCGAGGCAGAATCTGGGGTATCTGTTGTTTAATCAGGGCTTTCCGGAGCGAGCTCGCGAAGTCTACCGTGAACTGCTGGCCATCGATCCTTCTCCTATGAATCGACTGCTGGCCACATCGGTGCTGCCGGTTGTGTATCAGTCGCGAGAAGACCTGCAGCATTGGCGAGATGAACAACACGTTGCTTTGCAATCGATGGCCCACGATGGCGTGACGGTCGATGCGACTTCGCAACTTGTTCCGACGGCTTTCTTCTGGGCTTATCAAGGGCTGAATGACCGCGATGCCATGGCCATGCGCGGGCGGATCATTCGTGGTTCGGAAGATCAGGATTCGAATGCCTCTGGTGTTGCGAGTCGAGCATCGGCTGGAGCCGGTCGAATTCGCGTTGGGTTTCTCTCCGCCTACTTTCGCAATCACACGATCGGCCGCCTGAATCTCGGTCGAATCCAGCAACTGGATCGGTCAAAGTTTCATGTCACAGTTTGTGCGGCCTTAAACGCCGATGACGAGTTCTCGCGACGGTTTCAGAAAGCGGCCGATGAGTACGTCGTGATTCCTCGTGACGTCAAAACCGCGATCGCCGCGATTCGAAGATTGCAACTCGACGTGCTGGTGTTCGCCGACGTCGGGATGGATGCCTTGTGTTCGACGCTGGCATTTTCGCGGATGGCTCCGGTTCAATGCGTAACCTGGGGACATCCGGAAACCACGGGCAGTTCGACGATGGACTATTTCCTTTCCAGCGAACTCCTGGACGAACCGACTGCTCAGGAACATTACACGGAACAGTTAGTACGGATGCCGCTCACGGGGATATATTACGAGCGACCGCCAATCCCTCCAAACCCTGATTCAATCCGCCGACTGCCAGGACTTGAAGGAGCCGGCTCGCTTTACGGATGTCCGCAGTCATTGTTCAAGTTTCATCCCGACGATGACATAGTCCTCCGCGGGATTCTGGAGGCTGATCCACAGGGACGTGTGGTCGTAATCGAAGGTCGCGTTCCGGAATGGACAAATCGCCTTCGTGCGCGATGGCAAAAAACGCTGGCGAATGTGCATGACCGAATCGTATTCCTGCCCGCGATGGCGAATGACGACTACCTGCGATTGTTGCGAATCTGTGACGTGATCCTCGATCCCCTGCATTTCGGAGGCGGAAACAGCAGTTACGAAGCTCTGGCGATGGGAACTCCGGTGGTGACTTTACCGAGCGAGTTTCTGCGAGGCCGCATCACGGCTGGTCTCTACCGCAAGATGCTGCTGACCGATTGCGTCGTCAAGACTACCGACGAATACATTGCTCTGGCTGTCCGGCTGGCCAAAGATCAGTCGTTTCGCGAAACGATTCGTGCTCGCATTGCGAACTTGTCCCCGGTGCTGTTCGACGATTTGGCGGAGGTTCGATGTCTGGAGACCGCGTTGACAAACTGCGTGCGGGCTAGCCTGCATTGAGCACAGGGTTTGATAAAACGGGACTGGCTCGTCGGCCTATCTGGCCTTTGAGACTAACGATGTCGCAGGTTCCGACGTGCCTGTCCCGTTTTATCGAGTGCGCTCATCGCAAATGGGACAGGCACCGATCCCAACTGCTGTAACTCATTTCGAAGATTGCACTTCGATCGGAGCCAGTCCCATTTGCTCAAGGGATCTTGCGCAATGCGAGCTACCGGTCTGAAGTCCGAGCTGAGTTCATGCGTGAAGCCTGAGTGGCGATCAGTCCGGCCATGTAACCACCTTTGAAACCTGCATCAATATTGACACAGGCAACATTGGACGCGCAACAGGTCAGCATGGCCAACATCGCTGTTAATCCCTGAAGCGACGCTCCGTAGCCGACTGAGGTGGGGACGCCGATGACAGGACACGGCACATAGCCACCGACGACGGACGGAAGTGCCGCCTCCATACCGGCCACACAGACGATGGCAGCAGCCTGCTGCAGCCTCGCGACATGACGCTGCAGTCGATGAGGCCCTGCGACTCCCACGTCCATAATTAGCTCAGCGGGCACATGCATCCAAAGCAAGGTCTCCAGAGCTTCCTCAGCGACCGGGCGATCGCTGCTCCCGGCCGTCACGACATAAACCTTCGCAGTTGGATCCACGGGAGCGGCTGTGCTCGAGTTCAATCGAAACGTGCGAGCGATGGGATTGTGGATCGCGTTTGGAAATCGGATCTTTAGCTCAGCAGCGTATTCGGGACGAACGCGAGTCACCAGACTCTCCTGACCGGCCTGCTGCTGCGTCTGGAGGATCTGCATGATCATCTCGACGGGCTTTCCCTCACCGAACACAACCTCTGGAAACCCACAACGCTGGCTGCGATGCAAATCCAGATCGACGCCGTCAATGAAACCAGCTTCAGAAATTTGAGCACTCGACTGAAGCTTTCTGATCGCAGCGTCCAGAGCTTCCGGGGTCGCATAAATCTGTGCCAGTGCGGCACGCAGAATGGATTCATCCGGGGCAGAGCCAGAATTCATGATTTGCCAGATTTCCGCAGGAACAGGTAAGCCGTTTTGTCGCGAGCCCGAAGTTTACGACTCGTGCAACTCGGAAGCAATCTTGCGTCCGTTAGAAGAAAACTGTTCAACGGGATGTTGTCGCGATTGATTGTTAAGGTAGGTCCTTTCTGCCGGAGAGGATTTCCGTATTGCCGCAAGGCGAACCTGGTGTGCAACAGATGCCAAAATATCGGCCGAGAACTTTGGTTCACGTGCACACAGGCGGCAAGCCGTGAAGTCCTCCTCGGCAAACTCATCTTCACCCACATTTCTTGTCAAGAAATAGGCCCATTGTGGTTCAGATGTGGCGAATTCAGCGCGCGAAATTCTGCGATTCAACCCGGAACGGGTTATACAACAAAGCCTGGGGTCGCCGCCTTGCGGCGCACCCCAGGTACCAGAACCGTGAATGTCCAGAACCCCGGTGGGGTTCCACAGCACGGTCATCATTCTTCAATCAGGTATTGCAGCAGCGAATTGTGGAACCCCGCTGGGGTTCGAATCGCAGGGTAAATTTTCCTGGGGTGCGCCGTTATCACGGCGACCCCAGGCTTTGTTGTAAAACCCCGTTGGGGTTGAGATGGCTCTCGTTCCCAAACCTGCGGTCGACTGGCGTGAAGCCGAGACAGGTCCGATGCTCGCGGCCTTCTTCCCCTTCTGTTCGCACCCCAGGGACCGCATCAACGATGGACGACACTCTGCGTTTGAATGATGTCCTGAAGAAATGTGGGTAAACATGAGCTCGGCAAGGAGGACCTACCGAAATCCGCGACTACACTCCGTCAACAATCGGCCCTTGTGAGCGATGACAGTGGTCTCGGCTCCTGCTACATTCGACTCGCTCCTATGTCATTCTGTGTTACTCCGATGAGAGCATCGCATGCTGTTTGACACTCACACGAATCTGATGTGGTATCCGGAACACCTCTCCGATGAATTCGTGGAGTTCGCCTGGGAAGCCAAACGGGCCAAGATGAAGTTGTCGTCGGATGTCTACTTTGCTGGCAGCGACAGTCAGCAGGCAAACGCATTTGACTCACGGCCGGAACAGTTGCTGAAAGCGACAGCGGAAGCCGACAAGGTGATCGTCTTCGGGATCAAGGCTCCGTTCTGCGGCATCAATGCTGACCAGGAACTGATCGCGAAGTTCGTGAAAGAACATTCCGATCGATTCATCGGCTGGTGCTCCGTAAATCCGAACGATGCGGATTGTGTGGAGCAGCTTGAATACTACGTGAACACGTTGGGCCTGCGTGGACTGAAGTGTTCGCCAATCTATCAGAACTGGGACCCTCAGGATCCAAAACATCTGCCATTATTTCGCAAGGCAGAGTCATTGGGCATCCCCGTGAACATTCACCAGGGCACGTCGTTTGTACGTCCCGGTCCGCTGAAATATGCCAATCCGATTCTGCTGGAAGATATCGCGATCGCGTGTCCCAATCTTCGCATCGTGATTGCTCACATGGGGCACCCGTGGGAGACAGAGTGCGTGGTGCTCATCCGCAAGCATCCGAATCTGTACACGAACATTTCTGCTCTGCACTATCGGCCGCTGCGGCATTATCAGGCGTTTATGACGGCCATTGAGTACGGAGTCGAACACAAGCTGATTTTCGGCTCTGACTTTCCGTCAGCCACGCCCGCTCAGGTGATTGCTGGACAACACAAGGTGAACGATGTCGTGCGAGGAACCAACTTCCCACGAGTCTCGGATGAGATCATTCACAACATCATCTATGAAAACTGGAAGAAGTTTCTTCCGGAGTATGTCTGATGAACTGCCTCCTGAAAATTTAACTGTTCAGGCGTCAAAGCGAGCGACAGAAACAATCAACCCAATCGCCAGTGAAAATGAGCCTGAGGCGCTAGCCGATGCCACCCAACTGCGAATGGCATCCATGTGCTGCTGAATCCGCTGCGTTCCTTCGCAAGGGCGAATTTCTTCAATAGCATCTGATCCTGATCTGACTGCTCCATTGCTGGTTGAACCTTCAACCGCATGTCGCTCCATTCTCGAGCAGCCTTTTCCGGAATCGATTGAGCATTCTGTACGAATTGTCCACATCCTGCTGCTCCTCCAGGAATGTCATTTGCCCGCAATGACTTGCTGTAAATCTACGTGCCATTCGTCGGTTTCACCGGAGGAAGTTGCGTTGTCAAACCCTGAAACGTAGGTTGGACATTCTTGTCCGACTGCGGTTCGACTGGCACGAATTCCCGCTGGGTGGCAATACCACGCGGTGGGAGTGTGCCGCAGGCACGAGAAGGCTCAGTGAGGACTCTCATCCGGAAGCGAGAGTACCATCAACACTCAACCTGCAAACCCGTTGCGGCTCAACACCGCCTCTGCAGGCTGTGCCACCCAGCGGGCTTGAATTGGCTCGCTTCGCTGAACATTCGCAGACGCCACTGACATCGGGCTCGGCGGACCGCCTGCATCACTAAGCGATAGCATTGAGCCGACAGCAACCAGCACTGCGGCTACGATGCCGGAGATTCTCGACGTCCCTCTGCGTCCTCGGGAAAAAACTGCGAAGCCACCGAATCATCGATGCCGCGATGGCAAGTCACATTTGACAGCTATGGACAAGTATTCGTCGGCAATAGAAGCCGATAAGCTGCCCTTGATTGCCCTCGGCGATCTCACAGTGTGCGTTGGCCGTGCGTGCTTTGATCCCTAGTCTGCGATTTGATGTCCAATGAAATCCAATCTGGAATCATACTCATTGAGTAATTCTACTGACATTGCTTCAATCACGATTGCCCCAGCTGAGTCGTTGATCGAAATACAGGATGCGGACTGCGACACCTTCAGAGATGCAATACACCACGAAGAATCACAGGAGATTCGTTTCAGCCAATAAAGGCAGAGATATGCTTCGTCGTTTGTGTTGGATTTCAGCTTCAAGACGAGTTTCCTGTGAGCGCCGTTGTAAACCCACAAACTGGCAGTCCATCCTGAATAAATTGCGAAGCGATCGTTCAGATCAGCGAGTTGGAAGTGCGATAAGGGGTAGTTCATGGCAACCAATCAGTTGGCGGATCGCCGTTTGAGAAAATTGTTTTCTCCAGCAATTCTGGATTCTAGAGAATTCGATACAACTCAGCATTCGTATACGTCCCGGGTGGGCCAACAATGGGATCTTTGAGCCACTCGGCGAATTTTGCTCGTTCGACTCCATCCATGTTGAACTCAATGGAATCTGCATTGTCCATCGCAGCAGTAATCTTGTCCCAAGGATCTCCCGGTGTTTCGTCTCCAAACGGAAACATCTGAGCTTGACCATCGAATGTATCCGTGAATTCCTCTAGGCATCTCTGCCAAAGTCATTGCTTGTCCGACTTGCCCGGTTCCTCATGTTCGACTGGGACGATACGCAGATTGACTTTCGGCTGGCCGTTCACCACTGCAGACTCGATTACTTCGCAATGGACCTCGCGACCAATTTCGGGCAAAGCAGTGGGGCCTTTCCCGCAAAGGTTGGCGTTGACGATCTTGACAAGACCTATGATCTCAGGAAGGATTTCTACGAACACTCCAAATGGGTGTCGAGCGACGACCTTTCCTACATAGACCTGTCCCGGTTTAACCTGCATTCGAAAACCTCGCAACCGCCGCAGTCACCACAGGCGTGCCGCCGTCGCGGAGTCTCAGGCGTTCTCCGATGCGGAGTACTCCAGCCTGCACAAAGTCTTGGCGGTCTTGGCTCCAAAAGGGATGGTTGCTGGTTGTTCCAATAGGTTCAGAGACGCCATCCACGAAGAGATCAATCACTTCCGCAGATGAGTGTTCAAATTTGGCGGTGACGAGTCGGCCTTCACCCACTGCCGCTTCGGGGCACGGTTCAATGGCCAGAACGTTCGCCCAGTTGGCGATGCCCAGTTCTTTGAACTCCAGCCACAGGCGACCGTGGTCATCGCGGACTGCCGTTTCTAGCCACGTCAGCGGGCGAGCCAGCGTGACGCGCATCCATTCCCCATCCGGCTTCGGCACCTCCAGCCGCACAATCCGCCATGACTCACGATCAAACTCACCAAAATCCGACGGAGCCTGCCCCGGCGTCTCGGGATTGTCCGCCAGGACTCGGTCGGCGATTGGCTGAATGTCGCGGATGGGTTTCGACGAATACCGAGGCTGCGTCGGTCCAATTTGTTGAATATCCGCTGATGCTAAGGTCATCGGACTCGGTGGACCGCCTGCATCGCGAATGGACAACAGCGTGCCGACGGCAAGCAGTACGGCAGCCATGATGCCAAAGAGTCGTGAGAACATTGCTTTTCCTACGAGAGTATCACATTCATCCTTTGATATTGGGCCAGTATCTATCGAACAGCTGCTCAATGATGGGGTCGTTCCTCGTGATCGGTATCCATCCGACCACTGGAGGAGCCACGAACGACAGGTGACGCGACACCTTCAATGAGAACACGATCAGTGAGAATTCCTTTGCGAGGTCGGAAATGTCGGATAGCCATCGATGAAAGCTGAAGTGAATGTCATCCCCGGATTGTTGCGGCCAGCCATTTGGGAACTGATGTATGAGATGGCGGAAAAGCAAATCCTTTACAAAAGTCTTTACGTTGTTTTCGGCCACTGCCAGTTCGTATGCGAGTTGCTTCAACGACATTGGTGCGGCATTCATCGCCAGTTTTTGAGACAACTCCTTGTAGCTTTCACGCGAATATGTCTCAAGAAGTTCCTGGATACTCAGTCCACTGATACGCAACGACTCTTCCGTTTTTCGTCTAGTTCCGAGTTCAAAGCGGGCCGAGTTCTGACCCCGTTGGCTCATTCGTTGTAGATCTCTCATCGCCACTTCATTGATCTGTTGGTCGTCCAGCATTGGCAAATTTCCTCAGCGCAAGGAGATCCAGTGTACGCCCCAAACGAACTCGTTAATGATCAATGGGCCAAGGATGCCATGGATCCATCTCATCCAAGAGGTCATGGCCGATATTCTCAAGCTGATCAAATGGGATTGGTTTCCCACCGTTCCGATCCACTGCTCGATCAATTTCCTCGGCGAGTCGCTGCTGCCACCATCCCGCTTTCTCCATTCCCTGAGACAGAGGGCAACGGGGAGGGCAACGGGGACACAGCATTATGTTGACAAACAGCATTGGTTTTGTACATTGAAGTGCGTGACTGTTCCAGATTTGCGGTGTATTGAGGTGGCCCATGGCACGACTGGCTCGGGGGGACGGGGGACAACGGGGACACAGCATTATGTTGACAAACAGCATTGGTTTTGTACATTGAAGTGCGTGACTGTTCCAGATTTGCGGTGTATCGAGGTGGCCCATGGCACGACTGGCTCGGGTGGAGGTGTTTGCGGCGGATGAAGTGGCGATTGTGCATGTGATGAATCGCACCGTGCGGCGGTGCTTTCTGCTGGGAGATGACGCGGTCACCGGGAAGAACTATGACCATCGCAAGGTCTGGATCGATGAGCAACTCGTCCATCAGGCCAAACACTTCGGCATTGATTTGCTTTGTCAGGCGATTATGTCAAATCACATTCACCTGATCCTGAGGTCTCGGCCGGATGTGGTGAAACAGTGGAGCAATGAAGAGGTCGCTCGCCGCTGGCTGATGCTGTGTCCTGAGCGGCGGGATGAGAAACGTCGTCCGCTGGAACCCACAGAATTCGAAATCAACAGCATCGTGAACAATAAAGAAAAGCTGGCGACCGTTCGCAGTCGGCTGAGTGATATTTCATGGTGGATGCGACTCTTGGGGAGGTCCACTGGGGACACAGCATTATGTTGACAAACAACATTGGTTTTGTACATTGAAGAGCGTGACTGTTCTGGCTTTGCGGTGTATTGAGGTGGCCCATGGCACGACTGGCTCGGGTGGAAGTGTTTGCAGCGGATGAAGTGGCGATTGTGCATGTGATGAATCGCACGGTGCGGCGTTGCTTTCTGCTGGGAGATGACGCGGTCACCGGGAAGAACTATGACCATCGCAAGGTCTGGATCGATGAGCAGCTCGTCCATCAGGCCAAACACTTCGGCATTGATTTGCTCTGTCAGGCGATTATGTCAAATCACATTCACCTGATCCTGAGGTCTCGACCAGATGTGGTGAAACAGTGGAGCAATGAAGAGGTTGCTCGCCGCTGG
>JBILXT010000270.1:0-9908 GCA_044378235.1 Planctomycetaceae bacterium
GCTCACATTGAACGCAAACTCAACAATCGACCCAGAAAATGCTTGGGCTTCCAGACACCCGTGGAAGTCCATTACTCACCCAATAAAACCTAAACACCCGCGTTGCACTTCAGATTTGAATTCGCCACATATACGACCTATATGACCTATATGACCTATGAAGCAACGATCCCGCAACATCCATCACGGGTTCGCTGCCGCGACAGCCGCCTTCATCTTAGAAAGCCCGGTCTTGGCAACATCCAGTGCATCCTGCTTCCAATAGTCGCGATTGAAGAGTTCCAGTGACAGAGTAATCTCGCGCCCGTGGCCACCGATGGCGTTCAGAATCTTCGACATCGGAGCAATCCCGTCGCCAGGATACACTCGATGCGAATCATTCATCTCGCCGCGTTCAGGTGTTGCCGGGTAGTCGTTGACGTGAAAGACCTGCAGAGCATTGTCGCTGAACAAATCTAGGCCGGTGAAATCCGAGCCGCCCTTGAAGATGTGATAGATATCCAGCAGCAAGCAGGCGTTCGGATGTCCGGATTCGCCAATCACAAACATGACTTCGCCCAGCCGCGAGAGGTTCTTCGAAAAGCCCCAGACCTCAAGCTGCGGTACGACGCCGGTCTGATCACCCAGATTCTGGAGAGCTCGAAAGCGTTCCGCAGCGACAAACAGATCAATCTTTGGACTGTCGCCCTGATGAGCACCGACCGGCGGAGCAGCGATGCGGGTCCCTCCGATTTCTCGCAACATATCCATGTCACGTTTGGCTTCTTCCAGAGCCTCTTTTCGCTTCGTCTCGTCATCAACGATCCATTGAGCAAACCCGATCGCGCTGTCGACGGTCAGGCCGCCATCGGAAATTCGTTTCGCAAGATCCGACAACTTGCCACCCTTTTCTACGAACTGTCGTAGAGTCGGAATCCACGGCTCAATGCCGTCGTACCCTGCGGCAGCTGCGACGTCGACTTCTTTTTCAATGCCCAGTTCCTGGCCTCGAATCGTGCTGGTATTCAGGCAGTAGCGAAACCCGCTTTTTGCTTCCTGAGCAGCTTTGGAAACTGGACTCGTGACCGGAGCGGCCTGCGAAATAGCAGCTCCCAGGCTCGAAGCGGCAACGGTGGACAGAAACAGACGGCGATCTACTGACATGCGAAAACCTCAGAATCCTGCAGAACTCGGTGAAATGTGAAAGTTTGCCGAAAGTAGCGGACGCAACGAAGAATTGGAAACGTCCGTCCGCCCGGAAGCCCTTCATCGAGACAATTCTCGGGCATTTGGCCGACTTTGCTGGTCTGACTGGGAGATTCAGCCCGCGGCTCTCGAGGTTCCGATTTTGACACTTGAACCGACAGCCGTCGAAGCTACCTTTGTGACAAAAGGATTCCGACATCGGCAGAATGCCGCTAGTACTCTGTCAAGAGAGGAGAGGTAGTGGATCTTGCCAAAGATCCCAACAAAGGAGGACCTTTAGCAAGGTCCACTACCCCAAACTTAGTGCCTGACAAAGCACTAGCCACCAGTGTCTTTGTTCGCAGAACATAGAGAACACCTGCGGCTAGCGCCGTACCGCTCACAGAGAAAGGCTCAGAACTTCGTGAAACTGGCGTGGCATTTCAGCAAGGTGAATCCACGGTTCAAAAACCGTGAAGCAACGCAGGGAGAATTCTTCTCCAGCGACACCGAGCTGCGCGCGTTCGTGCGTGAGGCCGTGCAGAATTCGCTCGACGCCAGACGCGCGGGATTCAACGGCCCGGTGTCCATTCGCCTCTACGTTTCCGGCACAGAGGGAGCACTCAGCTCTGAATCTGCCAAGCGATATTTTCGAGGCGGCTGGGATCATTTTCATGCCGAAGGAAGCGGTCTGCGAGATGCTCCGGGCAAGGAAACTCCCTGTCCGTTTATCGCCTACGAAGATAGCGGAACAACTGGGCTGACCGGCGACACCGAACAGTTCCATGAAATCCCCGGAGTCCGCAATCCGTTCTATTACTTCTTCCGCGCGGAAGGGCAGTCGAACAAGCTGGAGACAGGGCGAGGTCGCTGGGGGCTCGGTAAGTTCGTGTTTCCTCGCAGCAGCGCGATTCGCAGCTTCTTTGGTCTGACTGTTCGCTACGACGATCAAAAGAGATTGCTTGTTGGGCAGTCGATTTTGCGATCGCATCATGTCGATGACAAAAGCTACACACCTGATGGCTGGTTCGGTGAGAAGCCTGAAAAGGACGAAGCCGCTGCTCCCGTGGATGATCGTCAGTTTATCGATCAATTCGAAGAAGACTTTTGTCTTGAACGTCGTCAGGATCCCGGTTTGTCATTGGTCGTGCCGTTCTGCGATGTGACGTGGACGCCGGAAGCCGTTATTGAATCCGTTCTGCAGGATTACTTCTACGTGATCCTGCGTGATGAACTGGTCGTAACCGTCGAAGGCGTGAATACTCAGACGGTGTTGAACTCCCGCACCATGGGCGGAATCTTGAATGCCGCCAGTGAACCGATCCGTCAAACTCTGAAGCCGCTGTTTGATCTGACTCGCTGGATTCTGACGAAGCAGTCCGCGAATTCTCAAATGAACCTCCGCGCCGCTGGCGTGAGCTGTCAGACGAAATGGAATCAGAAATCAATCCCGTCGGACGTCTTCAATTCGATCCGACGTTCGTTCGTTGATTCGGGCCGACTGGCCCTTCGAGTTCCCGTCGATGTTCAGCATCGCAATGGTGCTCTGAAGTCGACGCATTTCGATATCTATCTGGAGAAGGCCGAAGGCTCACAACAGAAGCGGCCCATGTTTATCCGCGACGGCATTATCATCTCCGATGTTCGCAGCCGCCTGATCCGCGATCTGAATGCTATCGTGACGATCGATGATCCGCCGCTGACCGAGTTCCTGGGTGATGCCGAGAACCCCGCGCATACGGAGTGGCACGAAGAGACATCTCACTTCAAGGGCAAGTACATCAACGGCTCCGCGACGCTGCGGTTCATTCGCAACTCCGTCGCGGATCTCTGCCAGATGTTGACGGAAGCCGTGGAGGATGAAGATCCGGAGATGCTGCTGGATGTCTTCTCTGTGGGGCTGCCTTCGACCGATTCTAATCAGAAGTGGACAGTTGAGTTTGCCTCGATGACCAGTCGTTCGTCGACAAAAAACGCGGATGGCACAGAACGGCTAAAGAAGCTGAAGACGAAAGTCCGTCAGCCACGTTCCTGGAGGCTGACTCGCAAAGCTGGCGGGTTCCGACTTTCTGGCCGTCCGCAGCCTGAAGAGATCAATCGCGGAATCGAAGTACTGATCGCCTACGATCGCCGCAGTGGCAGTGCTTTGCGGAAATATTCGATCACAGACTTTCAGCTGGATCATGAGCCGATCCGGATTCAGGCGGAAGGTGTTCACGTCGAGATTCCTGAACCCAATCGTCTGGTCGTGTATCCGGAACAGGATTCGTTCGAAGTCGTGGTCACTGGCTTCGACCCCAATCGAGATTTGTTCCTGCAGGCTCGCACCAGCAAATCTCTGACGAAATTCCGTGCGATTCGAGAAGCGTTGACGTTTGAGTAGCTACGGCAACGGTTCAGACAAACCGAGAACTCGTTGATATTCGGCGGCCATCTTGTTGAGGCTGAAGTGAGTTTCCACGTGCTGGCGCGACGCGTTGCCGAATCGTTCGCGTAGTTGCAGATTGCTCGAGCATTCAACGATTGCATCTGCAAGCCCCTGCAAGTTCGAGCGCGAAATCAGGCGGCCGTTGACTCCGTCGACAACCTGTTCGTTCACCCCGCCAACATCAGTGGCAATCACGGGTAAGCCGACCGCCATGGCTTCCAGCGACGCATTGGGACATCCAGCGGGTTCCGAGATCATCACGAAGACATCCAGTGACATCAGGAATCCGTTCATCTCCTGAACGTCGCCCAGCCACACGACGGAAAGTCCCTCAGCCGATCTTCTCAACTCTTCCTCGTACCGTTCGCACCCCCATTCCGCTGCGCCGGCAATTCGTAGTTCATAAGTCGGCATCCGCGAATGAGCGAGATGCATCGCGGCGATTAGATCTTCCAGCTTCTTCTGTGGACTGATCCGCGCGGCGGTGCCCAGAATGAGGGTTAGCTTTTCCTGATGCTGAACCGTTTTCTCAGGAGTTCCAACTCCGTTCGAAATCACATGAACGTCGGTTTGCAGAGTTTCCCGCGCAACCGGCAACTCGCGATGAAACTTCACGATTGCACCAGCGAGTCGGCGACCGTAGTCCGCACCATTCACATACGGCAGTCCGGGGCGAGGTTTAGCGAAGTACTTTTCCAGCGAATGAAAGTTCATCTCGCCAGGGCTCACGTCGAAGATTCGATCGTTGTACAACAAGTCCGCCAGCAGAATCTTGTACTCTGCAATGACGTTCCATAACACGATCGCTTCGGGTGGCTGTTCGTCGATTGCCCGTAGCAAAGGCTGAATCGCAGTCAGGGGATCGATTTGCCCGGCAGGAACAAGACAGATCACCGGGATCCCGGCTGCCAGCAATTCCTGACGTCCCGGAGTCGGATTATCAGGGAACTCCTGCAACAAAGCGACACGCACATCGTGGCCACGCCTTTTGAATTCTCCAAGCAGCCGACGAGCACTCGACTGAGCACCTCCGGTGGACAGATTATTGATCACCAGCCACAAGCCGCGTCGATGTGTGCTCGCGTTGGTTTCCGTCACGCGTCGATAGAAGTGTTGATAACGTTCTGCCATCAGTGACAAAGTGAAGCAACGCGGGAATGCTGAAGGCGACATGTGATGTGTCTGACCATCGACGGCATCAGGGCGTTCACGGCCCGGCTGAACAATCTCCTTTAATCGTGAAACAATGAACTTGGTAAAAGCGTGGTCCGATGCTTCCTTTGGCAACAGCGACAGACGCGGATCCTTCTTCGCAATTTCCGGCGTTCCTCCAACAGCTGTGGCAACTATGGGGACGCCAGCCGCCAATGCTTCCAGATGAGCGAGGCTCAGTCCTTCATAGTCACTGACGCTGACAAACAGATCGGCGGCGACCAGCACCTGACGAATATCCGTCACGCTTCCCAGACGATGAACGCGATCCGCCACTTCAGATTCGTCAATCGCCTGACTCAATTGTGTTTCCGACTGAGCAGATAAGTCATTACCTGAGGATCGTTCTCCGGCGATCAACAAATGGATGGGCCGCTTTGACCCACTAACGTTCAATAACGTTTGAGCGAATTGCAAAATCCGCGGCAGCCTTTCCATCCGCTTTTGCGGTCGCACATTCGCTACGGAAATCAACAGCAACGCATCATCCTGAATCTCCAGCTGAGAAGTCATCCGGTTGTGAGCGACGCGTCTCTCGTCGTCTGAATTGTGATACAATGAAGGATCAATTCCATTCCAGATGGTTCGACACGGCACCGGCATTTGCGCGTCGCGAATGTCTTTCTCCACGGCCATCGAGCAGGCAATGAGAAGCGACGCATCTGCCGCCGTTAAATGTTCGGTTTCGAAGGTCCAGCCCGGGCGAGCATTATGGATTGTCACGATCTGAGGCACCCCGCTGCTCGAAAGCCTCTGAAGTTCGGCTCGATACAGTAAGTGACTGTGAACAACATCAGCCCCGAACGCCTGAACAAGATGAGTGGCCGCTTCGACACGAGCTGGCCGGGATCCTCGGTGACTAAGTTCCACAAAGGCGGGCGGATTCGGAAATGCGTCGCGAGTCGGCGCCCCTAACGCAACCAGCAACGGGGAAAAATCAGGCTGCTTCAGCCAGCACTCATGCAAATCAATCGCCAGACGTTCGGCACCGCCTCGCTGCAGACTGGTAATCACCTGCATGATTCGGCGGCGGCGGTCGTAACCAACATTCAGATCAGGCCAGAAGACAAGACGGTTCGCGGGGTTCCGCATTTCGCTTTGAATCGCGAGCTCCAATGTGAGACCGTCCTGAAGGCTTTGCAGGAGTCGAATCGTTGCTCGAGAATCCATCCACAGGCTTACCGGAACTATGGAAGGATTGTTCGCACGCCACCAGGATTCCACGTCACCCTGAGACTCGCTGAGAACTCCTTCCCATTCCTGAATTTCCTCCGAAGGCCCCGCTCCGAAAGGTGAATGACGAGGAAGTCCGATCGCAATCAATGATCGGCCGGTGCTGCTTTCCGGAGGACACCTCCAGCGGCTGCCCTGCTGCCACGCACCAGCTTGCAGAATCCACAGAGGAACGTCTTTACGAATACTATTCAGCGTTTTCATGACCGTGTCACGGTGATCCGCGTGACACATCGAGTGGATTTGTGATCGGCTAACTCCAGCGGCTGTCAGAGAACGCACAGTGCGCGCAAAGTGCCATCGAGGTGCTTCATTCGCAAAGATCAACACCTGCCCGACGAATGTGTTCTCGCCCCCCATGACAGTCATCGTCATCAATAGGCCGGTGGAAAACCAACGTTCTGATTCGTCGTGGTCTCTGGTCGCGGATCATCATGTCCTCGCTCGGAACGCGAATGGACGGGATTCAAGGGATCGACGAAGACATAGGTCTGAGGATTACTGCGAGGTTGTGATGGCTCCGTCTCGGCGGTCCATGATTCGGTTGGATACGGAACGTTCAGATCTCCGGGACGCGATACGGAGTTGGCGATGCTGATCTTGATGTCCGTCGGTGGTGAGCCCGTGTAAACGAACTGCTTTACAGGACTTGTGACTTCGACCGTTTCATTGAAGAGTTTCTTGTCAGCCCAATACTCACACTTCAGCATAGTCCCGATGGAGTACTTCTCGGTGGAAAACCAAAAACCGTCTTTCTCGGTCTGCAGCAAACCAGCCATCATCCCGAGCGTGAATCCGTCGATTCGATCAGGCAGGTCCGCGCGTGGAGTGGGGCGTGGCTCTGCAGTCATCGATGAAGACTCTGGCTCAACAACGGCAATCGCTCGATAGATTTTTCGGCCAATCCACGCCATAAAGGCCATGAACGCGATGAAGAAAAAGAAACCTCCTCTTCCGGACGAAGGAGTCTGCGGCGAAACCGCTGGCCGCTGGTCCACAAAACTCGCTGAACCCTCGTTATCGGGCATCGGGGTCGGCCCAAATACCGGAGGACTGCTCTCTGCGACCTCTGGCGGAGCGTTTACTTTTGCCGGAGCAGCAAGGATCTGAAGATTCATCGTGGCGACTCGAAAGCCATTCTCGGCATTGCGAGTCCCCGGGGTTGCTCGATAGCGGGCCGCCGAGCGACAGCGTTTTGGAAATCGCATCCACGAGCCGCCTCGCAACACGTTGCGAACCTTCTCACCAGGTTGCCCCTGCATCTGCAGCGGATCGCTGACCGAGTCAGCCGGATAGAGATTGTAAACGTCCTGGCACCATTCGTAGACATTGCCGGACATATCGTAGAGCCCGAAAGCGTTCGGCTGCTTCTGCTTCACAGGCATCGGCGAGGATGGAGCGTTTTTCTGAGACCATCCGATCGCATCCATCGCCGCGTCATCGTCGCCGTTGTAAAATCGACTGACGGAGCCAGCTCGGCAGGCATACTCCCACTGGGCCTCCGTTGGCAGGACCATGGTTCTTCCCGACTTGTCACTGAGCCACTTTAAGAAGGCTGTCGCATCAGCCAATGTCACGATAGTCACGGGATGGTCATCAGTCTGGGTGTAGCCCGGGTTCTTCCAATTGAACTGCGGCTGCTGGACGAGTTCCCCATTCTCTACACCGAAGCCACCCGAAGGCCCGGATTCCGCTTCTGTCTTGTAGTTGGTTGCCGCCACGAAACGACGGAACTGCCCCACAGTGACTGGCGTTGTGCCAAGATAAAAGTCGCTCGAAAGGACAACCGTGCGAACAACCTCATCCGCCTCTCGTCCTTGTTCCGATTCGGGCGACCCCTGAGAGAACTGCCCCTTTGGAATCCGTACGAGTTCAACCAAAACGCCGTCAGCGAGATCAACGGTCAGCGATTCCTGCGCCACGCAAGTCGACGGAATAAGACCGCAAAGCAGTATGATCCATAATGGCTGAATTCGACACATGATCATTGATCCCAATGAGATGTTTTGCACGTCTGAGGTTTTGAGGCGAGCCGGGCAGATGAATTCCCTGACTGATCACACACGCGTTGCCGGTGGGGAAGTTCACATCCTGTGCTGGCGGAAGACAGTCACTCGGCCGGAGAGCGATCTAACTCCGGGGGATGTTTAACTTCTTTCGTAGCAGATTCACATCCACCCTGCCATCGGCGACTCCATCCAGCATGTCCATCGATTCCAGTTTCTTTCGCAACTCATCTTTGTTGACGACGGATTTATCTTCCAGTGACTGGATCAGCATCCCAAGCGTCAGTGTGAGAAAGCCCAGATCATTCTCCAGCTCAGCGACTCGAGCTTCCACTTTCTGCAAAGAGATTTGAGCTGCCTGCAGCTGAGTTTCAGCAGCAACCGAAGCCTCCGCCAACTGCCTCGCCCGATCATTCATTGCCGTGTCGAGATATCGACGAGGTGAAAACTCGAAAAACAGGAACTCAAAAAGACTCATCTCATCACTCCGCGCGTCACCAACAGAAAATCAAACACAGCTCGCGACACTACAGCATGGCGAACGTATCCGTCATTTGCCAGGCACGCAGTGGTTCACCCACCCCCAAACTGAATCAGCCATCAGTGTATGTGGTCCGTGCATAGAAAGCTTGTTCCAGTTGAGCCGCTTCCCACTGAGCAGGGATTTCATCCTGAGTGGAGTAGAGATACAGAGCACTGAGAAGAACTGTATCCAGCGTTGAATGAATCAGAGCGGTGACGACCAGCCACAGTATTCCGACACCCAACAAAATCGGACCAGCACTCGACGTCGTCACACCTGCGTGAACGCCAAAGCTAACCAGAGCGAACCCTGCCAACCAGATCGGAAGAATGAAGAAGTCTATCCCGATACGCCCGCCGATCTGGTCGCCCCATGTTCTGCTCAGCACCTTGACCGAACGTTTCAAAGCCTTCCAGGGCCCAAGCCGTTCGATCACAAGAACGGGAACGATGAAGTAGGTCGCCACTGACCAGAGAACACCAAAAATCTGAATGAGGAAGTACTTTCCATACTCCCCGCGCTTGCGACCCGCTTGTTCTAAGACTCGAATCACCAAGCCGACAGTAGCCGACACTGCGCTCCACGCAAGCAACTGCGGCAATCTTCGAGTCGCTGCGAGAAGGCCGTGAAACAGATTCACAGGAATGCCTCGCAATCGAAACAGGCAGCAGTGCACCAGCGCGGCATTGAAGTAGAAAATGATAAAATTCAGGCAGAAGTAAAACAGGAAGATCGTGCCCCATGATTTCCACGAGGCGTCATTCGTTTCAACGTCTATAAGCTTAGCCAGTCTGACGATCCCGGCGAGGATTCCTTCCTGATCCAGACTTGACGGTGCGATAAAGCTGAGCAACACCAATATGCACGCGATACCACTGAACGCTGGCAGCAGCAGTAATGAGAGATCGGCACGCAGGATTTTCCAGCAATCTCGCGCCAGACGAAAACCTGCAACAAAATGATCGATCAAATCATCAAGCATGACAACGATCCGAAGGAAGACAAAAGCAAAGCCATTGACAACAACGTCTCACCAGCATTTCAACGTCTGAAAGCCCCGGCTATTTGCCAGGAGAAAACTTGCGACGGCATCGAAGCCGAAGTGCAATCATTCCACTTTCTCCAGCTTTAGATCATCAAACCATGCGGTGCCCGTACAGGTGCTGCCGTTATGGCCAAGCCGACAGCCGATGTTCAATGTTGAAGACTCACCGCTGGTGAACTCGACAGCAACCTGCTTCCAGTCGGAAGTCCCGAGAACGGATTCGCTGATTTCTGTCTGACCAAAAATCGTCAGGCACGCTCCTGTCGTTCCGGTCTCCATGGGATCCACAGTCACATT
>JBILXT010000271.1:0-9903 GCA_044378235.1 Planctomycetaceae bacterium
ACGAGATCAGATCCTGCACTCGCACGACATAAGTTCCATCCGTCGGCGCGACGAAATCGATCAGCGGATCAATTCCGAAGTAACCCCGATTCACCGCGACACGTCGCCCCGACTCGTCAAAGATCTCAAGCACCGCGCGGAGTCGGGAATCGATTCGTTCGGCCGAACATTCGATGATGATTCGTTGACCCTTCGTGGCTTCAATTCGATAGCGATCAACGTCGCCGGATTTGTCGAGCAGTCCATTGATCACTCGATCCACGACCACTGGCATCGCCGACGAATCACCATCGTTGGGTTCAAGTTCCAATAGCTCCGGATGGCGGCCTACCAGAAATGTCCGAGGATTACTTACACCATTCTCGCCGACGGCCCAAAGGTCGTAACTACCTGGCAATGTTGTTGCTGGAACAGTCAGTCGAAATCGATCAGGAGCAAGCATCTCGCATTGGAAACCGGCGATATCACTCTCGAGTTTGCTGGCAGATTCCAGCTGAGTTCCCGCGACGCTGACTTCAAAGGTCGTCCCAATCTGCCCGCCACACGGAAAGACTGTATTCAGCGTTGGCGCGATCTGACCGGACGCGGGCAACGTCATCAATAGTGCGATCACCACCAACAGAAGAAGCCTGCCACTGCCGTGGACAAAGTCCAGCAACAGAGTGTCCATCGACATCGCATTGCGGTCGTGTGGTCTCATGGCAAGGGCTTGAATTTGAGGGCCGGTGTGATGATGGTGGGCAGGCGAAGTCTGTGGCGGGGTTCTGTACTGTTGACTTCCGGGTTGATCGTGCGTAATTACACGGATATCCCCGAGCAGTTGCAAGAGAGGTCTGCACGACAGACACTCCGAATACAAAAACTCAACGACGTGCCTGTACACCGCTCGACAGAACCATTCCTGAAACCTCCCGCCTCAAGTTCCGCCCGTTCTGCACAACCCCACAGACCAGAGGATCCACGATGAAGTCTCTGAGCATTCTTGCTGCCAATTGTGTTTTGACATTCGCTGTATTCATCATCGGAATCACGAGCGGCCGAGCCGAGGATCCGGTGCAGTTGGGCTCTCGCCGGGAGCTGTTCATTGATCAATCCCTGATTGCTCAATTAACCGGAAAAGCTGATCTGCGATTGCATCATCCCACGCCGAGGGAAGTGGCCATCACGTTTGAAAAGCCGTGGGAAGGAAACTCCAGCGGATACGCGACGGTCTTTCAGGACGGTGACATTTACCGCATGTATTATCGAGGTCACCGCTACATCATCGATCCGCCCCCATTGCGTCAGGCGCAGTCGGAAGTTGTGTGTTACGCGGAAAGTCGCGATGGCATTCACTGGGAGAAACCGAATCTGGGGCTTTTTGATTTCCCTCCAACCCAGAATAATTCGGGGAACAAAGACAACAACATTATCTGGCGTGGCGGAGATGAAACTCATAACTTCGCCCCCTTTAAAGACACAAATCCTGCCTGTCCGCCGGAGCAACGTTACAAGGCAGTCGGAGGTACCATCAGCAGCAAAGGCTTGTTAACGTTTCAGTCGGCAGATGGGATTCATTGGAAACGTCTCAGCACGGAACCTGTGGTCACGAAGGGCGCGTTTGATTCACACAATACTGTTTTCTGGGATCCCTCTCATCAGCGATATTCGATGTACGTTCGATACTTCAGCGAAGCCGATTTCAAGGGCCTGCGATCGATCGGCATGTCGTACTCAACGGATTTCAACAACTGGTCAGAGCCTGTTGGACTGACCTATCCTGATTCGCCGCCGCAGCAGATGTATACGAATCAGATTGCACCCTACTTTCGTGCGCCTCATATTCTCCTGGGATTCCCGACAAGGTTTGTCTCCCGCCCATTGACGGAGCACGCGAAAGCTTTGGACCCCGTGAAGACTCGTGCGCAATTCGCAGCGTCTATTCGTGACAGCGGCGCCTACACTGGCGCGGAGGTCACGGACAGTGTGCTGATGGCAAGTCGTGATGGCCTGCAGTTTCATCGCTGGGACGAAGCATTCCTGCGTCCAGGCCCCGAAGCCGAAGGGCGATGGATCTACGGCGACAATTATCAGAGTTACGGGCTCTTCGAAACTCGGTCTGACACGCCCGGAGGTCCTAACGAAATCTCATTGCACTTTAATGAGGGCTCGTGGCGAGACGAAATGCATCGACTACGGCGATACACGATTCGACTTGATGGATTCGTATCTTTGCACGGCCCACTGGCTGGTGGCGAGTTGATTACGAAACCGTTCACCTTCACGGGCTCAAAACTCGTGCTGAACTATTCTTCTTCCGCTGCAGGGAACGTACGTGTGGAGATCCAGAACGCAGATGGCTCGCCGGTCCCAGGTTTCGGTTTAGCCGATGCGGACGAGTTGTTTGGCGACTCGGTGGAGCAAGTCGTTTCCTGGGCTGGTCGAACAGATGTCAGTTCGCTGAAACAGGCTGTGCGTCTGCGAATAGTGGTGAGTGATGCCGACGTGTTTTCCTACCAGTTTGTTGATTGACCCGACTTCACACAATCGACGTGTCTTTCGCCACCGGGTTCACCCCGGTGGTTTACAGGCTTTTGCACTACACATGTCGCGCCCGAAACTGGAATTTGAGCAGTGCAGACGCCTTTCTCCTCCGGGATAAACCCGGCGGAGGATCGCGGTTAAGGAATAGCTGTCTCCGGTCGTATCGATAGAACATTCTTGAGATTCCGGTGTTTGGCCGAGCGAGTTGTTCAATCGGAGTTTTGCTTTCGAAAGAGCACTTTCCGGCGTAGAATGTGACAAGACCGTCGACAGCGGCTCCAAATACCCCCTCCTTAACTCGGCATCACTCCCACCGAACCGAGAACACTTCATGTCGCGTTACTCTGCTTATTCCAAAGCACATGCTGCACTGTGCCCGCTGATCTGGTGTATCGCCAGCGTCACGGCCAATGCTCAGGTCGACTTTAATCGGCAGGTGCGTCCGATCCTGGCGGAACACTGTTTTCAGTGTCATGGGCCTGACGGTGAGAAACGCAGTGCAGAGCTCCGCCTGGATGTTGAAGCCGATGCAAAGAAGTCCGCTATCGTGGCCGGGGCACCGGGTGACAGTGAGTTAATGCATCGAATTCTCTCCACGGATCCGGACGCCGTGATGCCGCCGCCGGCGACTGGCAAGGTTTTGACGGAGTCACAGAAGGAAGTCCTGAAACAATGGATTCAGGAAGGGGCGAAGTACTCGGGGCATTGGGCGTTTCAGCCAATTGCTGATTCCGACGTCTTGATAAAGGCACTTCCGACTTCACAAGAGGGCAGTTTGCCGGTTGATCGATTTCTCACTCAGACGCTGAAGCAGGCCGGTCTCACCTATTCAAAGGCCGTCAGCCGAGCCCAGTTTATTCGCCGCGCAACTTTTGATCTGACAGGTCTGCCTCCGACATGGGCTGAAGTCGAAGCATTTGAGAAAGATGCAGAAGCGGGCGCTGAGGAACGTCTGATTGAGCGACTTATGGAGTCGCCTCGATATGGCGAACGCTGGGGGCGACACTGGCTCGATATTGCTCGGTACGCGGATACTCATGGTGGCGCGGCGATCGGGTTCACCTCATTCCCATTCTCTTACACCTACCGCGACTATGTGATCAATGCATTCAACAAGGATCTGCCAATCGATCGTTTCCTGAAGGAGCAGATTGCCGCCGATCAACTGGGACTCCCCGAAGGCGATCCAGCTTTGGCCGGCCTGGGATTTCTGACCGTTGGCATGCAGTTTCGAAACTATCATGACACGATCGATGATCAGATCGATGTCGTCACAAGAGGACTCATGGGGCTGACTGTGACATGTGCACGCTGTCACGATCATAAATTCGATCCGATCCCGACCGCGGACTACTACGCCTTGTATGCCGCGATTGCTCCCAGCAAAGCGCCGCCGGAATTGCCAGCGATTGGGTCGGTGGCAGATGCGCAGGCTCGCCAGCAGTATGAACGTGAACTCGCGGACCTGAAGTTGAAAGCTCAGCAGTTCGCCAGAGAACAGAACGAGGTCCTCCGGAACCGTCTGCGGATGCAGGTTGGGCTGTACCTTGCTGAGATTGCCAAAGGCGTCGGTGAGCAGGACCTGTCGACTCAGTTCCTGTCTTATCGCACGGACGATCTTCGCCCCCTTGTATTCAATCGCTGGCGAACATGGCTGGCGGGGCTGAGCAAGGAAGATGCTGTCTTCGGGCCGTGGCTGGAAATGCAATCGTGGGGTTCGATCTCTGAAGCCGAATTTCTGCAGAAGCGCGATGAGTATCTTGGTCGCCTTTCAGCAGAGCTCGACGCAATCGGCCGCACTCCCGACAAGCTGCACGCCCTGCGCGGAGAGCCGTTGAAATGGAATCCTTTTGTTGTGGATGCGTTGGTTGAGCAGAAGCCAAACTCTTTAAGCGCCGTGGCGGCTGTCTATGGAAAAGTATTCGCGGAGCAGCAGCGATTGTGGCTACTGGCGTTACTGGAATCATCAGCGGAGGCGGCCGTCGGCGCCACCGTCCTGCCAGACGATCATCCTCAACATCAAGTCATCAATAGTCCGTCACATCGTCAGATCCGGCACCATTTGTATGCGGAAGGATCTCCATTTGATTTATCTGATGAGGATGCGATCCGATTGACGAATCGTACGATTGCAGACCTTGCCAGTGGCAAGAAGGGCGCGATTCATCAGTTGAATCTTTCGTCGCCCGGATCGCCTCCGCGAGCGATGATTATGCGAGAAAATCCCACCCCCGAGCCGACTCGCATTTTTCTGCGTGGTAACCCGCTGGCACGCGGAGAAGTCGTCGAAGCTCGTTTTTTGACGGCGTTGCCCGGTGATCACACTGAGACGTTTGAGCCCGGCCAGCGACGCCTGGGACTGGCTCAATCACTTGTCGCGGAGAGTAATCCGCTGACCGCCCGAGTATTGGTGAATTGGGCGTGGCAGAATCATTTTGGGACGGGGTTGGTTCGAACTCCGGATGATTTTGGAACGCGCGGGCAGGCTCCGACGCATCCGGAACTCCTGGATTATCTGGCCGATCAATTGCGAAAGAATGGCTGGTCGCTGAAGTGGCTGCATCGACAAATCATGCTAAGCGATGCCTATCGTCAGGGAGCGGTCGAGAATGAACACAGCCGACAAATTGATCCCGAGAATCTCCTGCTGTGGCGTATGCCTCGCCGACGCCTCGAGTTCGAGGCGATGCGAGACGCGATGCTGGCAGCCTCCGATGAACTGGACGTCACTATGGGCGGTCGCCCGATCGACCTGAATGCTTCCCCCGCGGTGCCTCGACGAAGTGTTTACGGATTTGTCAATCGCGATGTGATCGCCAATCTGATGAGCACCTTTGATACGGCCAATCCGAATGCCTGTACGGCTCGACGTCCAGAAACCACGGTTCCTCAACAGACTTTGTTTGCTCTGAATTCTGACTTTATCCAGGACCGCGCGGCACGAGTCGCGTTGCTCACAAAGGAGATGAAGCTGGCGTCTGATGATGAGCGAATCAGCGTGATGGTTCGAAAGATCCTGTGTCGCAATCCCACCGAATCTGAGATTACTCAGGCCCAGGCGTTCATGACTGAGGCGACAGCAAACTCAACAGCAGCAGATGGTGCGGCTCCAGACCCCGAACGCGCGTGGGGTCTGCTTGCGCATGCCTTGTTGGCGTCAAATGAATTCACGTTTCTGGACTGAGTGTTGTCTGTGCTGATGAAACAATGAGGCTGCGGAATCAGCAGCTTTCTGCAAAAAGGCAGGGACTCGATCGATGCCGGCGGCTCGCAAGAAATGGAGCGAAGGGCATCAAATTCGCCACGAAGCTTTGACGACAAGTAGGACGCCCTTTTCAGGGCGTCGAAGTGGGGCATTCTTTTGTAGCAACGACGGGCTGAAAAGGCCGTCCTGCGAATTGATGCATCGCCTCGGACGGCTGGCGTCTTTATGCTCTAAGAAAACAGCACGCGCAGGACACTGTCATTCATGAACAAACTGATTCTGGGACTGGATATGGGCACCACCAGCATTTCGGCGGTGGCTCTGAAAGAATCTGGTCGAGTCATACAGGCGGTGACGAAAACGCACCATGCGGCGATTGAAGGCCTGCCGACGGATTACGCCGAACAGAATCCGGAGCGCATCCGCGCGACGGCGTTCGCGGCGTTGAAGAATTTGAGCGAGCTCTGCCGGGGCTCTGAGTTTGTGGCGATCGCGTTGACCGGGCAAATGCACAGCACCGTGATTCTCGATAAGGATCGCAAAGTCACTGGCAATGTTATCACGTGGCAGGATCGCCGATCCGTCTCCGAAGGTGCGCAGAAATCTCTGCTTTCGGAACTGCAGCAGCGTGCTTCAGATCAGGCGATGCTGAACACCGGCTGTCGCTTGTCTCCCGGATATCTGGGCACGACGCTCTTCGCGCTGCGACGACTGAAGCAACTCCCGAGCAACCTCGGATCGGTCTCTTTCGTCGCAGACTGGATTGGAAGTTGCCTGACTGGAAACGCACCGGTCACCGAGAGATCTCATGCGGCGTCATCCGGGCTATTTGATCTCGTTGCGGACGACTGGAGCGACACAATCCTGCAAGCCGCCGAGTTTCCACGTGAATGGTTGCCGCCCGTTGCTGACAGCGGAGCGATCGTTGGCTCATTGCATTCTGCGGTTGCGGCCGAACTGGGTATGCCGGCGGGCTTACCGGTGATTAATGCCATCGGCGACAATCAGGCGTCCGTGCTCAGCGCTTTGCCGGATCTGGACGGTTCCGTGCTGATTAATATCGGAACCGGAGGGCAGATCGTCTGGCGAATCCCGCAGTTTACTCGCCAACTGCCGCTGGATACTCGCATTCTGCCTGGGAACCCGGATCCTGCCACTGGCAAGGCCAATCCACAATTCATGATCGTCGGTGCCGGATTGTGCGGCGGAGATGCAATTGCGTGGGTCAATCGCACAATTCGGCGCTGGCTGGCGGATTTCGGGAGTATTGTCAGTGAAGAAGCAATCTGGGATCGACTGCAGAAGTTGGTCGCTCAGGAGACACCGTCTCCGGAACTTGTCTGTGAACCCTTCTTCCGGGGAACTCGCTACGAACCGGATCGTCGCGGTCTGATCAAAGGAATCAACGTCGACAATCTGAGCCCGGCCCAATTGCTGGCCAGCGTGCTCACCGGGATTGCTCAATCAATGTCCGACGTCTGGTCAACGTCCCCACAGAGCAAGGCCAGTCCTTTGCAACGAGTCGCCATGGCGGGCAATGCGGTGAAGCATAATCCCTTACTGGTCGATGCCGTACGTCGACATTTTGGAGTGCCCGTCGAAGTGGCTCGCCATTCCGAAGAAGCCGCCACCGGCGCCGCCATGCTGGCCGGAGTCCACCTGAAAACCTGGCGAACCATCGAGGACGCTCGCAGTGCCGTACAAGCCGCCGCATCCTAAAGCGTATCGCCCCCTTGAGCCTGAGGCGCTAGCCGATTCCTCTTTTGTTTCGGCTGGCCCTCGTATTTCGCGGTGAATCGAACACGCCGGACAGGCTCCGATTGAAGTGCCAACGTCGAAACGACTTGCAGCCCACTGGATCTCAGCCCAATTTGTAGTGTGTGTAACGCCGTCCAGCCATCTTGCTCTGGATTCGGCTAGCGTCTCAGGCTCAATCAGTAGCGGCAAAAAATCTATTCCACGCAAAATGGCAAGATCGACTGCACGGATTGCCGAAGGTTGGTTACCATCCCTGCACCTGTCTGCTGTCACTGATGATGGAGTATAAAGGCGTGAAACAGCCTGTTTCGTGCGGATTTTTGATTCTTCGAGGCGACCCGGTCGATTCCTTTCTGCTGATGAAGCATGCGCGGCGCTGGGATCTGCCCAAGGGCCACGTGGATGAAGGTGAAACCGAACTCCAGTGCGCGCTGCGCGAATTGCAGGAAGAAACGGGAATCTCGCCGGGCGATCTTGAGGTCGACCCGTATTTCCGTTTCGAAAACCGCTACATGGTGAACCAGAAACGATACGGCGGAAAAGGTCTGATCGAGAAGCGGTTGCTGGTGTTCATGGCCAAGCTTATTCGTCCGGTTGAAATCGTTGTTACCGAGCATGACGGGTATCACTGGTTCGACTGGAGTCCTCCGCACAAGATTCAGGAGTGGACGATCGATCCATTATTGCACGCTGCTCACGGCCATCTGACGAAGAAATGGCCGTTGCCGAGAAGTACTTAGCAGGCTACTGCAGCGACTTACGGAATGTCAGCAGGCGATCATTCAGCTCAAACTTGGCCGACGTGAATAAATCGATCGCTGCCTTATTTTCGGAGTCCACATGGGCCTCCACGAGTTGCACCGCTTCACCTCGAAGTCGCCGACAGATTTCCAGCACGAGGGCTTGAGCAAACCCGTGTCGGCGTTGATTCTCCGGGACGTAGATTTCGCGAATTCCCACGCTCCGCACACCCCATTTGGGAATGAACAAGTCCATCCCAATAATCTGACCGCTGGCGACAACCTCGAGATTCGTCTTTTCCTGTAGTTCAAACCGCAGAGAATCCAGATGGCCGAAACGAACGAACCACCACCAGGTTTCTTTTGATGGTCGGTCCGTAATCACAAGATTCAGATGACGTCGATGCCGCAGCAGCTTGGCATTCACGGGGTCACGGCTCTGCAACAAATCGCGACGAAACACGTAGTTTTCTTTGCCGCGATCATATCCGCACGAACCGAAAAACTCCTTCCACGCAGCGGAGGAGCCACAAAAGCCCGACGGTTCCAGTCCGCCATAGATGCCGCAATAAAAGCCGTTTCGGTGTAATCCGCCTCCGGCTTCAATCGACAACGCCCCGCTGGCCCACAGGTATTCCTCGGCCTTCCGAACAAGTTCCGTCCCGATCTTCCGTCGACGATATTCCGGATGAACCATCAGGGCCGAAATGATCCCCTGCGTTTTATCCAGACCGCTTTCGGTAGCGTTGACCGCAAAGCTGGCATGAACATAGCCGACGACTCGCTCGCCATCGATCGCAACAATAAGTCCCTTGCGATCAAAATATGGGGGCGAAATGGCAAACAGCTCAAACACGTCACAGGAGAACCCCTCAGCCGCATTCCGTCCCAGCGCGCAGGCATGCCAGAGCTGGTGAAGGCGAGGAGGATCCGAGTTGTGATAGGTACGATATTGCACTAGCTACTGCACTATCCGTGAGCCCCGGTGTTGCCGCCGGGGAGGCGACCGTCTGGAGTTGCTGTTTCTTCGAAGTGTTCTCGCAATTCAGCCCGCTGAATAGTGAACTCTGCGGCGTTTACGAAATTTCCGAGGAGTGGTTTCAATAAAACTCAACGAGACCGCTCCTGACTGGAAAACACGAATCTAGCCGACATATGCTATTCCGGCAAGGCGTGCATTCTTCTCTGACGCCAACCTTTTGGGGATTGGAGCAATCCGTGACCTGGACCGATCGAGAACTTGCTGCCTGGCTGGACGAACTGCTCCCGGCAGCTCGCATGGTGGAATTTGAAACAGAATTAAGGGCTGATAAAGCTCTCCAGGCCCGCGTTGCTCAGGTCATTCGGCATCGCGACCAGGGTGGCAACTCGATCGGCGAAGTGTGGCAACGAGCCCGTCTGAGCTGTCCGACTCGCTCCGAAATGGGAGGTTTTTTGCTGGGGACACTTAGCGAAGCCGCTGCAGCCTATGTGGAGTTCCACCTGAAAACCGTCGGTTGTCGAGTTTGTCAGGCCAATATGAACGACCTGGAGGAACAGTCGACTCAGGCAGATCATGTCCCCGGCCGCCGAAGAAAGTTCTTTGAATCCTCTGCCGGCTTGCTCCGAAGTGACGACGATTCCAGCCGTTTCCTTAACGAATCCAGCAGAGGCTGATCATGCGACTTTCTCCTGTTT
>JBILXT010000679.1:0-2758 GCA_044378235.1 Planctomycetaceae bacterium
CAGTCTTTAAGTTGTGTCGCCGTTCCGTTTGTAGTGCTGGCAACAGCCAACGCCAGGCTGGAAGTTTGTTCAACCAGGCCGACGGGATTCTAACTTACGAACAAGATTAACATTCTGCCATCAACCATTTGTGAAAAAGCAGTCTCAGTCGTCCGACTCACTTTCATCGTCCTCTGACTTCTCGGGCGCCGAGGCGACAACCATTCGGGCTGCCGACATTGCCCGACGCAATGTTTCCGTCATGTATTCCAGCGGTGCCGATTCCCCGGTGAAGAGTTCAAACTGACGTCCCGCCTGTCGAACGAACATCTCAATCCCGCCGACAGTTGTACAGCCCCGCTCGCGAGCGTACTTTAGGAGCAGTGTCTGCTCCGGGTTGTAAACGGTGTCAAAGACCAGGGTCGAATCGCTCAGCCAATTCGGTTCAAATGGAGTTTCGTTCAGGTTTGGATGCATCCCAACCGACGTGCAGTTAATCAGAATCTCGCAGCTTTCTGCGCCGCGGTTTTCCCATGAGGCAAACTGGCATTTCAGTTCGGCAGCCAGAGCTTTTCCCCTGTCTCGCGAGCGATTCGTAATCGTCACGGTAGCGCCATCATTTTGCAGGGCGAACGCAATCGCTCGAGCAACACCACCAGCCCCAAGAATCAGTACTTTGCGTCCCACCAGTTCATGAGAACCACCAGCCTTCAACATGCCGGACTGGATCGCTTCCATGGCAGCCGAAGCATCTGTATTTGTGGCTTTCCATTCGCCATCAGACTTATAGAGAGTATTCGCAGCACCGATTTCATCGGTCTCGGCATCCAGGGAATCGCAGAATTGCAGGACGGCTTCCTTGTGCGGAATCGTGACACTATAACCGCTGATGCCAAGGGCGTCGTATTCCTTGAGCGAAGCAAGAAGTCCGTCGGCAGGTATTCGAAGTGGGAGATAAACCGCATCAATCCCCAGTTTGCGGAATGCCGCATTGTGGATTAACGGGCTTTTACTTTGAGCGATCGGATCACCGATCACACCAAAGACTTTTGTGTCCTTCGTGATCTTGTTGAATCGATAAAGATTCCGTACTTCTGCGTAAGACAATTGCCCCGGAGCCATCTCACGTTCACGGCTAAAGCTTGCGTAAGTGAATGGTGAGCCAGCTCGACCACAGAGAATCCGACTGATGGTTCCCAGCTCTCCCATGCAGAATCCAACTGTAGGGACCTGCGCGGCACTGACCATTTCCAGCATCCGTACGTTATCGGCGGGGGAGTTAGCCATGGTCACGATCTTGATGACATCGGGATCGCACTGAGACAATCGGCGATGGATATCGTATAACTCCATCGGCGTCTCTTCGAAATTATGGTAGCTGACGATGCGCTTCGTCTTACCATATCGTCGAATGGACTTGGCAATATCATCTTCAAGATCGACGTACTCCGCACCCGCGATAATTGCTTCACGGAGAATGGATAAACGTTGTTCTTCAGTTCCAAACCAGCGGCCTCGATCTGAACGCCGTCGGCAGGTGACCACAACCGGCGTTGGTCGCTCTTTCAGAAGAAGGCCGATATCCGGCTTCTTCCGCATATAGTCGACGCGCAGTTCAACCAGCTCCGCACCCTTTGATGCCAGAGCCTGATGTTCTTCCATAATGGACGAATGCCGAGTTCGTCCGAGACTTACGCAGATCATTGTCAATCACGTCCGTTTTAAGGCGGTTGAGCCTTGGGAGACGATTTCACGGTTTTGAATCGGCAGTCCCACGACCGGTCAAGTTCCATTGCCAGCTTCTTTAGAAACTGAACCGGGCAGTATAAGCCAACCAGAAACAGGCTGTGAGCGAGAATACGCAGGATCGCCCAAAATCGTGGGGTGTAATCATGCCCTAACACGGTTTTAAGCCTGTTTTGGCAAGCCTTTGAACAGTCTGCGGTCCGTGCGAGGGTTGAAAGGGGTCCAGGCGGACTCCGCGTTCAGGTCATCTTCGATCGCTCGAGTGAACTCATTCAGCTTTGCATCCAGATTATCAATATGGTGCAAAGTGATGGCTTCCGGGGTCATCGGAATCGTCGGGCTGCCGAATTCTCTGGTCCCATGATGGCTGAGAATCATGTGCTTCAGGCGCAGGATGTCTTCCGTTTCGACCGGTCGACCAAGTCGGGTTTCCACGACTTTGAGTTTCTCGTTCAGCATCTCAATGGCGATGTTGATATGACCGAGTAACTGCCCTTCATCTGTGTAGGCCAGTGTTGGATCCCAGGAGAGTTCTCTGACCTTGCCGATGTCGTGCAGCAACACGCCCAGCATCAACAGGTCGCGGTTCAGAGTCGGGTACAACGTGCAGATTCGATCTGCCACTTCTGACATCCCGACGACATGTTCGATCAGTCCGCCCATATACGCATGATGAGCCTTCACGCCGGCGGGAGCAGAACATAGCCCTGTGACCAGTACTTCATCTTCCATAAACGCACTGGCCAGAGTCAGCAGTTCAGTGCTCTTGATGGAGAACAACAGCTCTTTCAGTCGTGCCAGCAGAGGAGCAGCATTGGCCTGAGCCTGAACGTTGAAGTCTTCCGGATTGCAGGTGGTTTCGGGGACCGGATCGATATGAGTCACGATCATCTGCAGCCCGCCCTGATAGAGCTGCACTTTGCCACGAACGCGAACGTAGTCACCAGAAGAAATGTGCTGGACGTTTTCTTCGACGACATTCCACATCAGCCCGCTGACAACTCCGGTTCGGTCTCGAAGTGTCGCCAGCAGG
>JBILXT010000272.1:0-9840 GCA_044378235.1 Planctomycetaceae bacterium
TCACAATCACGCGATCACTCATCCCGATGATCTCTTCCATTTCGCTGCTGACAAACAGCACCGCAATCCCCTGCCCTGCCAGCTCATCCATCAGCTGATAGATTTCCTGTTTGGCGCCGACATCGATCCCGCGAGTCGGCTCGTCCAGCAGCAGGACTCGAGGTTTCAATGCCAGCCATTTTCCCAGCACGACTTTCTGCTGATTTCCGCCGGACAGATTTCCAACTCGATACTGATCATGCGGAGCTTTCACTCGCAGTCGTTGACTCATTTCCGCAGACTGCTGTTTCTCCACCGCAAAGTTCAGAAAACCGCCGAGCCTAGAATGCTGATGGAGCGATGCCAGCCCAATGTTCTGGCGAATGACCATATCCAGAACGACGCCCTGCTGCTTGCGGTCTTCTGGCACCAGAGCAACCCCGGCCGCAATCGCTTGCTGTGGAGACTTCAGATCCACCAGCTTTCCACCGACTTCAATCGCTCCACTGACCGGGGCATCGACTCCGAACAGTGTCCGCAACATTTCCGTGCGACCCGCTCCGACAAGTCCGGCCACACCAACAATTTCCCCGGCTCGCACGTTCAGATTCAGCCGATGCTTCGGCCATGTGGCCGTCACAACATCTTTCACTTCAATCGCCACATCACCCTTCTTGTGAGGGTTACGGACGAAGAAACGAGAGATATCCCGACCGACCATTAATCGCACCAGACTGTCATGAGTCACCTCGCCGCGAATGAGCTCTCCGGCATTTTCCCCATCGCGAAGGACAGTCACTCGATCCGAAAGATCCTGAACCTCCGCTAACCGATGAGAGATATAAACGATACTCACACCAGCCGCTCGAAGATCCCGAATCACCTGAAACAGTTTCGCAGACTCACCGGCCGACAGGCTGGAAGTCGGCTCATCCATGATCAACACTCGCGCATTAATCGACAGCGCCTTGGCGATTTCCACCATCTGCTGCTGGCCAACGGTCAACTCTTTCACCAGCATCCGTGGAGAGACCTTCAGCCCGATTCGGTCAAGCAGTTTCTCCGCGTCCTGATTGATGCGGCCGTTGTTAATCAGGCCAAGTGTTCTCGGCTCACGGCCCAGAAAGATGTTGGCTCCGATTTCCAGGTTGTCCGCAAGATTCAGTTCCTGGTGAATGATGGCAATCCCATTGCTCATCGCATCACTGACGGAACCAAATCGCTTCTCCTGCCCGTCGACAAGAATCTGACCGCCGTCCTGAGACTGAACGCCAGCCAGAATTTTCATCAACGTACTTTTGCCTGCACCATTTTCACCCACCACCGACAAAACCTCGCCAGGCATCACGCGAAGACTCACCCCCTTGAGCGCTTTGACTCCGGGGAAAGACTTCGTGATGTCGCGAACTTCCAGTCGCGGGGTTGGAGAGACAGGGGCTGACATGGGAAGACGAGCCGTTTTCGGTTGGAGGAGTTGGGTTTTCGGAAACGAAAAGAGAGCAAGGCAGGTTGAGGCCGACGAACGATTCCAATGTGATCTCGTCCGAAAACCTCAAACCGAAAACCTCAAACCCTTTGGCCGCCCTACTGCCCCTTCAATCGCTTGAGTTCTTCCCAGTAGGCTTCGACGTTTTCCTTGGTGATCGATCGTGGAGCAATGTCGATATACTTTGACTCCGGAATCACATCTTTGCTGCCGGCCAGGATTTCCTTCAGAACTCGTACAGACTGGAACCCATATTCATAGGGGTTCTGCACAACCGTTCCGGCACATTCGCCGTCTTTGATCGCCTGCAGAGTGACATCGTTTTCATCAAAGCCAGCAATTGCCACCTGTCCAATTTTTCCAGCCTTCTTCAGAGCCTGGTAACACGCTGGTGGATTGTATTCAAACAGTCCTGCCATACCTTTCAGCTCCGGGTACGTCACAATCGCGTCTTCAGCTTTCTGCAAAGCAACTTCCGGTTTACCCTGATCGGTGACCGTTGCCACAATCGTGTACTTATCACCTTTAATCTCACCTTCGTTTGGATCGAAGGCATCCGGCTGTGACTGGTAGAAGTCAATGCCACGATCACGGCCCATCAACACGTCGATCACGCCCTGACGACGATACTTGCTATTGTCCTGTTCCAGGCGACCAATACACAGCAACACCTGACCACCATCCGGCAGCGCGTTTTTCAGGATCTCGCCACAAGCTCGACCCGCGGCGTAGTTGTCCATACCGATATAGACGAGGCGATTCGACTTTGGAGCGTCTGAGTCATGAGTAATCAGGGGGATTTTGGCGGCGATGCTGTTGATCCATTCGACCTGATTGTCTGCATCAAGCGGACTAATCGCGATGGCTTGAATTCCGCCGGTCATCACGTCTTCAACCTTTTGCTTCTGCACGACAGCAGAAGCTTCCGGAGGCATGATTACCTGGACATCAATATCAAACTCTTTCGAAGCGGCAACGCATCCGGCTTCCGCGATCTTCCAAAAGTCGGCGATCTGATTTGTTACAAAAGCGACAGACTTTCGTTCACCGGATTTTTCTTCGGTACCGCCTTCCTTGCCGCCCTCGGGAGTTGAACTCTCTTTTTTCTCCCCTGAATCGGTTGTGCTTGATTCCGGCGTAGGTGGCTGCTCGACCTGGCATCCCGCCAAAACCAGCCCAAGTAACAGAATCCAGTTGCTTCGAAATCTCATGACTGTGCCTTTTTTAATTCTCGCCTGAATCAAAAGCTCCGGCCAAAATGCCGAGACAAACGGACACCATACGGCTGACTGCTTCACGGGTCAAATCAATGAAACCGCAGTCCCGCGGTTCTGGCCGAGTTTGTCAGTTTTCCTGGCAGATTCAGCAAACATGATAAGGATTATGCCACTCTTCAGGGCCTGTTTGTTCGAGTCGAAGATCAGCGAGAGCATCACGACTTCTACTCGAAAAAGTCTGGAGTGTTCCTTGGATCACTCTACGAATTGAATGTTAATGTCGCGGAAAAAACGTGGATTTCACCATCCGTAGTCGCCATTGTGGCAGCAGGAAAGCGCCGCTATAGTTTGGCCCCGCGACTCCTAAAGCTGCCCGGCAAGGTTTCTGCCAGGCTTAAATCTCTTCAGATAACCAGTCAAAAATCCTGCCATGCCGTTCAGCAATACTTTTGAACACGATCAGCAGTTTATGCGACTGGTCCGCCGCGAAACAGATGTCGACCTGATCACTGCAGCGCTGGAAATCGCTCGTGATGGCCAGGCCAATCTCGACTTCGCGCCAACTCGACTTCGTCTCCAGCGATCAATCGCTCGACTGACTCACCCGGTGACTCAGGCCGGATCGGATCTGGAAGAACTGAAAATGCTGGTCCGTCACATGACGGAAGAACTCAACCTGCACGGCGATGACGATTGCCATGGCGACCCGGAAGCCAGTTATCTCAATCGAGTGCTCGAAACAGGACGAGGAATCCCGATCTCGTTGTCACTGATCTACTTGAACGTTGCAAATGAACTGGGAATTCCGCTCGAACCAATCGCGGCCCCGCATCATTTCCTGACAAGACTGCCAACGGACTCAGGCAACCTGTATGTGGATGCGTTCAACGGTGGACGGATCATGGATGAGCCCGAGTGCATCGCGTGGCTCCGTGAGATCACCGAACTCCCGATGCCAGAAATTCGCCGCACGTTAAAGCCCGTGGACGAGCGAACGATCATGGTTCGGATGCTCAATAATCTCAAGACGCTGTTTGGCAATCGAGAACTCTGGGTGTCCGCCTGGCGTGTTCAGAGCCGAATCGCGTTGTTGATTCCAGGCTCCTATCGGGAACGCAGAGACCTGGCGATTCTGACATTACGTTCCGGTCGACCCGGGGAATCGAAGGAACTCCTGCGAGCCTGCCTGGCCGTCGCGCCGGCCGAAGAACATTCAATGCTAAAGCAGTACATCGTCCAGGCCGAGAAAATGCTGCCTCTTTGCAACTGACAGCCATGTTTCCATCGAACGAATTCCCTTCCGTGGCCGCCGCGGTTCAGGAAGGAATCTCTCGCGGACTTCATACCGGAGTCCAGATTTACGTTTCGCTGAACTCTCGGCCCGTTCTTGACTCAGCACTCGGTGACGCGTCACCTGACGTCCCCATGTCGGCCGCGACAATCATGCCCTGGCGCAGCGCGGGAAAGCCGCTGACGGCGTTGTTGATTCTGAAACAGATCGAGAATCAACGCTTCCAACTGTCGACAAAGCTCACTGAGCTTTTGCCAGAGACAATTCATAGCGATAAGCACGATGTCACCATCATCGACTTGCTGACACATCAATCCGGATTTCCTGCGACTGAAACGGGTTGGCCGCATTCCGATTGGTCGACAACCATCGAGACCATCGTGTCAACAGCACGACAACTTCCCATCGGAACGGCCGCTTATCATCCGCAAAGTAGCTGGTTTTTGCTGGGTGAGATTCTGCGGCGTACCACAACGTCGGCACACCTCGCGGCGTTCGACGACGTTTTGACGAACGAACTGCTTGAGCCCCTGGGCCTCAGCTCAACATCGTGCAGCCTCCAAACTCACACGCTGACTCAGAAGGCCGGACTCATTCCGACACTGTATGAGCGTGACAAAGGACAACTCGCGGTCTCCAGCTATGGAACACCGCCGTGGTTGACTCAACCCTCGCCAGGCGGAAATCTTCGCGGACCGATTCGAGAACTGGGAGTCTTCCTTGAGCTTCTGCTGAGAAATGGAAAGCTTCCGGATGGAACTTCGTTCGTGTCATCGTCAGCGATCGAACAGATGACGATGCGTCATCGAGTTAACCAGTTCGATCAAACACTCCAGCACGTGGTTGACTTTGGCCTCGGTGTCATTTGCAACTCAAACCGTCATGGGCTGGTAACGGTACCCTATGGATTCGGACGATACGCGAGTGAATCAGCGTTCGGGCATGGGGGTTCGCAATGCTCGATGGGATTCTGCGATCCGGAACATGGCTTGGTTGTCGCCTGGAGTGCTAATGGCTTCTGCGGTGAAGGTCAGCATCAGCGACGCAATCGCCTGATCAACGAAGCGATCTACAAAGATCTTGCTCTGCTTCCCTGATCTCTCGCAGGCTTTGCACTTCTCCCGCCGGCGAATATTGAATCCGGAAGACTCATGCAGAGAAAACTCTGCAGTAGCCACCATCGCGATGTTCGTTACCGAGCAGAATCACAGCGATTCCGAATCGACCTCCTATTCGCGTATATTCGTGTCCATTTGCGGTTCAAAACCTCCCCCAGCGTTGCCTGCTTTCGTTTGCCATTGAACCAAAAATGGCTCATTGCAGATGGAAAAATCGTGCTAACCGGACCGATCGAGGCGTGCGGTCCGACGCAATGCGATCACGGCAGACGAATCGATGCAAAGTCCGGCAAATCTCGTTGATTCACCGTTCATTTTTCCCAAACTCTGAACATCGAATCCGTAAAACTGGGGAACTACGGACATACTGCTGTCCCCTGCTCGACTTAAACCTCTGCGAATATAGCCTGACGTCGATATGCAAACACTTCTGGTAACTGGTGGTGCAGGTTTTATTGGAAGCTGCTTTGTCCGCCGCGCCATTGAACGTGGCGATGTGCGCATCATCAATCTCGATAAGCTGACTTATGCAGGCAACCCGGACTCGCTACCCCCGAACTCCGAACTGCATCAGCTCGTGTCGGGAGACATTGGTGATCGAACACTCGTCAAAGATCTGCTCGAGAAGTTTCGTCCAACGGCCGTTGTCAACTTCGCTGCAGAATCGCACGTCGACCGTTCAATCGATGGACCTCTCACCTTTGTCGAAACAAACGTGCTGGGCACCTGTCGGATGCTCGAAGAGATCCGCGCGTATTACTCGCAATTGAGCGGTTCAGACAAAGACCAATTCCGCCTGCTGCATGTGTCGACCGACGAAGTCTATGGCTCGCTGGGTGCAGAAGGTTTGTTTACGGAAGAAACCTCGTATTCACCAAACAGTCCTTACTCGGCAAGCAAAGCGGCCTCCGACCACTTCGTGCGAGCTTATCATCACACTTATGGACTGCCGGTACTGATCACAAATTGCTCGAACAACTATGGACCCTATCAGTTCCCGGAGAAATTGATTCCTTTGATGATTCTGAACGCCATCGAAGGTAAGCCGCTGCCTGTTTACGGCGATGGGCTCAACGTCCGCGACTGGCTTTATGTCGAAGATCACTGTGCGGCCATTGAAACCGTCCTTGCGAACGGACGAATTGGCGAATGCTACAACGTCGGTGGCAACAACGAGCAGACAAACATCAGTATCGTAAAAATGATCTGCTCCACGGTTGATCGACTTCGTCCTGGTCTGTCACACGCCCCTTGTGAATCTCTGATTCGTTACGTGAAAGATCGCCCTGGCCATGATCGTCGATACGCGATTGATGCGACAAAGATTGAACATGAGTTGGGCTGGAAACCTCAACAGGATTTCCAGTCGGGTTTGGAATTGACGATCCGCTGGTACCTGGAAAATCCGGTTTGGGTCGAACGCGTTCAGTCCGGGAAATACCGCCGCGAACGCCTCGGGCTGGGCGACGAATAGACGTCAAACAAACTTCGCCACTGGGTTCATCCCGGTGGGGATAGGCTTTTGCACTACTTCAGATCCAATATCAGGTGTGCGATAAGTAGTGCAAAAGCCCGTAAACCACCGGGGTAAACCCGGTGGCGAAAAAACTTCCGCTCGCTTGACGAGTGACAACTGAAAACCGAACACCTCCAACCGAAAACCTCTTCCTATGTCCCACTTCAAAAAAGGCATCATTCTCGCAGGAGGCACTGGTTCTCGACTGTTTCCGATTACCCTCGGCATCAGTAAGCAGATGGCTCCGGTCTATGACAAGCCGATGATTTACTATCCGCTTTCCACGCTGATGCTGGCTGGCATTCAGGAAGTGCTGATCATCTCGTCGCCTCGAGATATTGGTGGATTCGAAAAACTGCTCGGCGACGGCGCGAAGTGGGGTATGAAGTTTTCTTATGTGACTCAGGCGAAGCCGGAAGGACTCGCTCAGGCGTTTATTCTGGGCGCCGACTTCGTAGGCGACGACCACGTAGCGTTGGTTCTGGGCGACAACATCTTCTACGGAAGCGGCTTTCAGAAAATCCTGGCCAATGCCGGAAGCCTTGAAACGGGAGCGACAATCTTCGGTTACGAAGTGCGTGATCCGGAAAGATACGGCGTTGTCGAGTTCGACGCTCAGGGAAAAGCCATCTCGCTTGAAGAGAAACCTCCGAAGCCGAAGTCCAGTTTTGCCGTCCCCGGCCTTTACTTCTACGATAATTCGGTCGTGGAGATCTCACGCAATCTGAAGCCATCTCCGCGAGGCGAGCTGGAGATCACCGACGTCAATCGCGAGTATCTAAATCGAGGACTGTTGCGAGTCGAAATGCTGTCTCGAGGTTTCGCGTGGCTGGATACCGGAACGCATGAATCTCTGCTGGATGCCGGTAACTTCGTCGCGGCAATCGAAAAGCGAATGGGACTGAAGATCTCCTGCCCTGAAGAAATCGCATGGCGAAAAGGCTTCATTGATCGCAGCCAACTGCAGTCGCTGGCGTCCGAGTTCCCGAATGAGTACGGTGAGTACCTGAAATGCCTCGCGAGAGTGACCAGTTAGCCAACGGTAAAGCGGAGAGCCGAAAGCTGAAAGCCGCAAACTTTCTTCTCTGCGATTCTCCGAAAACCGAAAACCTCCAACCCGAAAACCTTCCGAACCATGATCAAGGGATTTCGCGAACGCCTGCAAAAGGGCGAAACACTTCTGGGCACGATGGTCACTCTGCCAACAGCATCGACGGCCGAGATTCTTGCGGACGTGGGTTTCGACTGGCTGTTTATCGATGGTGAACACGGACCTCTGACAACTCCCGATATTCTGAGCATTCTTCAGGCCGTCAGTCACCGCGTTGCCTGCATCGTGCGTGTCCCGATCTGCGATGAGGCAGAAATCAAGAAGGTACTGGACCTTGGAGCACAAGGGGTCATCGTGCCTCAGGTCAACACTGCCGAACAGACGGCTGATGTCGTCCGGTTTGCTCGATACGCTCCTGCCGGAGGTCGTGGTGTCGGCCTTGCTCGGGCACATGGTTACGGTTTTCGCTTTGCCGATTATGTCGCATCAGCCAACGACGATGTCGTCGTGATTGTTCAGGCAGAACACAAAACAGCGGTCGACAACATTGAATCAATTGTCAAAGTTCCGGGTGTCGACTGCGTATTACTCGGGCCTTACGATCTTTCAGCCAGCTATAACAAGATGGGGCAGATTTCCGATCCCGAAGTTCTTAACGCGATTGCGAAGATCACCGCAACCTGTCAATCCGCCGCTATTCCGCTTGGATATTTCGGTGTAAACGCTGAAGCTGTCGCTCCGTATGCGGCTCAGGGATATACACTGCTGGTTGCTGGAGTTGATGTTCTGTTTCTGGGCAATGGGGCAAGAAAAATCCTGAAGGACATGCAGGCTTATGAGAAGCCTGCGAAGTAATCCATTCTGGAGAAAAGGTGGGATAAAGGCAGCGAATCCGTAGGTCGTGACGAGTCGGGGCACTGATGGATCGGGCGAATAGTTTGCATTTGTTGTCGAGGTCATTTACCGTCCCCAAGGCGTGCTGAATACCCCTCCCCCACCAGTGGTTCCCGGAGTCCCTCAATGACTTTGCGATTGATGCTATTTTCACTGATCTGTGTGGTCACTGTTGTTGTCGTTGGAACAACCGAAGTTTCGGCTTCTGTAGACATCTCTGAGAGTCCTCTGACGTTGTCCTCCGTTGATTACGACACTGTGCTGACGCTGGCTCAGGATGATTCTGATAACTCCGGTGGGACGCGTATTCGAGGTCGATCTGTAGGAAAACTGATCGGCCTGGCGGTTGCTGTTGTGATTGGGATCGGCAGTTTCATCATGAAGATGTTTCGCGGCGAAGAATAAATGATTGTGGAACCCGTACCATCTGAAACGCACCGACTTGTTCGTGAGGCTCGCCGCGCGGGGAAGTCGGTCGGTTGCGTTCCAACCATGGGCGCGCTGCATGCGGGTCATGTGAGTTTGATCGAGCGAGCTCGCAAGGAATGCGATTTTGTCGTGGGCACAATCTTCGTGAACCCGACTCAATTTGGACCGAATGAAGATTTCAGCAAGTACCCCAGAACGCTGGAAAGCGATCTGGAAATGTGTCGGACGGCCGGTGCTGACCTGGTCTTTACGCCGCAGACTTCGTCGATGTACTCACCACTGGCTCAGACCATTGTACGAGTCGATCGACTGGCCTCTGTGCTGGAAGGTGCTCATCGGCCGGGCCATTTTGATGGCGTCTCAACGGTCGTCACCAAGCTGTTCAACATTACGGAACCTGATCGTGCCTACTTTGGGCAAAAGGATTTTCAGCAGCAGCTCATCATTCGTCAGATGGTCGAAGACCTGAACCAGCCTGTTGAAATTGTCACCTGTCCCATCATTCGAGAACCCGATGGACTCGCGATGAGCAGTCGCAATCGGTACCTGTCTCCGGATGAACGTCAACGCGCTGGCTTACTGTCTCAGGCTCTGCGCAAAGCCCGGCAGCTGGCGAAAGAAACTACCCTTCTGCCCGCGGAGATTTCCGCTGCGATGATTGACGTGCTTCGCTCCGTCGAAGGTATCGATCTCCAATATGCTGTGATCGCCAATGGTAGGACACTCGAACTTTTGACCGAACGAACGGAACCGGCGGTCGCATTGATTGCCGCGAAGGTGGGAACCACGCGTCTGATTGACAATGAGATCCTGCATTTCGGCTGACGGTGGCCAAAGACACCGCAATCGCTGAAAAACC
>JBILXT010000031.1:0-34696 GCA_044378235.1 Planctomycetaceae bacterium
AGAAGTCAGAGGACGATGAAAGTGAGTCGGACGACTGAGACTGCTTTTTCACAAATGGTTGATGGCAGAATGTTAATCTTGTTCGTAAGTTAGAATCCCGTCGGCCTGGTTGAACAAACTTCCAGTCTGGCGTTGGCTGTTGCCAGCACTACAAACGGAACGGCGACACAACTTAAAGACTGAGACGGAACCTGGTGTCCCTGACAAAAAAGAGCAGTACAGTTTTGGCAGCAGAGTATTGATTGGCACGACATGGTTGTCACATTGATTGGTTACCGAGCCAGTGGAAAATCCAGCGTCGCGCCCAGACTTGCGAAGCGTCTGGGATGGTCATGGTTCGATAGTGACGTAGTGGTTGAACAGCAGGCCGGCGTATCGATCAAAGATATCTTTCAGCACGAAGGCGAAGTCGGATTTCGAAAACGTGAATCGGAAGTGCTGGCAAACTTGCTGCAAAAATCCAATGCGGTAGTTGCGAGTGGTGGTGGAGCGATACTGTCGGAGGCAAACCGTCGACTCATAAAAGCCTCTGGCCCGGTCGTCTGGCTTCAGGCACCAGTTGACGTGCTCGTTCGTCGTCTTGGCGGAGATCTCATGTCGACTCAACGACGTCCGAGTCTCACAGGGAAGCCAATAAGAGCTGAAGTCGCCGAAGTACTGGCCTTTCGAGAGCCACTCTACCGAGAATGCGCGACTCTAATCGTTGATGCCGGGACAGAGAGACCCGAACAAATGGCCCGGCGAATCGCCGACTATGTGACAAGCCTTCAAGAGACGCAGGAACAATCGACATGATGTTGTACGACCTGCCGCGATCGTTCGTTCTTGGATTCCTCTTCGTGCTTGGGTGCTGCATCGGGAGTTTCCTGAATGTCTGCATTCACAGGTTCCCTTCCAAAATCAGCCTCTGGGAGCAACTGAAAGCTCTCAATAGTCATGGCTCCGGCTGTCCTCGCTGCGCGGCATCCATTAAGTGGTATGACAATATTCCTTTGCTCGGATGGCTGATGCTTCGAGGGCGATGTCGGAATTGCCACAAACCAATTTCAAAGCGTTATCCGCTGGTGGAGCTTCTGACGGGGATACTGTTCGTCGTGGTTTATCAGGTGGAGATGCCTGCAAATTTCTGGAGTGCAGCGTCAGACTTTGGCATTCACTCTCCCGACGGTCCTCAGACGATCACAACTCTGTGGTCGACACCGACATGGCTGCATGTGCGATATCTGTTGCATATCGGGATGATCTGTTGTCTGATCGTCGCTACTTTTATCGATTTCGAACTCCGCATCATCCCGGATGGTTGCACGATCCCTATGCTGCTGGCCGCGATCATCGTGTCGACCGCATGTGGGCAAACGTTTCTGGTTCCAGTCTGGACTCAGGATAACAGCGTTATTGCCACGTGGCGATCCGTATCACCAGATTGGCTTAAGCCGCTGATTTTTGCCTGGGACGCAACAGCCTTTGCGGCAAAACATCCGTTTTTTCATGGGTTCCTTGTCAGCGTGGCCGGTGCCATCGTCGGGGGCGGAGTTATCTGGATGGTGCGCGTTATTGGCGTGATGGTTCTCAAAGAAGAAGCGATGGGGTTTGGTGACGTTACGTTGATGGCCATGGTCGGAAGTGTCGTGGGTTGGCAGCCGGTAACCGCCATCTTTTTTGTTGCACCAGTCCTTGCAATTGTGGCGGCACTCGTCGCATGGCTGACAAAACGCGATCGACAGATTCCCTATGGACCATGGCTCAGCCTTGCAACCTTCCTTCTGCTGATGGCGTGGACCATCTTCTGGCCGTTCGCCAACAGAGTATTTGACATGGGCACTTTCGTACCACTTATGGCGCTGATTATGGCGTTGTCACTGGCGGCTTCCCTACAGCTTATTCAATTGGTCAAACGCATTTTCGGTGTCGCGCCGGTCGTTGATGGATTGCGAATTCGTGACCTTGAAGAGTTTCGAATTCTGCGACGATGCCTCGGACTTCCCGTTGAAGAGCTGCGCGTGCAGGCTGACGGTGGCTGGTCTTCCGCAGACCATCTGATGTTCTACAACGGGGAACGCCCCGATGAGCAGACTGGTTTGTGGAATCGACCACAGTGGCCAGGCAGTCGAGCAGGGCAGGGCGGAGCAGCTTACGATCGATGGCGATACGGTGACCGAAATCGATAAGATAATGCGGCTGGAGTAGTCATTGAGAATGACACAGATTTGTGTCAGCTCGCGCCTTCAATGACATCGAATCTATCGTCGCTTGCAACTCACTCTCGACCAACGGCTCAAATGCAATGAAGTCTCTGCCCCGCCTTGTTGTGCTGACTGCCATCGTGTTGACCAGCATAATGGCAGAGTCTAAGCCCGTTTTCTCGCAATCGGTCGATGTGAAGGACGTGGAAGCACGGTTCGGCGCAGAGTTTGAGCCGTTCCTTAAAACGCACTGCCAGCAATGCCACAATCAGACGAAACAGGAAGGCAAGCTCGATCTTACTCAGGCTGTTTCAGTGGATGCTGTGCGAGCGAATCATCCGTTGTGGGAGATCGTCCTGCATCGGCTGGAGCAGCAGGAGATGCCACCAGCTGATTTTTCGCCGCAGCCATCTGAAGAATCCCGTCAACTGGCGATCAACTGGTTGAAGGATCTACGGAAACTTGAGGCTGACCAGAATGCGGGCGACCCGGGCCCGGTTCTGGCCAGACGGCTCAGCAATGCCGAGTACGACAACTCAATACGGGATCTCACAGGCGTCGATATCCGACCGACTCGTGAATTTCCCGTCGACCCGGCGAATGAAGCGGGATTCGACAATTCGGGCGAATCGCTGTCGATGTCGCCAGGTTTGCTTACGAAGTATTTGACCGCCGCAAGACTGGTCGCCGACCACGCAGTCCTGACTCCCAAAGAAATCCTCTTTGCGCCGTATCCTGTCGTCACCGAGACAGACCGGGACAAGTTTTGCGTGCAGAGAATTGTTGATTTCTACGAAAAGCACCGCGTGGATTATGGTCAATACTTCCTGATGCTCTGGAAGTATCAGCATCGCGAACAGTCGGAAAAGAAATCGTGGACGCTGCAGGACTTTGCACAGGAATCACATCTCAGTGCCAAGTACGCAGATCTCCTATGGCAAATGCTGCAATCGCAGAATGCCATCGGACCTCAGAAAGAGCTTCAGGAGGCTTGGGCTAAGCTGCCTACCGACATCATGCAGAAAGAGAGCAGTCGCAGTGCATGTGACAAGATGTCGCTGCTTATTAAGGAGATTCGATCAGACCTTGATGTTCCAATAGAGCGGTTGAAGGTCAATGGGATGTCCGCTGGCAGTCAGCCGTTGATTCTGTGGTGGAATCAGAAGGTGGCTGAGAATCGTCGGTCTTTTCCTGGTGACGGCGATGACGCTGCTATGGACAAAGCACGAAAGCAGTTCTGCCTGCTTTTTCCCAATGCGTTTTCTGTTTCAAGTCGAGGACACTATTCCAATGCGGAACTCGGGGCCGACATTCGACTTCTCTCGGCAGGCTTTCATTTGATGCAGGGGTACTTTCGAGATGATTTGCCCCTGCGAGAACTGATTCTGACGGAGACTGAGAACCAGGAACTCGAAGAACTGTGGCAGAATTTAAATTACGTGACGCAGGCTCCAATCCGCCAATACAAGGACTTCCTGTTTTTCGAGCGTGCAGAGCCGCCCCAGTTTGCCGGAGGCGAGGAATTTGACTTCGCTCGCCCTGAAAACCGTGACGTGACATCGCAGGAGAACATTCAGCGTCTCAAAGAACTGTTTCTCAAGAAGGCTGTCTCGCAGGAAGCAAATCAGGAGGCCCAGGAGGCGATCGAAAAATACTTCGACGACATGAATCAGTCGTTTCGCTGGATCGAGGAAACTCAACAGGCGGCTGAGTCGATTCACCTGGAATCGTTGCTGAAGTTTTCCGAACGTGCTTGGCGCCGACCTCTGATATCAGACGAACAAAAGGAGATCAAGGAGACATATCGTTCGCTGCGAGAACGTGAAATGCTCAGTCACGAAGACGCGATTCGGGACTCTATTGCTGGCGTGCTGATGTCACCTCATTTCAGCTACCGTCTGGCGTTAGTCGCGACTTCGGACGGATCCGCTTCAACGACTAAAAAAGCTGCACTGCTCACAGATTATGAACTTGCCAGCCGTTTGAGCTATTTTCTATGGGCCAGCGTTCCGGATCAGGAGTTATTGCAGCATGCTGCCGCTGGAGATCTTCATGAAGCTTCGGTCCTGACCTCTCAGGTTCGTCGCATGATGAAAGACCCCAAAGTACGTGGCCTTGCCACCGAGTTCCTTGGAAACTGGCTGGAGTTTCGCCGGTTTGAGGAGCACAACGCTGTCGATCGGGAACGCTTCCCCATGTTCAACAATGAACTGCGACAAGCGATGTATGAAGAGCCGATCAGGTTCTTCATGGACCTTGCGGAACGAGACGGCTCCCTGACGGAACTCATTAGCGCCGACCACACATTTGCAAACACGTCTCTGGCAGCACACTACGGTTTCGATGTGACGAGATTCGGAGCCGAAAAATCGGTTACTGTAGAACCGAAAAACGAATGGCTGCGGTTCGATAATGTCGCGGTGCAGGGGCGAGGCGGTTTACTGCCGATGGCCGTCTTCCTGACGAAAAACTCACCGGGACTTCGCACGAGCCCGGTCAAACGCGGCTATTGGATCGTTCGCAGGCTACTCGGCGAACACATTCCCGCACCGCCGCCTAATGTTCCAGAACTGCCAAAGGCCGAAGCAGATTTTGGCGATCTGACTTTGTCTCAGTTGCTGGCGAAGCATCGCGATCACGCAGCGTGTGCCGGATGTCATCAGAAATTCGACTCGTTCGGACTGGTGTTTGAGGGCTATGGTCCAGTCGGTGAAAAACGTGAACTTGATCTTGGGGGACATCCCGTGCAAACCCAGGCAACGTTTCCTGATGGATCTGCAGGAGACGGGCTTGAGAGTCTGCGCACTTACCTGATCAGTCATCGCCGCGAGGAGTTTATCGACACTCTCGTTCGACAAACCTTCGCGTATGGACTTGGAAGAAGTTTGCAGCTTTCAGATACGGCAGCGATCGAATCTGCGAAGGAAAAGCTCCATGAGCAGAATTATCGGTTAAGCACGCTGCTGGAGGCGGTGGCGACGAGTCCTCAATTCGTGAATAAACGCGTCGATGAACCTTCGTCCTCCCTTCAAGTTGGCAAACTTCCTGTCAATCGAATTCTGTTCCTCGGAAACAGCATCACGCTTCATGGCCCACTGGAAAGCATCGGCTGGACCGGCAACTGGGGCATGGCAGCCAGTGAGCAGTCCAAAGACTACGTTCACTTGCTGACGAAGCAAATCGCGGAAGCCTCCCAGGGCTCACCCGAAACCATGGTTCGAAATATCGCCGACTTTGAACGAAACTACGCGGCTTATGACGTTCCGGGGTCTTTGCGGGAAGCTATCGATTTCAAGGCCGACCTGATCATCGTTGCAATTGGCGAGAATGTTGGACAGCTAAAGACGGAAGATGAGCAAACCGTGTTTTCGGATTCGGTCAAGAACCTGCTGACTGAACTGCGCAGCAAAAACAACCCGACCATTCTGGTAAGGAGCACTTTCTGGAGCGATCCAAGCAAAAACGCGGCGCTGCAAAGAGCCTGTTCCGCAGCCGGCGTTCATTATGTGGACCTTGGAGAGCTTGATGCAGATGAAGCGAACTTCGCTCGATCAGAGCGAAAGATTGAACACGCTGGCGTGGCCGGTCATCCTGGCGATCGAGGCATGCAGGCGATCACAGATGCGTTGTGGAATGCAATCAGAATGATATCAGAGCAACGATAACCGCTGCGTCTGGTCAGTAAGGGAGCAATCTTGCCCGGAGCAGACACGACGCAGCATACCCAACACTCTGTTGTTTATCTTTTTACCATCGCTACTGACAAACGCTCGATCTGTTTCGCCATAGAGTAATTAACCTATCCCGCCGAACTGTCGCACGGCCTCGTAAGCAACGGTGTTGGCGGTGCTGGCCAGATTCAGACTTCGCACGAGATCGCTCATGGGCAATTTGAGATTTCGTGATGGCAATTCCTGCAGAATTGAAGCGGGCAGGCCCCGTGACTCGCTGCCAAACAGCAGAATATCGCCCCGCTGAAAAGTGGCATCCCAGACCAGACGAGTAGCCGTTTTTGTCAGGCACCACACCTGTGCGGCGGGCAAGCGACGGCGGATCTCGTCCCAGCTGTCGACAACCTCCCAGTCAAGGTGCTGCCAATAATCCATCCCGGCCCGCTTCAGAGAACGGTCATCGACTTTGAATCCGAGCGGACGAATCAGCCATAGTCTGGCTCCGATGGCAACACACGTTCGTCCGATGTTGCCTGTGTTCTGCGGAATCTCCGGCTGATAGAGCACTATGTTCAGAATCGGATCAGAGTTCGACGGCACGGGCGAAACGTTCTCCGATGATGACGAAGCAGATTCAGACATTTTATACGCTCCGAGCTGCGAATCAGCGTCCGAATGTGTTGAGTCGGAAGGAGGGATCACTTTGCCCCTTGAGTTCTTCGATCCCGGCCATTCGGATCATGAGAAGATTCTCAGAACCAGCGCTGCCTGTGTCTGGCAGGAAGAATAAACGACCGAGATTCCAGTCAGCGGATTCGTGATACCCAATGACGGCCACCTCGCCGGTCAATAACTTCACCGTAAACTGCTGGTCATAGATTGGCATCACGTTCTGTCGCACAGGAAGCTGATCATTAGCACCCTGGATGCTGAGTCGAGCCGTTTCCGTACCCGCATGAATCTGAGGCAGAACATTCAGAAGCACCCAGTCTTCATTCAATTCTTTGACAGAGATTTCGAAGACGCACTTCATATTTGATCTGTCACGCAATCCCGACAATTGCGAAATCTGGTTGAGTGGCAACTTGCCGGAATCAAGCGGTCCCTGCACCTCAAGCAGGCTTTTACCCTCGAGCATCAAACTAAATGACGTACCAACTGAGACCTGATTTCCCGGATCAGCAATCTTGCGGAGATCATCTGGACGGTTAGCAGCGACCGCTTCCTGAGCAAGACTCTGCAATGCCCATGGAGCAGTACTTCCAGCCACTCCTACGCGAAATCCGTTTTCATTGAGTCGCTGACGAACGTCTGGCGACATCAGCCCGCTTTCGTCGAGCTCTTCCCAGACATGCCGACGAACTCTGGCATCATTAACGGGGCGGCGCACAATACTGGCTTCAAGCCGAACCATACTCAGAGTGGGCGCGTCGTTTGCGTCTGAGCTGGATTTTCGTTTCGACCACGGCAGACCAGAGGACAATCCTGCTTGATCTGAATTCTCGGCCGTAAACAGCGCGCAGCCGGGCAGTAACAACAGTATCGTTGCCACCGCACAGACTCGGGCTGAAAGCATAAAGGTTACTTACAGAGGGACAAACCTGGCCTTTTCGTTGTCGCGATCCGGGAAGTTTTTCAATAATCTTCACCGACGCGCGGCGGAAAACTACGGCATTTCGCACCCGCGAGTCAACGGCAGGTTCGGTGAACCAATCCAACCAGGGCAATTTGGGCAGAATAGAGACAGACCTAAACATTGCCCTGCGTTTCGTACCGGCAGTCGTTGCCGTTCAAAGCAAACAGGATAACAGCTATGACTGCTCAATCGTTTAACGAACTGCGAGTCGGCGAGGGCCACGATACCCACCGAACAATCTCTGGACGCCCCCTGATCATCGGCGGCGTCTCAATATCAGACGCCACTTTCGGCCTGGACGGCCACAGTGATGCCGACGTCCTGTTGCATGCAATCATTGATGCGATGCTCGGCGCGACGGGGCAGGGTGATATCGGTGAGTGGTTTCCCAACACAGATTCACAATGGAAGGACGCAGACTCAACGAAGCTGCTGGATGCAGTTTGGAAGAGCGTTCAGGATCAAGGTTGGCGAATCATCAACCTCGACTGTACGATCCATGCAGAACGCCCCAGAATGGTGTCATGGAAGCCTCGGATTCGGCAGCGACTTAGCGAACTACTCGACGTTGCTCAGGAGCAACTGAATGTTAAAGCAAAGTCCGGGGAAAAAGTTGGTCCGGTTGGGAGAGGCGAGTCAATCTCGGCCGATGTGGTTTTGCTGCTGGGTCGAGCCATGAATTGAACTATTCTCCGCACAGTGTGAATTGAGGCTGGCAGTTCTGAAATAGCCAGTTGAGAGTAACTCAATCCTGACCTCGGACAGAATAAACAACCTCATGAGTCTACTCGAATCACAGTTTTAGTTCAGAGGAGCGGTTTACGCTTTTCATCGCATTCTGCGATCACAGGGATGTGAAAATGGCATTTGAGATCCGCACACAAAATCAGGTCGCTCAGCAAACGCGATACCTCGGAATCGATCCGGGGCTGAACCGTACTGGTTACGCATTGATAGAAAGAACGTCTCGCGGCCCTGTTCTACGTGAGGGCGGCGTGATCCAGTCAACACGCACACTTACACTCCATCAGCGAGTCCACGAGATTGGTACAGGGATTCGAGACGTCATAGCGGAGCTTAAACCAGAGATTGTGGCCATCGAGCAGGTGTTTTCGAACGCCGTCAATGTTAGATCTTCACTGCTGCTGGCACATGCCCGCGGGGCTATTCTGATGACAATTGTTGAGGCCGGAATTCCGGTCATCCATTACACTCCGGCTGAGATCAAACGATTGCTGACGGGCAGTGGAAAAGCTCCAAAAGACCAAATCCAGCATGCCATCAAAGCGGAGCTGAGACTTCTTGAGGTCCCGGAACCCAACGACGTTGCCGATGCGTCGGCCGTGGCGTTATGCCTGTATCATTCCGTTCGAGTCGCAGCGTGACACAAGGTGTTCCGATCGACGAAAATGCTCATTCTCCGTAGAGGTGCTTCTTGATTACTCGCGTCACTGGCAAACTTGTCGGCCTCAATGAATTCTGTGCCACAATTCGCGTCGGCGGTTTCGACTACGAAGTTTTACTCCCCGATATTGTGCGTCGGCAACTCCAGTCAAAACTGGATGAAGAAGTCAGCCTGCGCACGATCGAATATCTCGAAGGCAATCCTCAACAGGGCCGACTGACACCCCGCATCATCGGGTTCGCCAATGAAGCAGAACTCGAGTTCTTTGACCTTGTCTGTTCAGTCGACGGCCTTGGCGTAAAGAAGGCACTCAGGGCCATGATTCGCCCGGTCCGAGAGATCGCAGAAGCTATTGAGGAAAAAGACATCAAGACACTGAGCACGTTGCCGGGAATCGGCCCCGCAATGGCGGAACGCATTGTGGCCAAACTGCGTCGTAAGATGACAAAGTTCGCACTGATGATTGCCGCCAGAATTCCGGATTCCCTCGACGCAGCCTCCGATCTGATGTCAGAAACATACGAGGCATTGCTGAGTGTCGGTCATGCACCGCAGGACGCCCGTGAGCGGATTGAAGCAGCGATGCTGGCTGGCAAAAAATTCAAGTCGGTTGAAGATATTCTGGCTGAGATCTACCAGCGGCAACGAAAATGAGCCTCGTACGCAGCACGGCGTAGCGAGGCTCATTGTGACTCAAACGGGTTGTTATCGAGTCGAGCTTCCAGAATGGTCCTCCGGGCCTTAGCTCACCTGACGAATCTGGATTTTTGTTGGGATCACAGCGGCCTGTTTGGGGATCGTGATTCTCAAGACCCCATTGCCATACTCAGCATCAATTCCGGCGACATCGGCATCTTTGGACAACTGAAGGCGCCGCATAAAGCGAGAATACCGTCTCTCGTCCACAACGACGGTCCCGCCCTCAGGAACCTGCGGGACGGAACGCTCACCGGCAATCACCAGCTGGCCATCTTCCACCTGAATCGAAACTGCGCCTGCCGGAACCCCCGGGAGATCACATTCAACCAGATAGTTTCCGGGCAACTCGACAACCCTCAACGCTGGCGCTCTTGATGGGACAGCCTCGGCATTGAAGACATCTCGCACAATTTGATTCAACCCGCGGTCCAGTTCTTCAAGGACATTTGTTCGGCAGTTTCTTTTTGTCTGGCAGTTCATGACAACGCTCCTCACTCGAAACGAAGACTTCATTCACTGCAAAGAGCATCACATTGATCGCTCCATCATTACTTGCAGTTCACTGTCCCTCATAGCAAGGCATGTTCCAACGACGAAAGAGAATCCATAAGTCAAACTGGAATATATACTTACGATAAAAAACAAACAAATGCAGCCAATACGGCTGCCATCCAAAAACACAAAAACAATGCCATATTGGCGTTTTTTCAATCCGAAGTTATTTTTTGGCAGCCTTATTGACCCTCGCAGACGATGCCTGCCAAAAGTGAACCTCTTGCCAGAAACGTTGGTTCAAGTATTGCTACGAACCAGTCGGATTGGGGAGAAACGTTCACCCTTTAAATGTCCAACCTGACTGCCTGTCTCCCGATTCACTCGCACTTGTGTTTTCACGGTCACGGGAAGCAACGCGATTGCCTTTGGCGAGGGCTGGCCTGACCGTTATGCTGCATCGACAACGGGATAGAGTTAAGGGCCGAGAGCACTTGCGGTCGGCATGATGCGTTTTCTCTGTTTGTCGTCCATTTTCAATTTGTTTTCTTCAGACCGGTCTGAACGATTTGTTTCCCGGAAGCCTGGCGTCGATCGAGTGGCAAGGCACCTAGAGCCCATCATGACGAAACCGACCTTTCAGGGTCACCTGGACGACCTGAGATCTATCGTGGAACCTGCTCTCAGGTCTTCGCTGTCCCGCGCTGATTGGCCCACCAGCCTGAGAGCGTCTGTGGAATACAGCCTTATGGCTGGCGGCAAAAGACTTCGCCCCGTGCTTGTGCTGCTGGCCAATGAGGTTTGCGGGGGCTCCGTCGAAGCTGCAATTCCCGCTGCCATTGCGATTGAGATGATTCATACATATTCTCTCATCCATGACGATCTCCCCTCAATGGATGATGATGATTTCCGGCGTGGTCGCCCGACAAGCCATAAAGTATTTGGTGAGGCCCTTGCAGTACTCGCGGGCGACTGCTTGCTGACATCGGCCTTCGAGACCATAACATCTGCGCCTTTGCCCCCTCTGCAGATTGCCGAACTGGTTCGTATTCTGGCATTGGCGGCTGGTGGAGGAGGAATGGTTGGCGGTCAGGTACTGGACCTGGAAGCGGAAAGGGGACCATTCCTGAACGCTGAGAACTCGGCAACGCTTTCGGAATTCAGGGCAAATGCGGGTTGCGAGACCTCAAAAACGGCGGTTGCTGACCTTGTCGATATGACGGAAGGTTCTGAACAATCGAGTGCGTATGGTTCTCCAAATCAGAATTTCATCACGAACGAATCCAACCGATTGACCGAGACTCGCGTAGAAGAACTTACCACGATTCATAAAATGAAGACGGGTGCCCTGATTGCAGGAGCACTGGAACTTGGAGCTGTTTGCGCTCAGGCGAACTCCGGTAGTCGAAGCCAGCTTCGAAAATACGGGCATTGTATTGGGCTGGCATTTCAAATCGCGGATGATTTGCTGGATGTAACCGGGGAGCAAACAAAACTGGGCAAGAAGCCCGGACGTGATGTCGATCTCGGAAAGCTGACCTATCCCGGCTTGCTGGGAATTGATGATAGCCGCCAAAAAGCGGAGCAGCTCGTACAGGACGCCTGTCGAGCGGTTGAAGTGTTCGGGGATCGTAGCGTGTGGCTGAAGGACTTGGCCCGATTCATTGTTGAAAGAGACCACTGATGGCATTTGAGATACTCAGCAACGTCCGGTCCCCAAAAGATCTGGCCCACTTGTCAGACACAGAGCTTATCAGCCTGTCAGATGAGATTCGCGAAGCACTGCTTACAATCGTTTCGGACCGCGCTGCGCATTTTGCCAGCAATCTTGGCGTCATCGAACTTTGCATCGCGTTGCACCTGACTTTCGATTTCTCCAAAGATCGATTGATCTGGGATACGGGCCACCAAATCTATCCTCACAAACTCATCACCGGACGGTTTGATCAGTTTTCCAGCATTCGTCGACGAGGTGGCCTGATGGGCTACCCGAATCCCGTGGAAAGCGATTATGACCTCTTCGTAACAGGACATGCCGGGAGCAGTGTTTCGACTGTCCTCGGAATGAAAGCCGCCGATGACTTGCTGTTCACGGATGGCCGCAAGAGCGTGGCCGTGATCGGCGACGGCGCATTGCCATCGGGGATTGTCTTTGAAGCGATGAACAACGCAGCCGGCCTGAAAAAGGATCTGCTTGTCATCCTGAATGACAACAAAATGGGAATCTGCCCGCGAGTGGGAGGACTGGCCAGCTACCTTGATAAAGCTCGCGTTGCCCCATTCTATAACGGCCTGAAACGCGATGTTTCATGGCTGCTGAATAAGCTGCCTCTCGTTGGCGAATCCACGGAGAAGATGCTGGGCGGCTTCAAGGATGCTCTGAAATCGTTTCTGCATGGCGGCATGTTGTTCGAGGAAATGGGTTTTCGCTACATCGGACCGGTTGACGGTCACGACATCAAGTCACTTCGCAGCTACCTGGAGATGGTTCGCGATGTGAAAGGCCCGGTTCTTCTGCATGTGTTCACAGAAAAAGGCCATGGTTTTGAGCCAGCTTGTAAAGACCCGGTCAAGTTCCACACGCCATCACCTTTCAAACGCGATACGGAAAACGAAATCGTTCCGGTGAAGAAGTCATCGGAGATTTCCTATACAGAAATCGTCTCTGATGCGATTCATGAGGCAATGAGCGAAGACGAGAAAGTCTGCGTTCTCACGGCAGCGATGTGTGCAGGAAATAAGCTCGAGCGGATTCGCGACGAGTTCCCTGATCGATTTTTTGACACCGGGATATGCGAAAGCCACGCCGTCGCATTTGCGGGGGGCATGGCTAAGTCCGGGATGAAGCCCATCGTGGACATCTACAGCACTTTTCTGCAGCGTAGTTTCGACCAGATCTTTCAGGAGGTCGCCCTTCAAAATCTTCCGGTCATCTTTTGCCTTGACCGAGCTGGACTTTGCGGCCCGGATGGACCGACTCACCATGGAGTCTTCGACAACAGCTACATGCGGATATTCCCGAATATGATCGTCACCGCCCCCGGTGATGAACTGGAAGTTCGGCCTCTTCTGGACTTTGCTCTGCAGAGCAGTTCGCCGGTGTCGATTCGGTATCCGAAAACAAAGGTCGAGCAGGTGCCGCGTGAAGTTGCCCCTGTCAGACTCGGAAAGTCCGAAGTTCTCTCATGGGGACAGGACGGAACGATTATCGCCTGCGGAACAATGCTCGGACAAGCAGTTTCGGCGGCTGAGCAATTGATGGCGAACGGCCTGAGTGTAGGAGTTGTCAATGCGCGATTCATCAAGCCAATTGATGAGGAAGTGATTGCCAGGGCTGCCGGTACAGGTTTCGTCATTACCATCGAAGAAAACGCTGCAATGGGTGGTTTCGGAAGTGCAGTCCTTGAAGCGGCCAATCGATTGAGCTTGAACACCGAACGTTTCAAAGTTCTCGCTATACCGGATTCCTTCGTTGAGCACGGCGATCGAGATGAGCTGCTGGCAGACCTTGGACTGGACGCGGCCGGTCTTGTTCGCACAGCTAAGGAACTGAGTCAGCCTCTGGCAGCAGTCTGAGAAAGAAACGAACCCGACATAAAGAAGATGAAGTGTCCCAGTGGATCGCGGTGATTCCCGGGCACTGTTCTTGAATGTTTTGGTGAGTTATTGATGGCCAGGCTCCTGACTTTCGGCTTGCAGCAATTAACGAATACCGGAAAGATTCATCCCTCCACCGGGCCTGACAATCGAGTATGACAATTCGAAGGTGATTTGCGCCGGTGTGCTGGACGTGAATTCGACGAGGATCAGGGAGGTGAGACCGTGAGTGATTTTGCGGTGCGGCGAGCGATAGTACTGTCGGCAACTGGCGTTCTAATGTCGGGAGTCGCTTCGTCGGATGAAAAGGTCTTGTCCCAAAATTCGAACGAGGGGATCACACTCATCGATCCCCCGGACTCTCAGCGAACGACTCACGTCAGATATTCGCTGCAGATCAAAGGGAAACTGAGCACACCTTCCGCAGCCGGAGCAACAGACTGGGATCTGAATAGTTCAGCAAAGTTTGAGTTTGATCAGCGCAGATTTGAATCAAATGCAGTCGGCCAGTTTGGCATTCGGGCCGTGCGCCGATTTCAACAGGCAGAAACAACCTCAAAAGTCGGCAAAGAGCATGAGAACGAGGTCAGCCTTCCGCAACAATCGAGACTCATTCAAGTCTATGGAGGCGAACTTCAGCTTGTTCAGCTGAGTCCCGATGTTCGAATGACGCGTTCTCAGATTGACCTTCTGCAGTTTCCCTGCGACCCACTCGCCATCACGGGGCTCTTGCCGGACAGAGGTCTCAAGGACTCGAAGGAAAAGTGGAACGCTGACGTCTGGGTTGTTGCGATGTTGTCAGGAATTGACGCTGTCGTAACCCAGTCGGCAACCTGCGAACTGAAGTCGCTTTCAGCGGAGGAGGCTGTGGTTCTCTTCGAATGCCAGGGAACAGGAGCCATTACAGGATCACCCACCACAGTCAATCTCAGTGGTGAAATGATCATTGATCTCAAACAGTCACTGATTTCGCGAGTAAAGGCAGTCCTGAAGGAGAAGAGGACCCCGGGAACCGTAAGCCCAGGGCTGGACGTTGTCGCTGACATCGAATGGACACAGGAGATCACCAGTCCAGCAGTTGAACTTCCGGAAACAATGCCGGATGCCATGCCGGACGAACGACGCCTGCTGCTGACATTGGCAACTCCCTGGCGGGTCCTTCTGCTACACAATCGCAATTGGCACATTTTTCATGAAACGTCCGAGCTGGTCATGCTTCGGATGCTCCACAATGGCACACTGCTGGCTCAATGCAATATCGCTTCCGCTCCGCTAATGGCGGCTGGAAAGTATACCAGCGAAGAGGATTATGTGGCGGATGTCGAACGAGCAATCAAGGATCGAGCAGGCCGAATTACCGCCTCGAATGTAACTTCGGACCAAAACGGCTGGCGAATTCATCATGTTCAGGCCACCGGAGAGGCAAACAAGAAAGCTCTGATCTGGGACTATTATCTCTGCTCAACAAAATCTGGTGAACAGATCTCTCTGGTATTCTCCCACGCTGAGGAGGACAAGCGAAACTTCGCGGGAGTCCCGGACCAGATGCTGCAATCACTAACAATTCGGTCAGTTCGGCCGAAAATCGCGTTACCTCGTTGAGCCACCGCCGGAATTCCTGCAATCGCTGCTCGGGACTTGACCATCAGCGGCAACAGGTTTATGACAGGAATAAGCGAGCAGGATCTTCCGCCCGAAACATGACCTGTGTGAACCAGGTAATTTTCCAGACGGACACAAATTGTTCGCCTGAACACAGATACGCTCTTGCTGAATATTTCACTCGTCCTTTAACATTGGTTGCTCCGACCGTCTCGAATTGTTCACAATTGCGGTCAAGTCTGATAATTTCAAGTTGTATTTTCCGCTGAATCGCGTTCGAAGTTTAGTCCGCTTCGGTCGTGCGTTTGTCTAAGGAAATGTGATATGACAACGCTGTCTTCCGCCAAACGTTCAACGTTTCTGGCGATCGCTCTTTCCCTCTTCGGCAACAGTATCGTGCTGGCGACGGAAAAAATCGTCCTGACTCCCGACGATGGAAAAACCGCCCAGCTGGTGGCTTCAATGGTTTCTTCTCGGCACATCAATCATCCTGAGATTGATGACGCACTCTCCGAGAAGCTCATGAATCGTTACATCGAGATCTGGGATCCTCAGAAGCTTTATTTCCTGCAGTCCGACATCGACTCCTTCTCTGTCGAAAAGACTTCACTCGATGACAAGATCATCAAAGGCGACGTCGAATTTGCGACCACCGTCTTTGAGCGATTCAAGCTTCGAATGGGTGAAAGATCAGGCAAGATCGGCGCATCGATCGATGCTGATCATGACTTTACGGTCGAAGAAGAGATGATCAAGGATCCGGATGATTTGACATGGGCCGCTGATGAAGCAGAACTTGATGAACGATGGCGGAAACGAATCAAGTTCGATCTGCTGATGTTGAAACTGGACGATACAGACCTGACAGAAGCCAGAAAGCGTTTGCACACTCGCTATCACACGAATCAGGTCTTCCTCGAGCAGACGGAAGCTCACGAAGTACTTGAACTGTATCTTTCCTCAATGACTCATTGCCTGGATCCTCACTCCAGCTACATGTCTCCACAAACGCTGGCAGATTTCGAAATTGACATGCGTCTGAAGCTGGAAGGCATTGGAGCTCGCCTGAAATACGAAGATGGCTACACGACTGTCGAGGAAGTCATCGAAGGTGGTGCTGCTCATGCTGACGGTCGACTGACCAAGGGTGACAAGATCATTGGTGTCTCATCCGACGCAGTGAAGGACTATGTCGACGTCGTCGAAATGAAGCTGACAAAAGTCGTCGACATGATTCGCGGCAAAAAGGGCACCAAGGTCAAGCTGCAGGTCATGAAGGAAGCTGGTGGCATTGAGGACTATGAGCTGACTCGAACCGAGGTCAAGATCACCGAAGACGAAGTGAAGGGCAAGATCCTTGAGTCAGAAGAATGGATCGACGGTCGCAAGTCAAAGGTTGGAATCCTCCAGATTCCGTCCTTTTATCGAGACTTCCAGGGCGCGAACCTTGGCGGTGAGTTCAAGAGTACTTCTCGTGACGTGAAATTGGTTCTCGACGAGTTCAAGCAAAATGGCGTTGATATTCTGATCGTCGACCTGCGTTGGAATGGTGGCGGTGCACTTCAGGAAGCGATTGAAGTCTCCGGTCTGTTTATTCCCAAGGGTTCCGTCGTCCAGGTCAAGGAGCCTGGTGACAGTGTCCAGGCATTCGAAGACGAAGATCCGGAAGTTTACTGGCGGAAGCCGATGATCGTCGTTTGCAATCGCTTCTCCGCGTCAGCCTCTGAGATCTTCGCGGGGGCGATCAAGGATTACCGCCGCGGGATCGTTGTCGGAGACCGTACAACTCACGGAAAAGGAACCGTCCAGAATGTTGTTCAGGTTGCTCAAAATCGACTGTCTTTGCGTCCCGTCGACCGAGGTGCATTGAAGTTGACGATCAGCAAGTTTTATCGAGTCAATGGTGACAGCACTCAGACTAAAGGCGTTACATCAGATGTGACGCTGCCGTCTCTGTTGAACCATCGTGAGATCGGTGAAGACTCTCTGGACAATGCTCTGGAGTTCGACCGGATCACTCGAGCCGACTACGTACCATTTTCGGCCAGCGTGACTGATGCGATGATTTCCCAGTTGAAGACACGCAGTGAATCTCGCGTTACGGAAGACAAGGACTTCGTGCAAATCAACAAACTGATCGCGAAGTATCTTGAGCGCCAGAATGACAAGACGATTTCTCTGAATGAGGGTGTCTTGCGAGCAGGTGAAGAAGAACTGAAGCAGGAAAAGAAGGAAGAAGAAGAGGCCATCAAGCAGGCCACTGGCTCCGGGAAAGACGACATCTTCCCGAACAACTTCTACAACAAAGAGCTGGTCAACATCACGTTGGACTACCTTGAACTGGTGAACAGCATGACATCAGCTAAGAAATAGACCAGCCTGGAACTGGATCATTGAACGAATCGACGGCAAGCCAATGTCAAATTTGGCTTGCCGTTTTTCTTACACGCTTCCCATGGATCGGGCCATGCACGATATCCAAGGCTGAACGTTCGTCATTTTCACGATGATTTCTTCTCCGGCAAGTTTCCAGATTAGTCACATGCTTTTGGGTGACGATCACATTCCCGGCACGCTACTCTCCGTTGGCAACTGCATCGTTTATTCTCCACACGGTGTAATTTAGCGGGATACTTTGCAGAAGATGGCCTCAATCCTGGCCGCACTGACATTCTTGCTCGGAGATATCGAATGACTCTTGGACTTCCGCGAAGACGCTTCATTTCCGGCCTCGCAGCATCAGCATTCTCGTCATGTTTGCTGACGAATACCTCGACAATGCTCAATGCGGGGACAGCCTCAAGTTCGACTTCTGCCGATCGATGGAAAGCCGGAATTGCCAAACGGGTGATCACGCCGGAAACGTCAGTGTGGCTGGCCGGGTATGGCTCCAAACGAGCCCCCGACGGAAAACTTCACGACCTGTGGATGAAGGCAATTGCCCTTGAGGATCAATCAGGAAATCGCGTGGTTCTGATTACCAGCGACTTCCAGGGCGTCCCGAAGATCATGAGCGATCGCGTCTTCGATAAAGCAGAAAAGCAGTACCACCTGACTCGTTCTCAGATCATGTTCACATTTTCGCACAATCACTGTGGCCCGCGTCTGGGAGACGACCTGATCGACTATTATCTGGTCGACGAGGCTCAGGAGAAACTGGTTGCCGAATACACAGACCTGATGGTGGAACGAACCATAGAACTGATCGGCGAAGCTTTGAATAATCTCGCTCCCGCCAGCCTTCAGTTCGGCGATGGCAAAACAACCTTTGCCGTCAATCGCCGCAACAACCGTGAAGCGGACATTCCGGACCTGCTGGCGAAAGGAACTCCACTCGTCGGCCCCGTGGATCACTCAGTGCCGGTGATGACAGTGACCCGCGACGATGGCAGCCTGAGTGCTGTGCTGTTTGGGTATGCATGTCATCCGACGACGCTCAGCTTCATGACCTGGTGTGGCGATTACCCCGGATTCGCTCAACTGGAAATTGAAAAGAATCATCCCGGCACTACGGCCATGTTCGTGAATACCTGTGGCGGCGACCAGAACCCACTTCCTCGTCGCACTGTTGAACTCTGCGAAAAGTATGGTCACATGCTGGCCGTGGCCGTTGAAGATGTGCTGAAAAGGCCGCTGAAGCCCATATCACCGGGTATCAAAACCGCGTTCGAAATGATTGACCTTCAATATCTGAATGTCGTTTCTCGTGAAGAACTGATGATGCTCGTGAATGACAGCAATGAACTGAAAGCTCGATGGGCGAAGAGATTACTGGCAAAACTGAATGCCGGGGAACAATTCAAGGATGCTTATCCGTATCCGATTCACGCATGGCAGCTTGGTAAGGAAACTCTTTTCATCGGAATGGGCGCAGAAACCGTCGTGGACTATGCCCTGCGATTCAAATCAGAATTCGGCGAAGGAACCTGGGTCATGGGGTACGCTGATGACATGATCTCGTACATTCCTTCTCGAAGAGTCTGGGAAGAGGGTGGTTACGAAGGAGGTTCAAATCTCTACGAATACGGACGTCCGGCCTTTCGATGGGCGGGAGATATCGAGGATCGAATTGCCGCCTCTGTGCACAAACTCGTCAAACAGGTCAAGGAGTAACGTAGCCTCCATGGCATGGTCGTCCAGCCAGGGCTTGACCTTCATTGAGATCACAGAGCTGCCATTGCACTCAGGGCGGTGCAGGAAATATCCTGAACTTGTGCAGCTGGTACGGACGAAAAGCGACCACTGTCGTGGAGTGACAATACGGACAACTCTGCAACAATTCGCCCAAAGACTGAATCTATTCGGCTGCAGAACTGACGTATCAGGTCGCACAAGCACCAGCAGGCCTGGAATCGCCTGATACTTTTGCTGCTCAGTATCGAACAAAATCGTAATGACGACTTTATAGACCGGCCATCAGGCCAACCCGCATGAGGCGACGACCTCCTCAGCAGGATTGAAAACGGGAAACGAACGTGATTCGAGTGAACGAGGACAAAGCCATCCGACGAGTGATGGATCTTATTTCAATTTCGGGTGGCAGTTGTCAGGAACATGAGGTCTCCGCCTGGATCCAGAAAGCTCTGATAGACGCGGGGATCCCGGAAAACTCCATCACGATCGACAATGCTCACAAAAAAAGCCCTGCGGGCGGCACGACTGGCAATCTGATTATCAAACTGAAAGGCACGATCAAGGGGCCGCGGCGCCTGTTGATGGCTCACATGGATACAGTCCCAATTTGTGTGGGATGTCAACCCGTTCGAGAAGGTGACTGGATTCGTCCAAAGTCCAAAGAGACAGGATTGGGTGGCGATAATCGTGGAGGTTGTGCAGTAGTGCTGACAGCGATTCTCGAAGCCATCAGCCAGGGACTCGATTATCCGCCGCTGACATTATTGTTTACGGTTCAGGAAGAAATCGGGCTCCGTGGAGCTCGTTTTCTGAATGCAGGAAAGCTTGGCAAGCCGGAACTCTGTTTTAACTGGGACGGGCGAGATCCCAATAGCCTGATCACAGGGGCCGTTGGCGCCAACAACCTGTCGATTCGCATTGAAGGAATTGCCAGCCACGCCGGCGCGCATCCTCAGGATGGCGTCAATGCAGCCGTGATCGCGTCAATTGCGATCGCTCAACTCCAGAAGACCGGCTGGCATGGATTGGTCCGGAAAGGGAAGCAGCGAGGCTCCAGCAATCTGGGTGTCATCTCCGGCGGAGATGCCACGAATGTTGTTATGCCATTGGTAATTCTGCAGGCTGAAGCTCGAAGTCACGACAGTAAGTTTCGACAGCAGATTGTGGCCGCGTGGCGAGATGCATTTGAAACTGCGACGGACAGCGTAACCAATGCGGGCGGACAGTATGGATCGCTGAAGTTCGTCGAAGATATTCGTTACGACGCATTTCGAATTGACGATGACAGCCCGTGCGTTCTTGCGGCAAAAGCTGCATCGGAAGCAGTTGGCCTCCATCCGATCGCCCAGATCTGTGATGGTGGATTGGATGCAAACTGGATGGCTCTGCACGGATACCCGGCGGTAACGATGGGTTGCGGTCAGCACGAGATTCACACGGTCAAAGAACGCCTGAACATTCCCGAGTATCTGGCTGCATGCAAAGTCGGCCTCGCTCTGGCAACGGGAATGTAGGGCGGCTTGCTGAATCGATCGCGGAGCGACTAAGGAGCGATCGATAGAGAACTTGTCACTTCATCCACGCTCACTCGCGGTTTCTATTGAAAGTTCCTGACATGCGATTCGTACTGTTAGGCTGGCTAATCGTCTCCGGAATCATTGTGGCGAATGAAAAGCCGCCTCAGTCGGCGGTTCGAAAGCCAATTCCGGATCGGTTAGTGGTCCTCACTTTTGACGATTCGTCAAAATCACACTTCACCGTTGCCCGGCCATTACTCAAAGAGTACGGCTTTGGAGCGACGTTCTTTATCACCGAAGGATTTGACTTCAAAGAGAACAAACGGGACTACATGACCTGGGATGAAATTCGTCAAATCCACGAAGACGGATTCGAGATCGGAAATCACACGCGAGACCATCTCGGGATTACAGACAAAACGGTGGATCGTCTGGATGAGCAACTCGAGGGAATCGAGTCACAATGCAAAGCTCACGGAATTCCTTCTCCGACAACTTTTGCCTGGCCGGGAAATGCGACAACGCCAGCGGCGTTCGCTGTTCTGCAAAAACATGGCATTCAATTCGCCCGTCGTGGCGGAGCGCCGGAGTATCCCTATGAAGAAGGGCGAGGATTCGCATTTGAGCCCGGCAGCGATCATCCTATGTTGTTGCCATCCGCCGGTGATGCTCGCCCCAAATGGGCCATTCAGGATTTGATTCGAGCTGCAGAACAAGCTCGTGATGGTCGAGTCGCAATTCTTCAATTCCACGGAGTGCCAGATACGGCCCACGATTGGGTCAGCAGCAGCCAGCAGAATTTTGAGGCTTACCTGAAGTACCTCCATCTCGAAAAATACAAGGTCATCGCTTTGAGAGACCTTCAGGTATACGTCGACCCTCTGGTTGTTCCGACAGATCCGAACGCCATCATCGACGCAAGGAAAGCCAAGCTCAAAAACTGAGCTTCGTCCCTCACCCCAAACACAATTCAATGCGTAAATGAAAACGGCTCATCGCAGTTGCGACGAGCCGCTTTCATTACGTAATTACAAAGCACCTTTAAGCGAGCGGCTTCTGCCAGCAGGCTTTAAGATCTTTCAGGCCGGCTCGCACTAGCTGCCGGCCGGAAGAGGTGATATTCAGTTCTTCGCCAGTTGATGTTGCCCCAAGCTTCTCGAGAGTCACACCGGCGAGCAACTTGTTGAATGCGCCTTCTGCAGAAGCAGCGACCTCGACAAGAAATCGCGTGTTGCTCTCGGAAAAGAGCGATGCGATTGTGCCAGCCTTTAAGTCGATCTGGACACCTACTCCGCCAGCAAATGCCATCTCGGCCGCGGCAACTGCGAGGCCGCCTTCGCTGAGGTCATGGCAGGAAAGAACCAGCCCCAGCTTGATGGCCTGATGCAGTGCTCGGAAGGTTTTAGGAGCAGCCTCTTTATCAACAGTCGGCACTTTGCCACCGCTGAGGCCATTGACAAGGTTGTAATGGCTGCCGCCCATTTCGTTCTTGGTTTCACCAATCAGGTAAAGCAGATTGCCAGAGCCTTTAAGATCCATCGTGACACAGGTTTCGACATCATCGACCTGACCAAGAGCCGTAATCAACAGCGTGGAAGGAATCGCAACTGTACGACGAGCTCCGCTTCCATCTTCGTAGCTGAACTCGTTATTCAGGCTGTCCTTTCCACTGACAAACGGTGTGCCGTAAGCCACGGCCATGTCCTGACAGCCAACAGCAGCACGAACCAGAGTTCCCAAGGTTTCCGGACGCTCCGTGTTTCCCCAGCAGAAGTTATCGAGGATCGCGATGCGATTGGGGTCCGCTCCAACTGCGACGCAGTTTCGGACGGCCTCATCAATGGCACTGGCCGCCATCCAATAGGGGTCCTGATCGCCGAAGTGAGGATTGATTCCGCAGGACACCACCAGGCCACGACTGGAATTCAGATCGGGACGAACAACGGCAGCGTCCGATGGTCCATCATTATGGATTCCCACCAGCGGTTTGATCACGCTGCCAGCCTGGACTTCATGGTCATATTGGCGAATGATCCACTCTTTACTGGCAACATTCAGTGAGCCGAGGATCTTTTTCAGATCATCCGTGTAGTCAGCTTTACCTGATTCAGCCCCCGAAGCGAGTTGAGTTTCCTTGATCTCATACACCGCTTCCCGAATGACTGGCGGTCGACCGTCATGGAGGAAGTGCATGCTGACTTCACCAACTTTCGTCTCACCATACTTCAGAACCAGTTGCTTCGTATCTGTAAATTGACCTATGGCGGTGGCTTCCACGCCCTCGGAGGCACACAAATCTCGGAACTGCTCCCAGTTTGCAGGCGGCACTGCAAGGACCATTCGTTCCTGAGCCTCCGAGATCCAGATCTCGGTGTAAGACAATCCGGAGTACTTCAAAGGTGCTTTATCAAGCCAGACTTCGGCTCCAGTGTCTTCTCCCATTTCGCCGACGGCACTGCTGAAGCCACCAGCTCCGCAGTCCGTGATGGCCGAATACAGGTTGAGATCGCGAGCCGCCAGAATCACATCAGCCACCATCTTTTCGGTGACGGGATTGCCAATTTGAACAGCGCCTCCGCTGATGTGTTCGCTCTCTTCCGTGAGTTCAACGGACGAGAATGTCGCGCCATGAATGCCATCACGCCCCGTTCGTCCTCCAACAGAGACGATCAGATCCCCAGGGCTTACCTTTTTGTCGCACTTGTCGACAGGAATCATCGCCACGTTGCCGCAGTAAACGAGGGGATTACCCAGATAGCGATCGTCAAAACAGACAGCACCGTTAACAGTTGGAATCCCCATTCTGTTTCCGTAATCTCGAACGCCGGAGACAACTCCCTGCATCACAGCCTGTGGATGCAAAACTCCCGGCGGCAGTTGATCAGCCGGGTAATCCGGTCGAGCGAAACAGAATACATCGGTACTGCAGACAGGGCGAGCCCCCAGCCCGGTTCCCAGCGGATCGCGAATGACTCCGCCAAGTCCTGTGTTTGCTCCACCGTAAGGCTCAATCGCGGACGGATGATTGTGAGTTTCAACTTTGATGCAAACATTCTGGCGATCATCAAACTTTACGATGCCGGCGTTATCTTTAAAGACGCTGACGCACCAGTCATCCTTGCCAAGCGATTCACGAATCTGCACCGTCGCAGCGAAGATTGTTTCCTTCAACATGCTGTTAAAATGAATATCGCGGACGACTTTGCCAGCAGACGTTTCGACGTAGTGAATTCGACCACCGAGCGTCTTATGCGAACAGTGCTCACTCCAAGTCTGAGCGACGGTCTCCAGTTCGATGTCGGTAGGATCTCGCTGCAACGATCGGAAGTAATCCTGAACAGTCTTCATCTCAGCGATGCTCAGGTAGAGCTGTCCCTTTTTGCTGAGAACCATCAGCTCATCATCATTCATGTCTCGAATCGGAACTGTCGACAGCTTGAGCTTGTACTCGCTTCCCAGTGACAAGTCCTTAATCTGCAGAGGACCTTTCACGACATATTCAATTGCATCGTTCGACAAGACCTTCTTCGTCAATTGCGTTAACCTTGCCGCATCCAGATCGCCAGTGATCCAATATCGTCGACAGGTTGCGACGTTGGTGACGTTCAGATTCAGTCGCGTCAATGCCTTTACGGCATTCTCAGCAACGCTGTCGGTAACGCCGGGATGCAATAGAACGTTCAGAAGAATCTGAGCCTGAGAACCGGCAACGTCGGCTGACGAGGCGGGTAACTGGCGAACGTGGAATTGCTCAGTGACAGAGTCGACCAGCAGTTGGTCAGCTGCTCGATTAATATCCTCTGGCGTTAGTTCCCCCTGGATCAGGAACGTCCGGGCTGAGATGACCGATTTCAAGCCGGCAATCCCCTGGCTCTTGGCGCTCGCCAAAACTCGCTGACCTTCGTAGTCCTTTTCGCTGCCGATTGGCAGAATTTCCACTTCCCAGAGCATGATTGGTTGAGATCCGTGAGAGGAGACTAAGTGCCGACCGGCAGAACAACAGGAATCGCTTTTCATGCCACGCGGGCAAAGAAACGCAGGATTTCCCTGAAAACGGCCAGCCTGGAGAGGGTACCGGGAAACCTTGTCCTGTTCAGGAATCAAAGTTCCCGCAGGTGCCAAAGTAATCTTGTGGGCGAAGTATTTCACGGCAGGAACGTGAGTACAAGAAACGGAGCAGGGGGATTCTCAGGAAGCGGGATTCCGTTGAGGTGTTGGGTTGATGCGGGAAAACCGAGTATTCAGTCAAGGAGGTCATAGCCTTAATTGACAGCGTCGGTACACTGTGGAGCGAAAATGGGCGATTATTCAGCTCCCGAACCGAGCGGCTGCATAAGACCGCACGATCGCTCACATTGCTCGCATTCAGCCAGACGGGTCTGTAATGCGTTCAATCGGTTGAGCAACCCAACCAGCTTTTTGCTCGCAATGCGAGTCTTTGAACCACCAGGAACTACTCAGACCAATGGCCTCTCTCCCGATTATTGACTTATCAGCTCCATCATCTCCGGCCAGCTCCTCAGAGCCTCTCGACCCACGCCAGACCAAGGGAACATATGCCTTCGTCAGCCTGGGCTGCCCCAAGAATCTGGTCGACAGCGAGAAGATGCTGGGATCGCTTTCCCTGGATGGCTACGCACTCGTTTCTGAGCCGGAAGGTGCTGATTTCGTCATCGTCAACACCTGCGGCTTCATTGAGAGCTCACGAGCAGAATCCCGCTCCGTCATTCAGGAAATGCTGGACCTGAAGAAAGCCGGCAAAACAAAAGGCGTCATCGTTGCGGGTTGCCTTCCTCAGCGACTTGAAGCCGACGGCGGACTGCTGAAGCAGATGCCAGACATTGATCATGTGGTTGGCGTGTTCGGACGTGATGAGATCACCAAGGTCGCCGATCGACTTGTCGGTGGTGCTCGCGAACAACGTGAATTGTTCCGCCCGGCCCCAATCAAGGCGATGAACGATCAATCCCGCCTGCGAATCACTCCGGATCACTACGCCTACTTGAAGATTTCAGAAGGCTGCGACCGCACCTGTACATTTTGCTCAATTCCTTCGATGCGCGGCAAGCATGTCACTAAGCCTATCGAGATGATTCTTGATGAAGCTCGCGAGCTGTCCGAGGACGGTGTGCGAGAACTGATCCTGGTTGCTCAGGATACGACTTATTATGGCATGGATCTTTACGGCAAGGTCCAACTGGCAGAACTGCTTCGACAACTGCAAAAGGTCGATGGCATCGACTGGATTCGCCTGATGTACCTATATCCGATTAACTTCTCAGATGAGTTGATCGACGTAATCGCCGACTCACGAAATATCCTGCCGTATCTTGATATGCCGCTGCAGCACATCAATTCCAATGTGTTGAAAAGAATGCAGCGCCGCGTGAATAGTGAACAGACCCGAGAACTCGTCCAGAAGCTTCGTGAACGGATTCCAAACGTAGTCCTGCGGACCACGTTCATTGCCGGGTTCCCGGGAGAAACCGACGAGCAATTCGAAGAGCTGAAACAGTTCGTTAAGGAGACGCGTTTCGAACGTATGGGAGTCTTTACCTACTCTCTGGAACCCGGAACACCAGCCGTAAAGCTGGAAGGCCATTTGCCGGAAGAAGTCAAGGAAGCCAGACGCGATGCTTTGATGGAACTGCAGCAGGAAATTGCTTTTGAGCATGCTGATCGCATGATCGGATACGAACTGGATGTGATCATCGACGAAGAAGTCGGTGACGGCGTTTATGTGGGTCGCACATTTGCAGATGCCCCCGAGATTGACTCGAACGTCATTGTGACTGGCTCTGAACTCCAGATCGGCGACATGGTGCCAGTAGAAATCATGGAGCGACAGGATTACGACCTCGTCGGCATGGTGTCGATGATTGATGATGAGGGCGAGGAAGAGTAATCTGCCGATCAGGAATGTCGATGTCCGGAGAATCTCAGACGCGGGCATCATCAGCTTGAGATTCGGCCGGCATGGTCGAGACACGGATGACTCCGGCTTTGTTCCCGTTGATTTCACATTCTCCTGATCAAAACGTTGGCATACTTTTGTCTATGGCATCATCGGAAACGACACCTCGCACTGAAGCAGAACCCGAGCCGAAACGGGGAGCGGTCATTGGGCGTGAATCGCTCAACATGCCGAACTTTGTAACGGCAACGAGGCTGCTTTTGTCGATAGTTCTGTTCTCGATGATCACCGCTGGCGAATGGTGGATCTCAGCCGCAGCACTGTTTGTCTTCGCCGCGTCGACCGACGCACTCGATGGCTATCTGGCTCGCAAGTACAAACAAATAACAGTTCTGGGGCGCATCCTCGACCCGTTCGTGGACAAGGTCATCGTTTGCGGAACCTTTGTTTTTCTCCTGGAGAAGCAGGGGACGCCGGGATCAGGCGTCAACGCGTGGATGGTCATTATCATCATCGGACGTGAAATGTTCGTCTCCAGCCTGCGTGGAATCCTGGAGAAAGAGGGCAAAGACTTTTCTGCCAGCCTGTCCGGCAAACTCAAGATGTCCGTTCAGTGTGTAGCGGTCACAGCCAGCCTATTGTCTCTCTCCTCAGATCTTCCGTGGACGTGGTTGCCAGCTGTCCGAGATGTTCTCTTGTGGATTGCCGTAGCGATCACCGTCTGGAGTGGATTCGTCTACCTGTTGCGTGGTTTCTCTCTGCTTCGTCAGGGGTAACACTTCAGTGGGCCACAATGCTGACTTTCGCGGAATGCTTCAGGAGAAGGACCGCTCTCCTGTTCAGAGACAAATGCATCAGCAATTCGACAAAGGTTGGCCGAAGCATTGATCGAGCCGTGCCGCGAAGAACAACTCCGCGGTGAACGATTTGCAGCCGGCAGCTGTACTCAACTACGGGTTTCCCCTCCGCGGGGGAACCATCATGACCGGAGTGTTTGCATCCTCCTTGCAGTAAGGCGCGTTCCCACGGGGAATTTCACGCAAGTGAGGGCACAGTTCCTCAGATCACAGGACCGGACTTCGACTCATGGCGAATCTACCTGGAAACACCCACAGGAACTGCCCGCAACACGGGTAATAGGGGTACTTGCTCGGGTTGGAGTTGATAAACAACCGTTCGTCCACCCGAATAGAAACTGTAACTCAAGTCATAAAACTGGCTCAGGCTCAGCAAAGTTCTGAAGCTAGAGCACTACGGCCAATAGAAGAAAATTGGAGACGCAGCGATGATCCAGTCAGTTGCACCATCAATGACATCCGGTTCATTTTCAGCACCGGTTTCTGACGAAGTCGCGTTCCGAACATGGATGTCACGACGTGACGCAGCCAGACAGCAGATCCGACGCCTGTCTCGCCGAGAGCTTCAGGTGGTGCAGCTTGTCTCCAATGGCCTTGCCAACAAGAGCATTGCTCAGGAACTGCAGATCAGCGTGAAGACGATCGAAAAACATCGTGCCAACGCAGCTCGCAAACTGGGAGTGAACAGTACGGCAGAAATGGTTCGCATCTCTGTCCTGGCCGACCAGGAACTTCAGGAGCGAAATCGCTTTGCTGCTCAAACCTACTTTGAGCCAGCAGAATCTTTGATGTCAGAAAACTGATGCCATTCAGACTCGAGGCGTCGCATTGTCTCAACTGAGTTGAATCGCGGATTGATCGGGACGCCGCCGCGAATCTGGATCAATTACATCAAAATCTTCAGTGCAACAGGCAGGTCCCATTAACGCTGATCGGCTGAGACGCGTTTTCTTCGCACTTCGCTTCAGAACGCCCATGAATGACGAAGCCTGAACTCTACACGAAAGCGGCCATTTCAGTGCCTCGAGGAGCCAAAATCCGCTTCATTTTCCCTGAAGACGGATCAGCCCCGAGCGATTACCGCGGCCCCTTCATGGGGTGGAATCGAAAGATCCCCCAGACGAAGATTGCTTTCAAACGCCTTTGCGCGGGTCAGTCCAAGCCATAAACGTTGCCCCCACGTATGGCGGAATGTTCGGAAATCGCCTTTCCCGAAGACAGGCGGAACCAACGATTTCCCGCCGTTGACTAGTCAGTATCCCCCCTGACTGTACACTCTGCTTCCTCAGCTTGAGCCGAGGCCCGGAATCCTGCAAATCGGGCCTTTTCGGCGCTCAGAGATTTCGTGTCACCGCGATTGGCTTCCAAGTAGTCTTCCATGTCGTCACCTCCATCCGTTCAATATGCGTCGCGCACGGACAAAGGGATGCGGCGCGCCATGAATCAGGATTCGTTGCAGGTTCGAATGTGCAACGACGCGGACGAGTGGAACCGCTGCGGTCACCTGTTCGTTGTGGCAGATGGTATGGGAGGACACGCTGTAGGTGACCTCGCCAGTCGCATCGCGATTGATACGCTCCCACACGCCTACTTCAAAAACAACGATGCCCTCACCGTCGAAAGTCGAATGCGCGAAGCGATCGTTGCGGCCAACAAAGCCATCAATGATCGAGGCCGGGAGAACCGTGAGTTTGAGGGAATGGGGACAACCTGCAGCGTTCTCAGTCTTTCCGAACGAGGTGCTCTGGTTGGTCATGTCGGCGATAGTCGAGTCTATCGTGTTCGCAGCGGGCGTATTGAGCAACTAACATTCGATCATAGCCTCCAGTGGGAAATGATTCGACTGGGACGAGCCACGCCGGAGAACGTGGAGCTTTTTCATCCGCGCAATGTGATTACTCGATGCCTTGGCCCTGACCCTCATGTGCAAGTTGATATCGAAGGGCCGTTTTCGGTTGAAGCGGGCGATCTGTTCCTGCTCTGTTCAGACGGCCTGACTAATCATGTCAGTGATACAGAGATTGGCCAGATTGTTGGCTCAATGCCGCCGACGGAATCCTCCAGACTGCTCATCAATCTGGCGAACTGCCGCGGTGGATCCGACAACAGCACGGTTGTAGTCATCGGTATTGATAGCTATCCCCAGTCTGCCACTGGAGAGACTGTTTCCGGGTCCATGCCGGTCTTACAAGTACGGACTGCGGAAATGGCGTCTGTGCACTCAGCGGCACTTTGGAAAACACTGTTAGCCATCGCCGCTGTCATCTGCCTTGTTTCCGGCATCGGCCTTGCTTTCATCCAGAACAATGCAGCAGCTGCGGTTCTCGTTGCAGCCTCTGTGTTTGCGTGGCTGATCAGCCGTCGATTATCAAAAAATGAGGCAACCTTGGTTTCAACAGGGGAAGAAGTCGATCCTCTTCCCCAACTCAGTCCTCCCGATGCAACAGAACAACCTGCAGAACCGCAACGACGTAAACATGTGATGCCGGACTCCTCAAGCATTTCTCGTTCTGCATTCCTGCCAACATCGCCTTATCGAGTCATCAACTCAGAATTGTCAGAAGACCTGCTTTCGAATCTTGCTGAAGTTCAAAGCGATCTCGTACAGGCTGCCAGAGACAGCGGTTGGAAGGTCGATTTTGAGGAGTTGACAAACCTCAACCGCCAGGCAGTTCAGTCGCAGCAAGCGCAGAAACTTGATCGTGCCATTAAGGCACGCGGAAAAGCCATCGACTTGTTGATGAAAGAGCTGTACCTGAGATCACGGCCGAACTAAGCTTTTCCGGTGTCGAGGGCGGAGGGGTGCCGAGTCGCCTCGACGAAAGCTGCAGTCCACATTGGAGATACGTCATCGGCGAAATTGGGGCCTAGACCTCCGGTAGTGGCCTGAATAGGATAGGGCAACTCTTTCGGCTCCATCCAGATGGATAATTTCTGTGCATCCTTGATGCAACTGGGGTTTGTTTTTTGCCAGCCTGTTTCGTTATACCTTCGATGAGTACCTCTCAGAAACAACCTGCTGATGCCTCAGAACCCGACCTGACCGCGGTAATGCCTCCGCAACGCCCAGTCAATTGCGAAACCGAGAACCCGTTGTCTCAGGACGAAGTCGAGCAACTCCGAAAAGAACGGCTGGATACAATAAAGGCCGCAGTGAGCCGGGGCGACTATGACTCCGACGACATCCTCGAAAAAGCACTTTCCCGCATGTTGAAGAGCCTCGAAGACGAAGATTCCGCGGTTTGACCGAATTTTGGGTGCTGTGGAAGAACGGCTTTTCAGAAAAGAGCCTCTTCTTGGGCATCGCGAGTGACATTTCGCAGAATCCTCGCCAAACTGAATCCGATTGCTGTGTGAAATCCCAATACCGCATGGCCCAACCATCTGAACTTATCCTACTGGAAAGCTCAGGTCGGTGTCTCGGTTCGGCGTTTTGTCTGAGGTTCAAAGTGAGTGATCTGGCTGTCAACGAGTTCGATCGTCAGGAAGTCGCAGCGTCGCCTGTGGAAAAGTTTCGTGAGTACCTGGCAACGCAGGGAAAACGGCTGACACAGGAACGCGAAACGATCGTTCGCGAGATCTTCGCTGAGCATGAGCATTTCGATTCCGATCAGATCGTCGCACGACTGACCCAGCCCCGACGAGATGGTGGACGCGTCAGCCGAGCGACAATTTATCGGACCATCAGTTCGCTCGAAGAGGCAGGACTGATTCGTAAAGTCGCGCGCTCCAATGATCGTGAAGTTTACGAACACGACTATGGATATCCTCAGCACGACCATTTTATCTGCGAAAAGTGCCAGCAGCTTGTGGAGTTTCGCAACGAGGAAATCTCAGCCGTCCTGGAACGCGTTGCTGCGGACCATGGCTTTCGCATGAGTGGACATCGCCTGGAAGTGCATGGCATCTGTGCCGAATGCGCAAAACCTCCTTCACGACGACACCGTAAGCTGGACATGATCTAGGCATGGCTTTGTCATCAGTGCGAGTGCTGTCTGTCATTCCGCCGATGACGCAGCTTAACACGCCGTATCCGTCAACTGCCTACCTGACGGGGTTTCTGCGTTCACAGGGTATACACGCCACACAGGAAGATCTGGCCCTGGCTCTCGTGCTGAGGCTGCTGTCGTCAGACGGATTAACCTCCATTCGCGAACGCAGTCTGCTCATTGATGAGCAGATGCGAACTCCCGGCGTTAATCGATTTCTTCTGCAGTTCGATCAGTATCATTCGACGATCGATCGGACAATCGCTTTCCTGCAGGGGAAAGATTCCACGCTCGCCCATCGCATCGCCAGTCGCCACTTCCTGCCAGAGGGATCTCGCTTCGATTCACTTGATGTCTACGTAGCGGATGAGGAGTTTAGCGACGATCCAATGGCATGGGCGTTCGGAATGCTGGGAGTTCAGGATCGAGCTCGCCACTTCGCAACTCTTTATCTAAGTGATCTGGCAGATGTCCTGCGTGAAGCCATTGATCCCCGATTCGAATTTGTCCGTTATGCCGAATCGCTGGCCCAGAGTCAACCCACGTTCGATCCTCTGGCAGCAGCCTTGGCTGCCCCTCTGAATCTTGTCGATGAGTTTCTGCGGGACCTGACACGGCAGGCAATCGATCGGCACCGGCCGGATCTTGTGCTGATCACCGTTCCTTTTCCGGGAACTGTCTACGCGGCTTTCCGTATCGCACAGGCCATTCGATCACACTCCCCCACAGTCCGGACAGCTTTAGGCGGCGGATTCGCCAACACAGAGCTTCGTGAATTATCCGAACCGCGCGTCTTCGACTATTTCGACTTCGTGACCCTTGATGATGGCGAACGTCCTCTGCTTGCGTTACTGGCCTTTCTTCAGGGCCAACGTCCTGCAAGTCAACTCGTTCGTACTTTCATGCGCAGTACAGACAACGAGGCCGAGCCTGCCAAAGTCCGCTACGTCAACTACGCCGAACCAGATGTGCCCTTCGCGGAAGTCGGCACTCCGACCTGGGATGGCCTTCCCATCGACCGTTACCTTTCAACGCTCGATATGCTGAACCCGATGCATCGATTGTGGTCCGATGGCCGCTGGAACAAACTCACCATCGCTCATGGGTGCTATTGGAAGAAGTGCAGCTTTTGTGACGTCACTCTCGACTATATTTCGCGCTACGACACAGCGGCCGCAGAGACCCTCGTCGATCGGATTGAGACGATCGTTGCCGAAACAGGTCAGACCGGTTTTCACTTTGTCGACGAAGCCGCTCCTCCCAAAGGGCTGAAGGCACTTGCCGAAGAATTGCTGCGCCGCAAAGTTTCTATTTCGTGGTGGGGCAATATTCGATTCGAAAAGTCTTTTACTACGGAGCTTTGCCAGCTATTGGCCGACAGTGGCTGCATCGCTATCTCCGGAGGCCTTGAAGTCGCTTCAGATCGACTTTTGAATCTGATGAAGAAGGGTGTCTCTGTTGAGCAGGTTGCTCGCGTCACTCGCGGATTTAGCGATGCCGGAATTCTGGTGCATGCGTATCTGATGTATGGTTTTCCAACTCAGACAGTGCAGGATACCGTTGACGCATTGGAGTATGTTCGCCAATTATTTGAAGAAGGATGCATCCAGAGCGGCTTCTTCCACCGATTTACCTGCACCGTTCATTCGCCAGTCGGAAAGAACCCGGAGGAATATGGAGTCACGCTGATTCCTCTTCCCCCGGTGACGTTCGCCAAAAACGACATCGGCTTCATTGACCCAACCGGCGTCGATCATGACACTCTGGGGCAGGCACTTAATAAAGCGCTCTACAACTTCATGCATGGCATCGGGCTGCAGGAAGATATCCGTATTTGGTTCGGAGGAAAGGTGCCCAAACCTCGAATTGCCAGAAACGTCATTGCCAGAGCTCTTTACACCCACTGACGCAAGAGGCTGCAAATGGATGGTCATGCGGAACAAACTCAATCGTCAGCACTGAGTTTTCCCAAAACGGCGTGTGTTACTTCATTCTTTTTGCTCATTCTGAATTTGTCGGTCTGTTTTGCTCAGCCTCTGGCAAAAACAGAGGTCCTGATCTACGGGGCCACGCCAGCGGGAATCTCCACGGCAGTCGCGGCGGCCACAGAGGGACACGAGGTCCTGCTGGTTGAGCCCACGAATCGCATCGGTGGTCTGGTCACAAGCGGGCTGTCGCATACCGACTTTCATTCATGCGAAAGCCTTTCCGGTGCATTTCTTGATTTCGCTCTGCGAGTGCAGAAACACTACGAAACAACTTATGGCCCGGACTCACAACAACTGAAGGACTGCGATGGAGGTGTTTTCGCAGAGCCCAAAGTCAATCTTGCCGTCTTCGAGCAGATGTTGGCGGAGTGGCCGAAGATCAGAGTCCTGCATCAACATGTATTAAAGTCTGTTGAAATGAACTCTGCCGGATCTCGCATTCGATCAGTGACATTCGCTGATGCCAATGGTGCTGAAGTCACGACCAACGCTCAAGTCGTGATCGATGCATCCTACGAAGGCGATCTGATGGCCATGGCCGGAGTACCATGGCGAGCCGGACGAGAAGGGCAGGGCGAGTACGGCGAAACACTGGCTCCAGAGGAACCCGACGACCAGTTGCAGGCTTACAATTTCCGTTTCATTATGACCCAGGATCCCACGAACCGAATCGCCCCACAGGCACCTGCGGGATATCGACGTGAAGACTTCGCCGACGTTCTCGTGGCTCTCGAATCCGGCCAGATCAATAAGATCTTCGATTATCCTCGACGATGCATCTTCAAAGCTCATCAGCCGCCATTACCGAATGGTAAGTATGACATCAACGATGTCTCCGGTGGACTCGTGCGTCTTTCATTGCCTGGACAAAATCTGAATTGGCCGAACGGAACAGCGACCGAACGACAGCAGATTTACGCTGAACACATGCGAGATCAGGTCGGACTGTTGTACTTTCTTCAGAACGATGAAGCCGTGCCGGAAGAATTTCGTCACGAAGCTCAGCAATGGG